>CAMJJD010000025.1 GCA_946406015.1 uncultured Bacteroidales bacterium | reverse complement strand
TGCCGCGGGTGCCGTTGGGGCAGGTGAAGACGCGGCTCACGGTGCCGTTGAAGACAGCCTGCACCGAGGCTCCGCTTTTGCACTGCAGATCAATGCCGTTGTTCATGTTCTGTCCACCTGAGGCATGGGTGTAGCGTCCATACTCGCGCACCACCTTGGTGTAAAAGACAGGCCACGGGAGTTTGCCCTTGTTCGAGGCGAAGTCGTTGCTCAACGCCACATCGGCAGTACTGGTGGCCGTTGCGCTGTTGCTCTTGCCTGCGCCGGCGCCCGCGGCAGCCTTCTTCTCCTTGGCGGCTTTGGCTATCTCTTCGTTGATTATCCTCTGTATCTGCTGCTGCAGCTGACGTTTCTGCTTCTCTTTCCTGTCAATCTGCTGCTGCAGCTGCTTCTCCTGTTGTTTGCTCTTCTTCAGGTTCTGCTGTCGCTCTTTGCGTTCCTGCGACAGTTGTTCCTTCTGGCGACGCTCTTGCGCCAAAAGGCTGGTCGTCTCCTGCTGCTGGCGCGCCAGCTGCACCCCCACCTCGTTCAGCTCCTCCTCCTTCTGGCGGATGAAAGCCGCCTGGCGACGGCGGTAGCGTGAGTAGTCACGGAAATACTTGGTCCGCAAGTATGCCGTATTGTAGCTCTTTGTGTCGAGCAGCAGCACCAGCTTGTCGAGCGAGCCGCGTTCGCCGTACAGCACCCGCACCACACGGGCGTATTCCGTCTTCAGCGAGTCCACCTGCGAGCGCACCAGCGTCAGGCTGTCCTGTGTCTGCACCATCTGGAGACTCAACACGTTGAGCTGTCCGTTGATGTTGTTGATAAGTCGTGTGCGCTGCTTTATCTTCTGCTCCAACAGGTTCAGCTCCTTTTGTCCGGCCTTGCTGTTCTTCCGGGCTTTGATAAGGTCGTTGTTGAGCCGCTTGATTTCCTGCTCTACCTGCGCCTTGTCTTTCTCCAGCTGCTGCTTGCTCTGCGCTTGTGCAGAATTAAGAATGAAAAATGAAGAATTAAGAATAAGGATGGCGGCAACAATTCGCGGTAGCCAATTCTTAATTCTTAATTCTTCATTCTTCATTTTACATTCACCAATTGAGGATTTTCTTGAAGTCATACACCTCTGGATTCGGCAGGTATTTCTTGGCCGCCTCGTAGTCGGCGGGGGTGATGTAGTCCATGATGTCGTTGACGTAGGACTGTACCTTGTTGGAGTTGACATTCACCAGACGCGGCGGAATCTTGCCCGTCGCGGGGTCCTGCAGGTCCTTCAGGTACAGCGGCGACACGGCACCCTGCTGGTCCACATACACCATGCAGCCTGTGCAACCCTGGTTGAAGAGCGTGTGCACCCCCATGCCCATCAGCGAGCAATAGGTCAGGTCGAAGGCGATAGGCGTGTGGCAGCGAATCTCGTAGCCAATCTCCACCGGACGCGTCTTCACCTTCAGACCTATCTCTTTGGCTTTGCGCTCCAGCAGGTCGTTGAAGATATGGGCCTTCGACACCTTGCCCAGTTCGGGATGGCCATGCTCGTCGTAGCTGAAGTGGATGCCGCTGTTCTTGATTTCCTCGTCGCTGAGGCTGTGGAACACACCCTCCGAAATCATGGCGGCGCCGTAGTTGATGCCCATCAGCTTGCGCTTCACGATGCAGCTCACCACCATGTTGATAATCTTGTCGACGGTAATCTCGGTCTTGTTGAAGAACTCCGGGATGATGACCATCGGATAGTGGCAGGCGCCAGCGATGCCGAGAGCCAGATGGCCGGCCGAGCGGCCCATGGCCGAGACCACAAACCAGTTCTCGCTCGTGCGGGCATCCTCCATCACGGCGGTGGCCAGCACGCACCCCTGCGCTTTGGCGCTGTTGTAGCCGAAGGTAGGGCTCGAGTTGGGCAGCGGCAGGTCGTTGTCGATGGTCTTGGGGACATGGATGTTGGCAATCGGGTAGTGCTTGTCGGCCAAGAACTTGGCAATGCGGTTGGCCGTCGAGGCGGTGTCGTCGCCACCCACAGTGACCAGGAGTTTGATCTCGTTTTCGGTGAACAGTTTCAGGTTGAAACGCTGCTCGAAATCCTCGGGGGTGGGTTTGAAACGGCTCATCTTCAGGATGCTGCCGCCCTTGTTGAAAATCTCGTCGGCCGTCAGGAAGTCGAGGTCCTGCATGCGGGGCTTGTCGGTGAACAAGGCGCTGTAACCGCCATGCAGACCGATGACGCGATAACCGTCGCGCAGGAAAGTCTTGGCCACCGAGGCCACCACAGTGTTCATTCCGGGAGCGGGACCGCCACCGGTAAGTATTGCTATGCTTTTCATGGTTTGTTATTTTTATACGTGGATATTCATTTATTTATATCGTATAACGACACCCCTCCCCTTTTATTGTACAACCAGTCAAATAATTTTTTTAACCTTTGGTGCCTAGCATCTTGGCAAAACACAGAGTTATGTTATAACGGGGCCGCACCGTACCCTCTACGTGACCGCTCCGACCCTCCTCTGACAAAAAACCGTTAAACAGTCGGAGAGACTACGGAGGGGAGTCGGAGCGGGGGCGTAGAAGGATACCACTTGCACGGAGTGCCACATGCACCGACGATGTAGTGCAACATGGATAGGCACCGTGTGAAGTGCCTGTAGTTCTCTTTGATATGTTTTTTAGGATTGTTTAATATAATTATAAGGGTTTTAAATTGTATCTTTGCAACCCGTTAAAAAGTAGGCTATGTATCGCAAAAGACTGATAATAACACTAATTACACTGACACTGGCCAGTGCGGCAGGGGCGCAGGAGGTGCTGTCGCTCGACACTTGCCGCGCGCGGGCGCTGAGGGCCAACACCGGACTGAAGCGTAGCGAGGTGAAGCGCGAGGAGACCGAGGCACTGCGCAAGGTAGCCCTCTGGCAGATGCTGCCAAAGGTGAGCGCCAACGGCGGCTACATGTGGATGGAGAAGCAGGTGAACCTGCTGAGCAACGACAACAAGCAGCGCATCAGCCACATGGGCGACGAGATGGTGGGCGACCTCAGCACTGCGCTGCACAATGAGTTCGACGATATCCCGGTGGTGGGCACGGCCATATCGACACGCCTGGACAACGCCCTCGCCAATTCCAACCTCGGCCCTCACATGAACGGCATCGGCGAGGAGATTGTGCAGGGCATGGAGACCGACACGCGCAACATGGGTGTGGCGACCTTCACGCTGACGCAGCCCGTCTACATGGGCGGCAAGCTGGTTGCGGCCTACCGCACGGCACGCTTGCTCAACGAGCTGAGCGGCCTGGAATACAACAAGGAGCGCGAGGCGTTGCTGGTGAACGTGGATGCAGCCTACTGGCAGGTGGTGAGCGTGCAGCACAAGAAGGAGCTGGCAGAGCAGTATGCCGCGCTGCTCGACACGCTGGAGCACAACGTACAGCTCGCCGTTGAGGCCGAGATGGCCACCAAGGGCGACCTGGCGAAGGTGCGTGTGAAGCGCAACGAGGCTCAGATGAACCTCACCAAGGCCACCAACGGGCTGGCGCTGGCCAAGATGCTGCTGGCCCAAAGGTGCGGCATGCCGCTGGAGAGCGACTATATTGTAGGGCCATTTGATGAGACGGTTCATGACGACGGCACCATCAAAAGCGAGCCGTTCAATGGGATCTCTCTGCAGGAGGTCTATGAGCGCCGCGGGGAGTTGAGGATGCTGCGCATCAGCGACAGCATAGCCCGCGAGGGGGTGCGCATGGCCGCCAGCACGCTGAAGCCCAACATAGCCGTAAGCGGCGGCTACCTGCTGAGCAACCCCAATGTGTTCGACGGCTTCAGCAACACGTGGGGCGGCACATGGATGGCCGGCGTGGTGGTCAATATTCCGCTGGTGCACGTGGGCGGCATCTACGCCATCAAGGCTGCTAAGGCCAAGCGCCGTGAGATTGCCCTCCAGACCGAGGAGGCTCGTGAACTGATAGAGCTGCAGGTGAATAAGGTGCGCTACGAGCTGGAGCTGGCATACAAGAAGAAAGTGCAGTGCGAGAGCAGCCTGGTGCAGGCCGAAGAGAACCTGCGGCTTGCCGACGAGAGCTTCAAGGCAGGCATGTGCAGCAGCAGCGACCTGATGATGGCGCAGACGGCGTGGCTGCAGGCTCGCACAGAGCTTATCGATGCTAACATCGAGATTGCGATGGGCAAGGTGTATTTGAAACAGGCGCTGGGAAATTGAGAATTGATAATTGAGAATTGAAAATTGAGATTATATGAAAGAGAATAACAAAAGTCTGTGGGCCGGACTGGCGGTGGTGATTGCCACGGTGGTCACCATCCTGATTGTGGGCATACTGGCCCTGAAGCCGCAGAAAGAGCTGATCACCGGCGAGGCCGATGCTTCGGAGTACCGTGTTAGCAACATGGTGCCCGGCCACATAGACACCCTCTATGTGAAGGAGGGCGACCGGGTGCGTCGCGGCGACACGCTGGCGCACATTGCCAGCCGTCAGGTCGACGCCAAGATGCTTCAGGCCGAGGCCGCACGCAGCGCCGCCAGCGCACAGAGCCGTAAGGCACAGGCCGGCGCCCGCAGCCAGCAGAAGGAGATGGCCTACCAGGTGTGGCAGAAAGCAAAGGCCGCCGAGGAGGTGTACCGCAAGAGCTATGAGCGCGTGAAGGGGCTGAAGGAGAAGGGCGTGGTGAGCGCACAGCAGTATGACGAGGTGGAGGCCAAGTACAAGGTGGCGCAGGCCGACTGCGCGGCTGCCGAGCAGCAGTACCTGATGGCCAAGGAGGGTGCACAGCGAGAGGACATCGACGCCGCAGCGGCCCTCGTGGGACGTGCCGGCGGCGCTGTGGCCGAGGTGCAGAGCTACCTTGACGACAGCTACCTGATTGCCCCCTGCGACGGCGAGGTTGTGGAGCTCTTCGCCAAGGTAGGCGACCTGATAGGCACCGGTTCGCCGGTGGTGAGCATCCTCGACATGGACGACAGTTGGTTCTTCTTCGCCGTGCGCGAAGACCGCCTGCAGGACATCAACGTGGGCGCCACTGTGCAGGTGCGTATTCCTGCCCTCGGCGAGCAGACCTACAGTGGCACGGTACGCAAGGTGCAGGCTATGGCCAGCTACGCCACATGGCGTGCCACCAAGACCAACGGCCAGTATGACGTAAAGAGCTTCGACGTGAAGGTGGTGCCGCTGGAACACATCGAAGGGCTGAAACCCGGGATGACGGCTATATTGGAGCAGTGAAATAATCGGTGTGGAGAGTAGCAAATAGGGAGTTGCGGCGGATTTGGCATAGTCCTCGCTATCTGGTCATCCTGACTTTGGCCGTAGCGCTGTCGTTTGTCTTCTTCGCCACCATGACGCAGGAGGGGCAGCCGCAGAAGCTGCACGTAGCTGTGGTGGACCTCGACCACAGCTACCTCTCGCGCCGCCTGTGCCACGAGCTGGAGGCCACGCAGGGTGTGACCATAGCCGCCGTGTACGACAACCACACAGAGGCCCGACAGGCGATGCAAAGGGGCGAGATATTCGCCTTCTACGAGATACCGGCGGGCACGTACAACGAGCTGCTGCAATTCCACGCCCCACGGTTCTGCCTCTACACGAACCAGTCGTACCTGCTGGCGGGTTCGCTGAGCTACCGGCAGCTGGCCACAATGGGCAAACTGGCGGCAGGTGCCGTACAGCGCGAGGTGCTGCGCAAGAAAGGGGTCAAGGACGACGCCATAATGGGCATGATACAGCCGGTGGCGCTCGACACGCACCCTATAGGCAATACCAAAGCGAGCTACTGCATCTACCTGATGACCACGCTGATACCAGGTATCATAGCACTGATAGCCATACTGCACACGGCCTACGTGATAGGTCGCGAGCGGCAGGAGCGGACGGTGAAGTCGTGGATGCGCAAGGCAGGTGGCAACGGCCTGAAGGCGATGGTTGGGAAAGCGTTTCCGTACACATGCTACTACACGATGCTGCTGGTGGTGGCCAACTTCATCATGTACGGCCCGATGGGAATGCCCTTCGAGGGTAGCTGGCTGCTGCTTACGCTGCACGGGCTGCTGATGATAACGGCAGGCCAGTGCGCCTCCATATTCCTGATGGGCTGTGTGCCCGACCCGTCGGTGGCGATGAGCCTGACGTCGGCCTACGCCACATTGAGCTTCACCATGTGCGGCTTCTCGTTCCCGGTGGACGCAATGCCGTTGCCGATGCAGGCCTTCAGCGAGGTGTTCCCGTTGAGGCACTATTTCCTCGTAATGCGCGACATAGCTTTCTTCGGCAACGGAATGGAGGTGCTCTGGCCACAAACCGCTAAGCTGGTGGCTTTCGGAGTGCTGGCCATCATAGGCAGCGCCATGTTCAACCGCCAATTTGAAAGGAGGACGGCATGCTGAAGCGTATCATGAACAACATAAAGGACACGTGGGACGTGTTCGCCGCCGAGGTGCGCCGCGTGTTCAGCGACAAGACTACGATAGTGATATTCTTCCTCGCCACAGTGGTCTATCCCCCACTCTACTACTATATCTACCATCTGGAGATGCTCACCGAGATGCCCGTGGCGGTGGTCGACCTGTCGCAGGGCAAGGACGCTAAGCGCTTCGTGCACAAGTTGGACGCAACACCGGAGGTGAAGGTGGCCTACCGTTGCGCCAACCTCGCAGACGCCGAACTGCTGCTGCGTGAGCATGAAGTGCGCTCCATATTCCTGCTTTCCAAGGACTACGACGAGATGATCGCACACAAACGCACCGGCACCGTGACGGTGGTGACCGACATCAGCTCGTTCATCTACTACAAGAACGCCCTAATGGGCGGCAGCAATGTGCTGCTCGACGAGATGAAGACCACTCAGCTGGTACACCAGGCGGCTGAGGGTGTCACCGGCGTACAGGCCGAGGCAACCATTGAACCAGTAGGTTACGAGGACGTGAAGCTCTATAATCCGGGGGGCGGCTATGCGTCGTATTTCATACCGGCTCTGCTGATGCTGGTGGTGCACCAGACCCTGCTCTTCGGCATCTGTGTGCTGTGCGGCGACGCCAACGAGAACCGTAAGGCATTGAGACTGATACCGCCACGTTTGCGCTCACGGTCGGTCTACCGTGTCACCCTGGGGCGTCTGCTATGCTTCCTCTTCATCTACTTCCCCATCACGCTGCTCGACCTGTGGATAATCCCATACCTCTTCGGTATGCCGCAACTGGGGCGGCCATTGGACGTGATGCTTTTGGTGCTGCCGTATGTGATAGCCATCACATGCTTCGCTATGACGCTGGGCAACATCTTCGCCCGAGAGCGACTGAGCATGCTGCTCTGCTGCCTCTTCTTCAGCGTGATACTATTCTTCCTCAGCGGTGTAGTGTGGCCACAGAGCAACATGCCCAAGTTCTGGTATGTAGTATCGTACTTCTTCCCATCAACACCTGGCATACAGGGCTTTGTGCGCATCAGCTCCATGGGTGCCACATTGCACGAGGTGCGACACGAACTGATAGCACTGTGGCTGCAGGCCGGTGTCTATTTCGGCACAGCCTGCATGTCGATAAGATTCATAAAACGTTTCAGAAGATAGAATAGACTATCAAACCCACAAGGCCCGATGCGACGATGAGGAGAATCGGGCTTTTCTTATAGCGCCACGAGAGGATGAAGACGGCGGCGAAGATGAGCACAGAGACAATAAACTGTTTATTTAAGCCAACGCCACCAAAACTCTCTGTGCCAACAAGTCCCAATGCAGCGGCAGCAATGAGCCCCACCACAGCAAGGCGCACCACACGCATCACCGAGGCCACTCTGTGGTCGTCGGTGTGACGCAGCAGCCAGCCGCTGACGAGCAGCACCAATGCCATCGGTATGACGATCACCGCAAAAGAGGCAAGCAGCGAGCCGCAGACTGCCGCCCAAGCCGGATATCCGGCATTGATGACGGCCGTGTATCCCGCATAGGTGGCGGTGTTGATGCCCACAGGCCCCGGCGTCATCTGGCTCACAGCCAACAGGTCGGTGAACTCCTGCGCCGTCATCCAGCCCCAGTGGTTCACCACCTCGCCCTGTATCAGTGCTATCATCGAGTAGCCGCCGCCAAAGGTAAAGGCGCCGATGACAAGGAAGGTGTAGAAGAGCTGCCAGAAGATCATATCTATCGGGTTTATGGATTATGCCGCAGGCGGGAGTATAAATACCCTCCGAGAGCAGCAACGAGGACAACGACTATCGGGCTCACACCCAGCATCCATATAAGCAGAGCAGAGGCTATGGGTATCCAGACGTTGCTCCACGTCACCTTTGCACTCTTGGCCATAGTGAACACCGGAGCGGCAATGAGGGCGACAACACAAGGCCGCAATCCCATGAAGATGCGCTCTACGACGGGGTTCTCGCGAAAGGTGCGGAAGAACATAGCCAGCGCCAGTATAAATACTATAGGCATCAGCACGTTGCCCACTATCGCCACCGCCGCACCACACTTGCCGCGCAGTCGGTAGCCAGTCATTGTGGCCATATTGACAGCGAAGACGCCCGGCATTGCCTGACTCAGGGCAACCTGGTCCATAAACTCCTCCTCGCCCATCCAACCGTGCTTCGTCACCAACTCGCGCTGCATAAGCGGTATCATGGCATATCCTCCACCGATGGTGAAGGTGCCGATTTTGAAAAAACTCCAAAATATGTCACAATATTTTACCATAAAGTCAGTTATTAGTGGGTAGTGGACAGCGACGAGGGTTGGAGGCTGCTTGCTACACACTAACAACTACACACTTAAAAAATTATTGTGCCAATGAACAATCTTTTCTTTATCATCTTCATGGTCTTCGTCGTGGTGATGCTAACTCTCGACCTGACCGTGTTCCACAAGAAGGACCATGTGGTGGGTGTCAAGGAGGCCGCCTTGCAGACGGCCATGTGGGTGGCGCTGGCCATGGGCTTCGCCGCCCTGCTCTTCTTCCACGCCGAATGGGTCCACGGCCGTTCGGTGAGCGACTTTGCCAGCCTGGCGGAGCTGAACGCCTACCGGCACGAGACGGCCGAACAGTTTCTGGCCGGCTACTTCCTCGAGGAGAGCCTCTCAATCGACAACATCTTCGTGATGATAATGATTTTCGTCAGCTTCGGCATCAAGCGCGAGTACTACCACCGCGTGCTCTTCTGGGGCATCTTTGGTGCCATAGTGCTCCGTTTCGTCTTCATCTTCGCCCTCGGTGCCCTTGTCACCAAGTTCTCCTGGCTGCTGGCCATCTTCGGCGTCATACTCATCTACAGCGGCGTGAAGATGTTCCGTCCGCAGAGCGACGAACAGATTGACACCGCCAACCATCCTGTGGTCAAGTTCGCCAGCAAGCACTTCCCTGTCACCAAGGAGAGCTTCGGACACGACTTCTTCCACAAGGACAATGCCGGCAAGGTGCTCCTCACGCCGCTCTTCATCGTGCTGCTGGTCATCGAATTCTCCGACATCATCTTCGCCGTCGACAGCATCCCCGCCGTCTTCTCCGTCACCACCGACCCCGTCATCGTCTACACATCGAACATCTTCGCCATCATGGGCCTGCGCTCTCTCTTCTTCCTGCTGAGCGACATCGCCGACCGCTTTTGGCTGCTTCATTTCGGTCTCGGCGCACTCCTCTGTTTCATCGGCTTGAAGATGATCGGCGGCGAGTTCTTCCATTGGCACATCGACACGCTGGTGTCGCTCGCAGTCATCCTGGGCATCCTCGTCGTGAGCGTGCTCCTGTCCATACTGATCAAGAAACCCGTGAAACAATGAGACAACTGATATTCGCTACCAACAACGCACATAAGGTCGACGAGGTGCGTGCCGCGCTCGACGGGAAGGTGGATGTGGTCACCTTGGCCGAGGCCGGCCTGCAGGGCGAAATACCCGAAACGTCAGACACCCTGCAGGGAAACGCCCTCCAGAAAGCCCAATGGGTGTGGGAAAGGACCCATACCGACTGTTTCGCCGACGACACCGGGCTGGAGGTCGAGGCTCTGCACGGCGCCCCGGGCGTCTACTCCGCCCGCTATGCCGGCGAACACTGCTCCTTCGACGACAATATCGACAAGCTGCTGCAGGCACTTGACGGTCAGACCAACCGTCGCGCCGCCTTTCGCACGGTGATCTGTCTTATCGAGCATGGCGAGCCAAGGTATTTCGAAGGGCGTGTGGACGGGCAGATACTGACCGAGCGGCATTCCGTCGGCGAGGGCTTCGGCTATGACCCCGTCTTCATGCCCGACCGTTTCGCCCTCAGCTTCGCCGAGATGCCGCTGGAGGTGAAGAACAGCATCAGCCACCGCGGATTGGCAGTGAAAAAACTGGTGGAATATCTTATAAGTTGAAAGTTGAAATGAAGAATGAAGAATGAAGAATTAAGATTATTAAACTGTAAACAGTAAACATTAACCATTACCCCAAACAACACATTTGTTTTTAACTTCTCTAACTTCTTTAACTTCTCTAACTCATAAAGTTATAATCAATGAAACAGGTCTACCCTACTACCATCCAGAGCGGCATGTCGCAGACAGGCAGCTGTCTGCTCATGCTCCACGAACCGGAGGGTGGCCGCCAGATACCTATTGTCATCGGACGTAGCGAGGCGCAGTGTATCCTGCTGGCCCTTCATCCCGAAGAAAGTGGCAGGATTCGGCGTCCGACGACCCATCAGTTGATGGTTGAGATGATGAACACCTACGGGTTGACTGTGAGCAAGGTGGTTATCGAAAAGGTGGTTGAAGGAGTGTTCTATGCCACGCTGCATGTGTCGGACGGCTTCAACGAGCACCGGATTGACAGCCGCACCACCGATGCGGTGACGCTGGCGTTGCTCACAGGAGCACCCCTCTTTGCCGACGAACGTGTGATAGAAGAAACTGGTGTGAAAGTGGAAAACGACCGTCCGAAGGGGAAAGAAGACCGACTGGAAGACCTCGAAGAAGAGCTGCGTCGCTGTGAAGAAAACGAAGACTACGAGCATGCCGCTGAAGTACAACGATTGATTGACATGATAAAACAAAAGGAAGCCTGAGACAATAACCATGGAAACGACAAAGGAGACAAGGGCCGCAAAAGAAATACGGGAGCACGAACAGCTTCGCTATCGTGCCCAGGACCCGGGTTGGGATTATAACAATAATATAGAGACAGCAGGTTACCTGAGGCAACGCATAGCCGATGCCGGTAAAGCCATGCCCAACGTGGCCATTATCCTCGGCAGTGGATTGGGCAAGCTGGCCGACCGGATAGAAGAGCCGTTGGTGATACCCTATGGGGAGATACCACATTTCCCCCAGTCCACCGCCATAGGCCACAAAGGCAACCTCATAGTGGGCAACCTCGGCGGCAAGACCGTAATGGCCATGCAGGGCCGATTTCATTATTACGAAGGCTACACGATGGAGCAGGTGACATTTCCCGAGAGAGTGTTTGCCCGTATGGGTGTCAAGACCCTCTTTGTGAGTAATGCCGCAGGTGCTTGCAACGAAAGTTTCCGTGTAGGCGACCTGATGGTCATCACCGACCATATCAACTTCATGCCCAATCCGTTGGTGGGGCCCAACCGGGAAGAATTCGGACCCCGGTTTCCCGACATGACACATGCTTACAGTCCCCGTCTGCGCCAGATGGCCGACAGCATCGCTGAACGAATGCATCTGAAACTGCAACACGGTGTTTACCTGGCCGGTACGGGTCCTTCCTATGAGACGCCGGCAGAATACCGGATGTTCCGCACATGGGGTGCCGATGCCGTCGGTATGAGCACAGTGCCCGAAGTGATTGTGGCAAACCATTGCGGCATGGAAGTCTTCGGCATGAGCGTTATCACCAATCAGGCGGCTGACCTCGGCAAGGGTGCCGTCAACGACGGAGACGACGTGATACGTCAGGCCGATGCCGCCGCCGACCGCATGACCATCCTCTTCACCCAACTCATCACTCACAACTCATAACCCTGAATTTTTAATGCAGCGTTTCCGTCCATACGTACTTCCTGTCGCTATCGTCCTTGGCCTATTGCTCCACAGTTTCTGTGCACGGCTCTCGTTCCTCGTCCCGTTCATCATCTTCGCCATCCTGCTACTCACCTTCACCGCAGTTGACCTGAGGCGCCTCAAGATGAGGACGCTGGATGTGTGGCTGATGCTTTTCCAGGTGGTGGTAAGCATTGGCTGCTACCTGCTTATCAAAGGACTTAGCGGCAACGATACCGTAGCCGAAGGGGTGCTCATCGGCGTGCTTTGTCCTGTTGCCTCGTCGGTAGCCGTCATCTCCTGTCTGCTTGGTGCCAACCGCGCCACGGTGACGACCTACACCATTGTCGGCAACCTGATGGTAGCCCTTGTGGCGCCTATCGTTTTCACACTCATCGGGCATCATCCCGAGATGGGGTTGTGGAAAGGTTTTCTGCTGATGCTGGGTAAGATAGGTTCCACCCTGGCCCTCCCCTTCTTTATCGCGCTGGCGCTGCAGATGTGGTTGCCAAAGGCGAATGCCGCTGTGGCACGGGTCAATATCGCTGGTTTCTACCTCTGGTCGATGGCGTTGCTGCTCACCTTGGGACAGACCATCGATTTCATCTTTCTGCATGGCGAGGGCAATTGGCACAACATTGCCTGGCTCGGCGGCCTTTCGTTGCTTTTCTGTGTCATTCAGTTTGGTACCGGCCGGCTCATCGGACGCCGCTATGGCAACCGCATCGGCGGAGGGCAACTTCTCGGACAGAAAAACTCGGCCATGGGTATATGGATGGCCAATACATTTCTCTCGCCGCTGTCGGCAGTCTTCCTGGCTTTCTACAGTGTCTACCAAAATCTCTTCAATGCCTACCAGATGGCGTCGGTGAACAAGGCGAACCGACGCAACAATCTAGCAAAAACAAAAAAGAAATGATCAAAGCGGCCTTCTTCGACATCGACGGCACCCTGCTGAGTTTCAATACACACTGCGTCTCGGACGGAACGGTGCGGGCATTCGACCGCCTGCATCGCCACGGAGTACGTACATTTATATCCAGCGGCCGCCCCATGGTGCTCATCCCACCCATGCCTGTCACCTTCGAAGCACATATCACCATGAATGGAGGGCTGGTCTTCACCCCCGAGCGTATCCTGCTCTCCAACCCCATTCCGGCTGCCGACCTCGACGCGTGGCTCGACCTTGCCAAAGAGCGAAATCTATGCACTATGGTATTCACAGCTGATGGGATGATGTTGGCACAACCCAACGAGGTGGGCGCCCGACTGCGCGACCAATTGGAGTTCACCCTCCCGCCGGTGGTCGATATCGACACAATGCGTCATCTTGAGGCATACCAAATCATTGCCATCATGCCAGCTTCGCTCGACACACAGGTGGCTGAACTGCTGCCACACTGTCGGTTGCCACGATGGCATCCCGCTTTCACCGATATTGTGGCTGCCGGCAATAGCAAGGCTCGCGGCATGGAAGCCATCTGCAATCACTTCGGCATACGGCAAGAGGAGACCGTTGCCTTCGGCGACGGCGCCAACGACATCGAAATGCTTGAGTGGGCAGGTGTCGGTGTGGCGATGGGAAATGCGGAACAAGTGGTCAAGAATCATGCCGACATGGTTACGACAACTGTAGATGAAGAAGGAATAGAATACGCAGTCAACCAATTGATAACATGAGGACACCCGAACAAGAACTTGAAGAGACGAAACGACTATTGGCCAGCTATCAGGACCTAGCTGTAGACCAAGAAGAGGACGACTCGTTTGTGGCCAGAGGCAATGGCTTCTGCGACCGCAAATATAGCGACGACTTTCTGCAGATGCGTATCGCGCAGCTCACCGCCCGCGTCGCCCAACTCGAACACGAAACACACAACACTCAAGCCTTTTGAAGTCTTGAAGTCAAAATAATACATAATGAAACAGCGCGAAAACTTCAGTTCAAAACTGGGCATCATAGTGGCCACCGCCGGCTCTGCCCTCGGATTGGGCAATATCTACCGTTTCCCTTGTGAGGCGGGTGCCAACGGCGGAGGTGCTTTCCTCATCGTATACCTTATTGTGGCGCTCCTCGTCGGCACCCCCTTGATGATTTCCGAATTCATCATCGGACGGCGTTCAAAGAGCAACCCCATCGGAGCATTCCGTATCCTCAGCGGCAAGCACAATGCGTGGCCCGTGGTGGGATACCTGGGTGTTCTCTGTGCTTTCCTCATTCTGGCCTTCTACACCACTGTGGCTGGCTGGACCCTGGGATACTTGGGCAAGAGTATTGCAGGTCACTTCACTGGGCAAGACCTAGGACAGATTCAACAACAGTTCACAGACTTCACCAACCACCCCTGGTGGCCTCTTGTCTGCCAAGTCATCTTCCTCGCCCTCACGGCCTTTGTTGTGGCACGCGGCGTAAAAGACGGCATCGAGCGTTTCTCCAAAATTCTCATGCCGTTGCTGCTGGTCATCATGGTTGTCCTATGCATCAACTCGCTCACCCTCAGCGGCGCTGCCGACGGATTGCGCTTCTTCTTCCATCCCGACTTCAGCAAGATTACCGGTCGGGTGCTCATCTCGGCCCTTGGCCAAAGTTTCTTTTCGCTTTCCATCGGCATGGGCGCCCTCATCACCTATGGGTCGTACATCAGCCGCAAGGACAACATGACCTCCAGTGCTATCAGCGTGGTGCTTGCCGACAGCCTTGTGGCTGTCCTCGCAGGCATTATTATTTTCCCTGCCGCCTTCACCTTCGGCATACAGCCCGAGGCTGGAGCCTCTTTGGCCTTCACCACCCTTCCCATGGTGTTCCAACAGATGACAGGCGGATACTTTTTCTGCCTCATCTTCTTCCTTCTCCTCGTCATTGCGACACTTACCTCCACCATCTCGCTCCTCGAAGTTATCGTGGCAGCGATGACAGAAGAGTTCAAATTCACGCGTCCCAAAGCCGCCGTCATAGGGGCCCTCGGCACCGCTGTCATCGGCATCCTCGCCACTATCAGCTTCCGTACGGGAAGTCCGCTGCACATTAACGGACAGACCGTCTTTGACCTCCTCGACCACGTCACCGCCCTTTACTTCATGCCCATCGGCGGCCTGTTGATAGTGCTCTTCGTTGGTTGGAAGATGAAGCGTACGGATGTCCTTGACGAACTGACCAACGGCGGCACCCTCCGCCAAGGTATACGTATGGCCATCCATTATCTGATTCGCTACCTTTGCCCCGTAGCTATCATCGTTATCTTCATTAGCCAGTTGGTGCGCTAGACGGCGAGACATCTTATGATTTATGAGTGCTCTTTGCCTCGTGGTTCCACTGGAGCCTTCGGGTCGGCTTGTCGACAAGTCTCGAAGTCTTGACGTCTTTAAAAAAGCAGAAGAGCAGAAAATTACTCTTCCTCTTTTCGACTCTTTGACTTTTTATCTCTTCTACGTTGAGACTTTGTATATTATTTTGCTCGCAAGATTGTGGGCAAAAGGGGTTCTTTGTTGGTGTTACGCTCCCCCGCCAAAAGGACGGACGGGGAATGTGTTAACAAATAATTTATAAAAAAATAAAATATATTCGTATATTTGCATTTTCAAATGCTCCCCCATAGGGCATTCAACCAAATGACAATCAGACATAAAACAAATTAAAAAACATATAAAAATGACACCTTCACACATTGAACACATCGGCATCGCCGTGACCAACCTCGAGGAAGCCATCCGCTACTGGGAGGACGTCATGGGCTTGAAATGCTATGCCATCGAAGAGGTCAAGGACCAGAAGGTCAAGACCGCCTTTTTCCGCTGCGGCGACGTGAAAATCGAGCTGCTCGAACCCACCTGCCCCGAGAGCACTATCGCGGCTTTCATCGAGAAGAATGGTGGCAAGGGCGGCATGCACCACATCGCCTTCGCCATGGAGAACACCGATCAGGCCCTCAACGAGGCCAAGGAGAAAGGTGTGCGTCTCATCGACCAGCAGTGCCGACCCGGCGCCGAAGGCCTCAAGATCGGCTTTCTGCACCCCAAGTCGACTCTGGGTGTACTCACTGAGTTCTGCTGCAAATAACCCACTCAAACAATCAAGCATTTAAACAATCAAACATTATAAGAAATGGCTTTTGAACAGAAGATAAAAGAGCTGCTCGACAAACGTGGCGAAGCCCGTATGGGTGGCGGCCAGAAAGGTATCGACAAGCAGCACGACCAGGGCAAACTGACGGCCCGCGAGCGCATTGCCCTGCTGCTCGACGAGGGCTCGTTTGAAGAATTCGACATGTTTGTCACTCACCGTTGCCAGAACTTCGACATGCAGAAGAAGTCGTTCCTTGGCGACGGCGTGGTCACCGGCTACGGCACCATCAACGGCCGCATGGTCTATGTGTTCGCCCAGGACTTCACCGTCTTTGGCGGCTCGCTGAGCGAGACCATGGCCCTGAAAATCTGCAAGGTGATGGACCAGGCCATGAAGGTCGGTGCCCCCGTCATCGGTCTTAACGACTCGGGCGGAGCCCGTATCCAGGAAGGTATCAACGCTCTGGCCGGCTATGCCGAGATTTTCGAGCGCAACATCCTGGCCAGCGGTGTGGTGCCCCAGATCAGCGCCATCTTCGGCCCCTGCGCCGGCGGCTCGGTCTACAGCCCCGCTCTGACCGACTTTATCTTGATGTCGAAGGAGAACAGCTACATGTTCCTCACTGGCCCGAAGGTGGTGAAGACCGTCACGGGCGAGGATGTCACCGTCGACAAGCTCGGCGGCGCCATGGTGCATGCCTCCAAGAGCGGCGTGGCCCACTTCGTGGGTGAAACCGAGGAGAGCTCTCTGCAGCTTATCCGCGAACTGATTGGCTATATCCCCAGCAACAACTTCGAGGAAGCACCCTTCGTGCCCACCAACGACCCCATCGACCGTCTGGAAGATTCGCTGAACAGCATCATCCCCGAGAACCCCAACGAGGCTTACGATGTGAAAGATGTCATCCATGCCATCGTCGACGACGGCAAGTTCCTCGAAGTGCATGAGAACTTTGCCAAGAACCTCGTGGTGGGCTTCGCCCACATGGGCGGCACCAGCGTGGGTATCGTCGCCAACCAGCCCAAGGCTATGGCCGGCGTGCTCGACTGCAACGCCTCGCGTAAGGGCGCCCGCTTCGTGCGCTTCTGCGACGCCTTCAACATTCCGTTGGTGACCCTCGTCGACGTGCCCGGATTCCTGCCCGGCACCGGCCAGGAGTACAACGGCGTCATCAACCACGGTGCCAAGATGCTCTTCGCCTATGGCGAGGCCACCGTGCCCAAAGTGACCGTCACCCTGCGCAAGAGCTACGGCGGCGCACATATCGTGATGAGCTGCAAACAGCTGCGCTCGGACATCAACTATGCCTGGCCCACGGCACAGATTGCCGTCATGGGTGCCAGCGGCGCCACCGAGGTGCTGCACGGCCGCGCCCTGAAGGAAATCACCGACCCCGAGGAGAAGGCCAAGTTCATCGCCGAGAAGGAGAAGGAGTACAACGACCTGTTCGCCAACCCCTACAACGCCGCCAAGTACGGCTACATCGACGATGTCATCGAGCCGCGCAACACCCGCTTCCGCGTCATCCGCGCCCTTCAGGCCCTCCAGACCAAGAAGGACTCCCTCCCGATGAAAAAACACTGCAACCTGCCGCTGTAAGACATCGAGACTTCGCCAAGGTCGGAAGTCGAAGGTCGGAGACTCAAAAGAATGACGAATGAAGAATGAAGAATGAAGAATGAAGAGTGAAGAATGACTCAAAGACTCTAAGACCCAAAAAGAAATTGACAATTCATTTTATATTAACCAATTAAAACATCAAAACACAAATGAAGAAAGTCCTGTTTACCGCTATGGCCGCCCTGGCTATGTTCGCCATGGTCGCCTGCAACACCAAGAAAGCCGAAGAGGCCGTCGACACCACCGCCTGCGCCGCTGTTGAGCAGTGCGAGCACAAGTGCATGCACGAAGGCGACAGCGCCATGTGCTGCAAAGCCGAGGCCGTTGCCGAAGGCTGCGAAATGAAGTGCGAGAAGGCCGAAGGCCAGAAGTGCTGCAAAGCCGAAGGCAAGGAGTGCGAGAAAAAGTGCGAGAAGGCTCAGTAAATGGTGATTAGGGGGTAGTGGATAGTGTTAAATGCTAAGTGCTAAATGTTAAGTGCTACCAACCACACACTATCCACTACCAACTACCCACTGAACAGTTTTGATGTTTCAATAAGCGTAGACAAATGAAAACACTGAATAAAATGCTATTGGCAGGTCTGCTCTGCTGCGCGACATTTGTCGCCACCGCCCAGCCGCCCCAGCATGAGGGTCGTCCCGACGCGGTGAGTGGTGCCACCACACCGGCCGAACGACCCGACAGCCAGCCCCAGCATGGCTGCATGATGCCTGGTGTGCCGGTCGACTTCCAGAGCGTGAAGATCTGCTTCGCTCCCCAGATGGGAGCTTTTATAGCTGTCGACAGCGTCGAGTGTGCCGTCCACATCGTCAAATGGGACGGCGACCAGCTCGACACCACCGCCAGCTACAAGACCGACGACACCCACAAACGCCACGACCTGAAAAACATCCTGCGTCCCGTGAGCGTCGGAATGATGGGCCCTTACGTCGTAGTGCTCGCCTCGGCCGTCAACGACTCGGCCTATGTGGCATTGCTCGACGGCGACCTTAACGTCAAGGCCCGCCGCGATTTCCGTAGCCCCATGTATGCCATGCACATGGCTCCCGGCAACATGTTTGTCGTGGGTCGCAACCCCTATGGCTACGACATCAACATTATCCCGATGAAGTGTCCCGGCGACCTTGAGTCGTTCGCCAACAGCGACATGCTTACCCACCACTACCGTGTGGCCAAGCAAGCTGAGAAAATCAAGCAGAGCGACCCCGTAGGTATCGGCCTCACCGCCGTCGCCGTCGGCGTGGTGTTCCTGGCCTTGGTATGTATCGCCCTGCTCATCAGCGGCTCGGGCAAACTCATCGCCAATGCCGAGGAGAAGAATAAGAACAAGGCTTCCAAGTCCAAGGAGAGCAAGAGCGGCATCAAGCCCGTGTCGAAAGGCAGCAGCTCGGAGGACGAGATTGTCGCCGCCATCGGCACCGCCATTTTCCTCTTCAACGAGGAGTTGCACGACGAGGAGGAGACCGTCATCACCATCCAGAAGGTGGAACGCGAATGGACTCCCTGGAACGCCAAGTTCTACAATATGAATCAATATTTTAATAATAGAAGATAGCATGAAAAACTACAAACTCAAGATAAACGGCAACGACTACAATGTCGATATTAATGAGGTCGAAGGTCAGGATGTCAAGCTCACCGTCAACGGCACCAACTATGTCGTCACCGTCGACAAGGAGATGAAACAACAGAAGAAGGCCGTCGTCAGCGCTCCGCGTCCACAGGTGACCAACACACCGGCCGCCGCACCCCAGCAGAGCGGTGCCGCTGCCGGCAGCAAAGTCACCACTCCCCTGCCCGGCACCATCCTCGACGTGTTCGTCAACGTGGGCGACGCCGTCAAGGCTGGCCAGACCGTCGTGCTGCTCGAGGCCATGAAGATGGAGAACAACATCGAGGCCGACACCGCCGGCACCGTCAAGGAAGTCAAAGTCCGCAAGGGCGACAGCGTCCTCGAGGGCGATGTTTTGGTTGTTATAGGATAAGTGGTCGAAAAAGTCGAAAAGGTCAAAATGTCAAAGAGCATCATCGCTTAAAGACTTTTAGACTTTCAGACTCTTAGACTTTTGGACTTAAAAAAACAAGAATAATGATTAGTTTAGCAACAGGTGGCTTCATGGAGTTCATGTCGACGCAGCTGGTCCAGTTCCTGGAATACACCGGCTTCGCCAACGTGACCTGGGGCCACATAGCCATGATTTTTATCGGCTTGGTGTTCATCTTCCTGGGCATCAGGTTCGAGTTCGAGCCTCTTCTTCTGGTACCCATCGGATTCGGTATGCTCATCGGCAACATTCCGTTCTATCCCGGATTGAAGATTGGCATCTACGAGCACGGCTCGGTGCTCAACATCCTCTATCACGGTGTGCAGAACGGTTGGTACCCGCCCTTGATATTCCTGGGCATCGGAGCCATGACCGACTTCTCGGCCCTGCTCTCCAACCCCAAGCTGATGCTCATCGGCGCCGCCGCCCAGGTCGGCATTTTCGCCGCCTATATGGGTGCTTTGGCCTTGGGCTTCATGCCCAACGAGGCTGGCGCCATCGGCATCATCGGTGGTGCCGACGGTCCCACGGCCATCTTCATCAGCTCCCAGCTGGCTCCCGACCTGATGGGTGCCATCGCTGTGTCGGCCTACTCCTACATGGCCCTCGTGCCCGTCATCCAGCCGCCCATCATGCGACTGCTCACCACCAAGAAGGAGCGCACCATCCGCATGAAGCCGCCTCGTCAGGTCTCCAAGCTCGAGAAGATCACCTTCCCCATCATCGGCCTCCTCTTCTGCGCCTTCATCGTGCCGAGCGGCCTGCCCCTGCTGGGTATGCTCTTCTTCGGCAACCTGCTGAAAGAGTGCGGCGTCACCAAGCGTCTGAGCGACGTAGCCTCGAATGCCGTCGTCAACATCTGCACCCTGCTCATCGGCATCACCGTGGGTGCTTCGACGCAGGCTTCGGTATTCCTCAGCGGCAAGTCGGTGATGATCTTCGGCCTCGGCGCCGGTTCGTTCATCGTGGCCACCTTCTGCGGCGTGCTCTTCGTGAAGATTATGAACCTCTTCCTCAAGGAAGGCAACAAGATCAACCCCCTCATCGGCAACTCTGGTGTCAGCGCCGTGCCCGACGCCGCCCGTGTGTCGAACAACGTGGGTCTCGAGTACGACAAGACCAACTACCTGCTCCAGCACGCCATGGGTCCCAACGTGGCCGGCGTGGTGGGCTCGGCTGTGGCCGCCGGTATCCTGCTTGCATTCCTGCACTAAGATAAAAGGTATCGGTTGAAGGTTAATGGATAAAGAGCTTGCGCATCAACAAACCGCGTCAGCCTCTTTAACCATTAACCTTTAACTTTTCACTTTTTAACTTTTAATTTTTCACTTTTCACTATAAATGTCCGACCCTCAGATATACTACGTCGACGTACTGCTGCCGTTGCACATCCCCGACTGCTACACCTACCGTGTGCCGCAAGAGTATAACGGATTGTTGCAACCCGGTCAGCGCGTGGTGGTACAATTCGGCCGCCAGCGCATCTATTCGGCCCTCGTCCGACGGCTCCACACCCAGCAGCCGCCCTGGCGAGCCAAGTATATCATGGCCATCCTCGACGTCTCTCCTATCGTCACCGAACGCCAGATGGAGTTCTGGGAATGGATGGCCCGCTACTATATGTGCTATCCTGGCGACGTGATGGCGGTGGCGCTGCCGGCTGGCATGAAGCTGGCCAGCGAAAGCGCTGTGGCCATCCACCCCGACTTCGACGGCGAGCTGTCGGCCCTCTCCAAAAACGAGCAACAGGTGGTGCACCTGCTCAGTGACCACCCTGTGATGCGGGTCGCCGACATTGGCCACGCTCTGGGTGTGCAGAAGGTCATGCCGCTCATCCGCTCAATGATCGAACGCTCCATCGTCGTCATGGACGAAGAACTGCGCCAGCGTTTCACCCCCAAGACATCCACCTATCTGCGTCTGGCCGAAGCCTACCGCTCCGACGAGGCTCAGCGGCAGCTGTTCGACGAGTTGGAGAAGAAGAAACGCACCAAGCAGGTCGAATTCCTGCTGCAGCTCGCCCAGCTCTCTCACCTGGGGAAGGAACCCGTGGCCAAGCGCCTGCTGCCGCAAGGGTCGGCCTTGCAGACCTTGCTGAAAAACGGCATCCTGGTTTGCGAAGAGCATCTGGAAAGCCGCATCGAGAGCTATGGCAAAAACGACCTGCTCGACCCGCAGAGCATCGTGCTCAACGAGGAACAGCAACAGGCGTTTGAATGTGTTAATTCGGGAATGTGTAAATCTGGAAATCAGGCCACGCAAGCGACTGACGCATTAACACATTCACACAATAACACATTCTTGATACATGGAGTCACGTCGAGCGGAAAGACAGAGGTGTACATCAAGCTTATCGACGAGGTGGTGCGTCAGGGGCGCCAGGCGCTGATGCTGCTGCCCGAGATAGCCCTCACCACCCAGGTCATCAACCGCCTCAAACGCTATTTCGGCGACAAGGTGGGCGTCTACCACTCGCGTTTCTCGGCCAGCCAGCGTGTCGAGGTGTGGAACCGCACCTTGGCCAACGGCGACGGCAGCTTCCAGGTGCTCCTCGGCGCCCGCAGCGCCCTCCTCCTACCCTTCCGCGACCTCGCACTCATCATCGTCGACGAGGAACACGACCCCAGCTACAAGCAGCAGGACCCCGCACCCCGCTACCAGGCACGCGACGCAGCCCTCTACCTCGCCTCGCGATGGAACGCACGCGTCGTCCTCGGCAGCGCCACCCCCAGCATCGAGAGCTACTGGCACGCCTCCAACGGCCACTACGGCTTGGCCACCATCCACAAACGCTTCGGCGGCTACAGCCTCCCCGAAGTCAAGGTGGTCGACATGCGCGAAGCCCACCGCAACCACGAGGTGCACGGCCACTTCAGCCAGACGCTCCTCACCGCCATCGACCACGCCCTTGCCCGACACGAGCAGGTCATCCTCTACCAGAACCGGCGCGGATTCTCCCTGCGCCTCGAATGCGACGACTGCCACCATGTGCCGCAATGCATCCATTGCGATGTGTCGCTCGTCTACCACAAAGCCACCAACTCGCTCCGCTGCCACTACTGCGGCTACTCCATCCCCATCCCGTCCGAATGCCCGGCTTGCCACTCCTCTCATCTCCGCATGGTCGGCGTAGGCACCGAGCGCATCGAGGAAGACCTGCAAATCATGTATCCCGACGCCACAGTGGCTCGCATGGACCTCGACAGCACGCTGCAGAAAAACCAGTACCTCGAACTCCTCAACGACTTCCAGAACCGCCGCATCGACATCCTCGTCGGCACACAGATGGTCACCAAAGGCCTCGACTTCGAGCATGTCTCTGTCGTGGGAGTCGTCAACGCCGACAACATCTGGAGTTTCCCCAACTTCCGCTCCTACGAGCGGGCTTTCCAGCAGCTCACCCAGGTCAGCGGCCGCGCCGGCCGCCACGGAAGCGGCGGACAGGTCATCATACAGACCTTCAACCCCGACCACATGGTGCTGCAAGCCGTCAAGAACGAACGAGACGAAGAATGGGAAAGTCAAGGAGTAGAGGAGTTGAAAAGTCAAAAAGTCGAAGAGCCACTCAGCCACCCAGTCACCCAGTCACCCGACAACAGCTTCTACGAAGAGCAGATTCAAGAGCGGCGCATCTTCCGCTATCCGCCGTTCTACCGCCTCATAGGCATCACCCTCCGCCACCGCGACCCGTCGCTTCTCGACACCGCCGCCGCCTGGCTGGCTACGCAGCTGCGCGCCACCTTCGGCAACCGCGTCATGGGACCCGAATACCCGCTCGTCAGCCGCATCCGCGCACTCTACATCAAGCAGATCACCCTCCGCTTCGACCGCAACGAACCCGTCGCCGACGCCAAGCGCGTCATCATGCAGATGGCCGACGACCTGGTGAAACAGGAAGGCTGGTCGGGTGTATCGGTCGTCTTCGACGTCGACCCATACTAAAAGTGAAAAGTGAAATAAAGTTTAATGTTTAAAGATTAATGTTTAATGATTTGACTGCGTAGCATCTTTAAACTGTAAACAGTAAACTTTAAACTATAAACCGTAAACAGTAAACTTTAAACTGTAAACTTTACCCTATTTCATTCTTCATTCTTCATTCTTCATTCTTAATTTTTAAGTGCTTTTCGACTCTTTGACTCTTTGACTCAAAGACTCAGCGACTCAGTCACTCGTCGTCTTTTCGACTAAAATAAATTTGGCCGTATAGAAAAAAGTACGTATCTTTGCATTCCGAAAGAGAGACAAAGGTTGCAGGCACGCGCCTGTATATCAATAGGATTGGGCAAGTCTTATACGACCAGCTCCCATTGAATCCCCCAGGGTAGGAATACAGCAAGGGTGTTTGGTTGTAGCGGTGCGATATAAACAGCTTGCCCTTTTTTATTTTAGAGACTAAAAGACAAAAAGTCTAAAAGACTAAGAGGCCAAGAGACTTTTCGACCTTTCGACTCTTCGACCCCAATACCCCCAAAAGGATGACCAACCAAGAACAGATAAAAGACCTCATCGCGCGCAAAGAAGCGCTGAAGAAATTCCTCGACATCGAGGCACAGCAGGCATGGATTGCCAATGAGGAGAAGAAGACCGAGGCCCCCGACTTCTGGAACGACCCCAAGGAGGCCCAGAAGGTCGTCAAAGGCATCAACGCCAAGAAGAGCTGGGTGACGGCCTACAACGACGTCGACACCGCCTGCGGCGACCTCGAGGTGATGGGCGAATTCTTCGAGGCCGGCGACGCCTCCGAAGAGGAACTGCTGGCCCAGATTGCCGTCACACAGAAGAAGGTCGAAGACCTGGAGTTTAAGAACATGCTGCGCAACGACAGCGACCGGCTCGACGCCGTGCTCTCCATCAACGCCGGCGCCGGTGGCGTGGAGGCGCAGGACTGGGCCGAGATGCTCATGCGCATGTACATACGCTATGCCGAGACCCACGGCTACAAGGTGGTCATCAGCAACTCGCTCGACGGCGACGGTGCCGGCATCAAGAGCTGCACCCTGCAGATCGAAGGCGACTTCGCCTACGGCTACCTCAAGTCCGAAACCGGCGTGCACCGCCTCGTCCGCGTCTCCCCATTCAACGCCCAAGGCAAGCGCATGACGAGTTTCACAAGTGTCAGTGTAACACCACTGGTAGACGACTCAATTGAAGTGGTGGTCGACATGTCGAAACTGAGCTGGGACACCTTCCGCTCCGGCGGCGCCGGCGGACAGAACGTCAACAAGGTGGAGTCGGGCGTGCGCCTCCGCTACCAGTACAAAGACCCCTACACCGGCGAGGAAGAAGAGATACTCATCGAGAACACCGAGACCCGCGACCAGCCCAAGAACAAGGAGAACGCCATGCGCCTCCTGCGCTCCCAGCTCTACGACCGCGAGCTCAAACATCGCATGGAGGAGAAGGACAAAATCAAAGCCTCGCAGAAGAAAATCGAGTGGGGCTCGCAGATACGTTCCTACGTCATGGACGACCGCCGCGTCAAAGACCACCGCACCAACTACCAGACCTCCGACGTCGCCGGCGTGCTCGACGGCAAGCTCGACGAGTTCATCAAAGCCTACCTGATGGAGTTCGGTGCCGAAGGCTGATCGCGACACCGCTCCCCTATCCCCTTTTAGCTTCGGCGGCGCCTTCCCGGCGCCGCTCTGCTTTTCTGTCAACTCTTCTTCTCCCGCTGCGCGCAATCCTGGAAATCCAGTAAATCTTTTCGCTCTTTCTCGTCGGGTCGGCTTTATCTTGGAGATCCTCGCGCTGCGCGTAATCTTTTTGTGTGAACATGAATTACCATAAATTGTCCATGAATTAATATCCTTCGAGTAATTCGCCTTCAATTGAACTGCGTAGCTTCGAGTAATTCGATTCATTCGCCGTTCTTATTTTTAACTCACTCTTCTCCCGCTGCGCGCAATCCTGTAAATCTAGTAGATCTTTTCTCTCTTTCTCGTCGGGTCGGCTTTATCTTGGAGATCCTCGCGCTGCGCGCAATCTTTTTGTGTGAACATCAATTGCCATAAATTGTCCATGAATTAATATCTTTCGAGTAATTCGCCTTCAATTCGTAGCTTCGAGTTATTCGAGCCATTCGCCGTTCTTAATTCTTAATTCTTCATTCTTCATTCTTAATTCTTAATTTTTAAGTGCTTTTCGACTCTTTGACTTTTCGACTTTTCGACTCTTCGTCTCGCCGTCTTTAAAAAGCAGAAGAGCAGAAAATTACTCTTCCACTCTTCCACTTTTCGACTCAAAGACTCAGTCACTCAGTGACTCTGCGACTCAGTGACTCGCCTTCGCCGTCAGGCGATTCTTCCGCTGCCGCAGTAGAGGGTCTTGGAGCATTCGCCGGCGCGCTGGCTGAGGGGGT
>CAMJJD010000024.1 GCA_946406015.1 uncultured Bacteroidales bacterium | reverse complement strand
TTCCGCCTCCCGCCTACGGCGTAAATCCCTCAAATTGATTTATCGATTACCGCCGACAGGCGGGGAGACCAAAGAAATGAAGAGGGCCGGCCTGCACCGTCGGCCGGCGCCGCACGGGATTCCTCTGCCGTTTCTGCCTCCCGCCTACGGCGTAAATCCCTCAAATTGATTTATAGATTACCGCCGGCAGGCGGGGAGCCTAAAGAAATGAAGAGGGCCGGCGGTGCAGGCCGGCCCCCTTCGGGTGAATATGTTTGGTGCTTGCTAGTTTCTCTTAGCTACACTTGCTCCAGCCACACTGGGGGCAGCTCTTGCAGCCGCCGGTGTAGATGAGCTTGCTGCCGCAGTCGGGGCACACCTCGCCGGTCTCGGTGCCGTCCTTGATGTAACGCTTCAAGGCGCGGGCCACACCGTTACTCCAGGTGGTGATGGAGTCGGTGTCGAAGGTGAGCTTGCCGATGAGTTCCACCACATTGGGAATGGGCATACCGTGACGCAGGATACCGGAGATGAGCTTGGCGTAGTTCCAGTACTCCTTGCGGAACATGCGCGAGAGGCCCTCGATGGTGATGTGGTAGCCGTCCTGGTCGGTGAACTGGAAGTCGTAGCGGGCATGCTCCTGGCCTTTCTCCTTGACGCGGATCACCCATCCCTTCTCTATGTTCTTGGGCAGCAGGAAGCTCTCGGCGCGGCCGGTGAATATCTCGTAGGGGCGCCCTTCGTACATGCCGACGACGGCAATCCAGTCTTCCTTCTCGTTCTTGAAGCGCACCACCTCGGCCTCCAGCTTCTTGGGACGCTTGGGGGCTTTGCTCTCGCCGAAGCAGGGACTGCTGTCCTTCTTCTCGCCGCTGTTGCTCACCAGCACGCCGGTGCGCGACCCGTCGCGGTAGATGGTGCAACCCTTGCAGCCGCTCTCCCACGCCGTCTCGTAGATCTTGCTCACCACCTCTTTGGTGGTCTCCTTCGGGATATTGACGGTGACCGAGATGGAGTGGTCGACCCACTTCTGGATGGCGCCCTGCATCTTCACCTTGGCCACCCAGTCGATGTCGGCGCTGGTGGCGTGGAAGTAGGGGCTCTGCTCCACCAGCTTCTGCAGCGCGGCGTCGTCCATGTGCATCACCTCCTCCACATCGTGGCCGTTCACACGGGCCCAGTCGAGGAACTTGGGGTGGAACACATTGTACTCCTCGAAGTAGTCGCCGTTCTCATCCTTGATGATGGTCTGCTTGCTGTTGTCCTTGTCGTTGGGGTTGATTTTCTTGCGGCGCTTGTAGCTCACCAGGAAGACGGGCTCGATGCCTGAGGTGGTCTGGGTGCAGATGCTGACGGTGCCGGTGGGGGCGATGGTCAGCAGGGCGATATTGCGACGGCCGTACTTGGTCATCTCGGCGTAGAGCTCGGGGTCGGCTTCGCGGATACGGCTGATGAGCGGGTTCTTCTCCTCGCGCTTGGCGTTGTAGATGGGGAAGCAGCCGCGTTCGCGGGCCATGACGACGCTGGAGCGGTAGGCCGCGCAGCAGAGCGTCTGCTGCACCTTGACGGCGAAGTCGGTAGCCTCTTCCGAACCATACTGAAGTCCCAAAGCGGCCAGCATGTCGCCCTCGGCGGTGATGCCGAATCCCGAACGGCGCCCTTCGAGGCACTTCATCTTGATGTTCAGCCACAGGTTGTGCTCCACCTGCTTGATTTCCTCGCTCTCGGGGTCGCCCTCGATTTTCTTCAGTATTTGGTCCACCTTCTCCAACTCCAGGTCGATGAGGTCGTCCATCAGGCGCTGGCCCTTCATCACGTGCTCCTTGAAGAGCTCGAAGTTGAACGAGGCCTTGGGCGTGAAGGGATTGTCGACATAGGAGTAGAGGTTGATGGCCTGCAGGCGGCAGCTGTCGTAGGGGCACAGCGGTATCTCGCCGCAGGGGTTGGTCGAGACGGTGCGGTAGCCGTAGTCGGCATAGCAGTCGGGCACACTCTCGCGGAGGATGGTGTCCCAGAAGAGCACGCCGGGCTCGGCACTCTGCCAGGCATTGTGGATAATCTTGTTCCACAGCGCACGGGCGTCGATCTCCTTGGTATAGGTGGGGTTGGGCGAGTCGATGGGGTACTGCTGGATGAAGGGCTTGCCCTCCATAGCGCAGCGCATAAACTCGTCGGTCACCTTCACGCTCACGTTGGCGCCGGTCACCTTGCCCTGCTCCATCTTGGCGTCGATGAAGCTCTCCGAGTCGGGGTGTTTGATGCTGATGCTGAGCATCAAGGCACCGCGGCGGCCACCCTGCGCCACCTCGCGGGTGGTGTTCGAGTAGCGCTCCATGAAGGGCACGATGCCGGTGGAGGTGAGGGCCGCGTTCTTCACGGGGCTGCCGCCGGGACGAATGTGGCTTAGGTCGTGACCCACGCCGCCGCGGCGCTTCATCAGCTGCACCTGCTCCTGGTCGATCTTCATGATGCCGCCGTAGGAGTCGCTGTTGCCCTGGTTGCCGATGACGAAGCAGTTGCTCAGCGACACCACCTGGTAGTTGTTGCCGATACCGCTCATCGGGCTGCCCTGCGGCACTATATATTTGAAATCCTTGAGCAATTGGTAGATCTCCTCCTCGCCCATCGGGTTGGGATACTTACGTTCGATGCGGGCATACTCGCGCGCCAGACGGCGGTGCATCATGTCGGGGTTGAGCTCGTAGATGCGGTCGTCGTCGCGCAGCGCATACTTGTTCATCCAGACGTTGGCAGCCAGCTCGTCGCCGTGGAAATATTCCACCGACGATTGCATGATTTCCTCCGGCGTGTACTGTTTCACCTCGCGGGGTTGCTCCAGGGGTTCGGTTTCAGAAAAAAGGTCGCCTTGCATGGCACAAATCTTTTAATTATTTGTCTATACTACAACTATTTAAATAAAACACACGGTCGCCCGTTTCATTTGCTAAATTAGTCAGAAAAAGGGTACCGACGGCAAATAGTTATCAACAAAAAGTCCACCGTCGTCGGCAATCCTGTGACAGACTAGGCGGTTGGTTGGTTGATAAGTCGTCCGCCTGCCAAAATCGACAGCCCTGTAGCCTACGCGACACCTCTTGTCCTCCTCTCATACCTCACATAATTATCAGCAGGTTACGTTTTTTCACCATCTCCAAACACCTGTAAATCAACACCCAGACACCACCAACACACAACCATCGACTTCAGGTCATCCAGAAGTGTGATTATCACCCACCATCTTCCCTATCTTCTCCCTATCTCCTCCGTCCCCCTCCGTAGAACCCACGGAGGGGGTAGTTCGCCGCTAAGGCGACGGTGTATTTTTTGTGTCCGGGGAATCAAAAATAATTCGTATATTTGCAAATCCGTTTTCATATAGTAAATTACATTTAATATATATAATGTGAGTGAGTTATTGTCACAACTGAACGAACCGCAGCGCGAGGCGGCGGAGTGCACCGACGGGCCGGTGATGATCATCGCTGGCGCCGGCAGCGGCAAGACGCGCACGCTGACCTACCGCATAGCGCACCTGATAGAACAGGGTGTCGACCCGTTCCATATCCTGGCGCTGACCTTCACCAACAAGGCCGCCGGCGAGATGAAGGAGCGTATCATAGGCCTCGTGGGCAGCGAGGCGCGCAACATCTGGATGGGCACCTTCCACTCGGTGTTCGCCCGTCTGCTGCGCAGCGACGGCAGCAAGCTGGGCTATACCAACAGCTTCACCATCTACGACACCGACGACTCGAAGGCCGCCATCAAGCAGATTGTCAAGCAGCTGAACCTCGACCCGAAGGCCTACAAGCCCTCTTACGTGATGAGCCGCATCTCGATGGCCAAGAGCAACCTGCTGGGACCGAAGGACTACATGGAGAACCCGGAAATCTACCAGACCGACATCGACTCGAAGCGTCCCGCCATCGGGCAGATCTACCAGATGTACGACCAGCGGCTGCACCACTCGAACGCGATGGACTTCGACGACCTGCTGTTCAACATGAACATCCTGCTGCGCGACTTCCCCGACGTGCTGCTGAAGTACCAGCAGCGGTTCCAATACATCATGGTCGACGAGTACCAGGACACCAACTACGCCCAGTACCTGATAGTGAAGAAGCTGGCCGCCCGGCACCAGAACATCTGTGTGGTGGGCGACGACGCGCAGAGCATCTACGCCTTCCGAGGGGCCAACATACAGAATATCTTCAACTTCAAGCGCGACTACCCGCAGATGCAGCTCTTCAAGCTGGAGCAGAACTACCGCTCGACGAAGAGCATCGTCGAGGCGGCCAACAGCATCATCGGCCACAACCGCGACCAGATAGAGAAGGAGCTGTGGTGCGACAACGCCGAGGGTAACCGCATACGCCTGCTGCGCTGCGCCGACGAGAAGGACGAGGGGACCCGCGTGGCCGACGCCATACAGAATGTCCGTCTGGGCGACGACGCCGACTACCGCGACTTCGCTGTGCTCTACCGCCAGAACTCGCTGTCCCGTGCCGTCGAGGACGCCCTGCGCCGCATGAACATCCCCTACCGCATCTATCAAGGCATCTCGTTCTACGGCCGCCGCGAGGTGAAGGACGTGCTGGCCTATATGCGCCTGGCCGTCAACCCGCACGACGACGAGTCGCTGGTGCGCATCATCAACTACCCCGCCCGCGGCATCGGACAGACGACGATGGACAAGATACGCGTGGCGGCCTCCGACAACGACATCAGCATCTGGACGGTGCTGGAGAATATCGCCGACTTCGGCTTGGGCTTGGGGAGCGGTATCGTGCAGAAGATTACCGATTTCGTCTACCTCATCAAGCGCTTCGAGGCGCAGGTGCCCACCGTCGACGCCTTCACGCTGGCCAAGCAGATTGTCTACGCCAGCGGCATCGTCAAAGCCCTGCGCGAAGAGGACGACCCCGAGAGCGCCGAACGCATAGACAACATCGACGAGTTGCTCAACGGTGTGCAGGAGTTCTGCGAAGATAGTTCGGAGTTCGGAGAGCAGAGTTCGGAGACAGACGACGCTCCAGACGGAGAACAACTCAAAGCTCCGAACTCCGACCTCCGAACTCTTGACGAGTTCCTGCAGCAGGTGCTGCTGTATACCTCGGAGGATAAGGACAAAGACAAGGATGCCGACAAGGTGAGCCTGATGACCATACATGCCGCCAAAGGCTTGGAATTCCCCTACGTCTTCGTGGTGGGGATGGAGGAGCAGCTGTTCCCGTCGTTCCTGGCGTCGACACGCGCCGAGCTGGAGGAGGAGCGGCGGCTGTTCTACGTGGCCGTCACCCGCGCCATGAAGCAGGTGACGTTGAGCTATGCGCAGACGCGCTTCAACAACGGACAGCGCATGGGAGGCGAGGTGAGCCGCTTTGTGGAAGAGATCGACCCCAAGTATATCGAACTGCCGCGCCGCGCCGCCTTCCCCGAAGCAGGCACCCTGCCGCGCGCTTTCTTCAACGCCGGCAAGCCCAATCGAAGTCCGGAGGTCGGAGGTCGGAAGTCGGAGGTGACCGCCAAGTCTCCCAACTCCACACCCCGTACTGCCGCCGTACCCAACAACCCGGCGGCCATCAACGCCATCATGCCCGGCATGAAGGTGCAGCACGAGAAGTTCGGCATCGGCCTCGTGCAGGTCATCGAAGGCGCCGGCGACTCGCGCAAAGCCACCGTCTTCTTCGAGGGCGTCGGCCAGAAACAGCTGATGCTCAAGTTCGCCCGCCTCACGATAATTGACAATTGAACGTGAAGTTCTTTTTATTGGAACGTGAATTATCGTAAATTGGTTCGTTAATTATCGTAAATGTTCTGGTCAATTACACTCAATACGAGGATTCAGTATATGAAATCAAGGGATAAACGCGAATGGCCTTTTCTCAACATGAATTATCTTCTTTTAACGTGAATTATCGTAAATTGGTTCGTGAATTATCGTAAATGTCATGGTCAATTACACTCAATACGAGGATTCAGTATATGAAATCATAGGTGCTGCAATGGCCGTGCACCGTACACTTGGGAGTGGTTTACTGGAAGCCGTTTATGCCGAGTCTTTGCACTTGGTGCTTCTGGACAACGGCATCGGCAACACATTCTTATTGAAACGTGAATTATCGTAAATTGGTTCGTTAATTATCGTAAATGATATGGTCAACTTCACTCGATACGAGGATTTAGTATATGAAATCATAGGTGCTGCAATGGCTGTGCACCGCACACTTGGGAGTGGTTTATTGGAAGCCGTTTATGCCGAGGCTTTGCACTTGGAGCTTCAGGACAACGGCATCGACAACATATTGGAGAAAGAAGTGAATTGTTATTACAAAGATCATTTACTGGAGAAGAAATATCGATTAGATATGGTAGTAGGTGATATTTGCGTGGAACTAAAGTCTGTAGAAGAACTTGCAGCAGTACATCGAGCCCAACTCTTCAATTACTTGAGGCTTACCAGGATGCCCGTAGGATTATTGATAAACTTTGGCGGCGAGAGCCTTGAAGGGGAGCGGTATGCTTTCATTGAAGAAAAGAACCTCTGTTGCCGATTGGACAAAAACATGCAACTTGTGCCATAAAGAAATTCACGACAATTAACGGATTAATTCACGACAATTAACGTAAAAAAGAAAAGAAGCAATTCACGTTAACCCAAGAAAGAATATTCACGTAAAAATGAGACTGGTAATACAACGTGCAAGAGGGGCTTCCGTCAGCATCGGAGGCACCTTGAAGTCGAGTATCGGCAAGGGCTTGATGATTCTTGTGGGCATCTGCGACGAGGACACCGACGAGGACATCGACTACCTGTGCCGCAAGGTAGTGCAGATGCGCATCTTCGACGACGCCGACGGGGTGATGAACATTCCCATTACCGAGGTGCCGGACAGCGGCATTCTGGTCGTCAGCCAGTTCACCCTCATGGCCTCGACCAAGAAAGGCAACCGCCCCAGCTACATCCACGCCTCGAAGCCCGACTTCGCGGTGCCGATGTATGAGAAATTCGTCGCCACGCTGCAGACGCTTTTCGGCAAAGAGATAAAGACAGGAGTATTCGGCGCCGACATGCAGGTGAGCCTCGTCAACGACGGTCCCGTCACCATCATGATGGACTCGCACCAACGGGAGCAATTCTAAACAATCTCGCGGCCGAAGGGGGTGAGGGCGATGTGGGCGAGCTTGAAGTGCTGCTTGCCGAAGGGGATGCCGATGATGGTGATGTAGAACAGCACACCGAGGAAGAAGTGCGACAGCACGATGCCGATGCCGCCGAAGAGGAACCACAGCACGTTCATCAAGGTGTTGAGGCATCCCGATTGGCCTTCCGTCTTCTTGACCTCTTTCCCGAAAGGCCACAAAGCCAGCGCACCCAGTTTGAAGATTTGCACCCCGAAGGGGATGCCGATGATGGTTATGCAGAGAGCTACGCCTGAGCAGAAGTAACCCAAAGCCAGTTCGAGGCCTCCGAAGAGCACCCAGATGATGTTACCTATGGTTTTCATTGTGATATATGGTTTTTGAATTGTGCGCTTATCCAACGGGCCTTGCCACGGAAGTCGGTATGCACCTCGGGCAAGAAGCCATAGGAGCGCAGCAATGCTGCCGTCTCATCAGCCAACGCCTCGTTTATCTCCACCACCAGCAGCCCGTCGTGAGCCAGATGCTCTTTGGCGATGGCGGCGATGGCGCGGTAGAACCGCAGCGGGTCGTCGTCGGGGACGAAGAGGGCCAGCGCGGGGTCGTAGTCGAGCACGTTGCGCTGCATCTGCGACCGCTCGCTGTCGCGGACGTACGGCGGGTTGCTAATTATAATTGAAAATTGAAAATTGAAAATTGAAAATTGCGGGTCGAGGAGGTCGGCTTGGAGGAAACGGATGTCGGTGTCGTTGGCTTGGGCGTTCTCCCTGGCCATAGCCAGCGCTTTCTCCGACACATCCACCGCCGTCACGTCGGCCGCAGGGAAGCGTTTATTCAACGCGATGGCGATGCAGCCGCTGCCTGTGCAAAGGTCGAGAAAGTGGAAAGTGGAAAGTGGAAAGTGGAAAGTGGAAAGTATCCAATTGACCATTTCTTCGGTTTCGGGGCGGGGGATGAGCACGTCGGGGCTGACGGCGATATGGCAGTCGCAGAAGTCGGTGTAGCCGATGATATGCTGGATGGGACGGTTTTTTTTCAAGTCCTCCAACGCCCAGTGGAACCGCAGTAGGTCACTTTGGTCGACGGTGGTTTCTTTTGAGGTAAGCAGCCGTACCTTGTTCCAACCGAGGAAGGCTTCGAAAAGCATATCGAGAAACACACCCACCTCGGAGCCGCCATAGAGACCATCCAACTCCTCATGGAAGAGGGCGAGGATGTCGCGTACGCGATTGGAACGGAATCGAAGATTACGGGTGTTCATTGGATTTCTGGATTACGCCGCAAGCGGGAAGTTCTATTTGCGGCCAAAGTCTGCAGGGATTTCGCCCCAATGGTCGGTGTCCCACTTGCGTATCTCGGTGGTGTAGCTGTTGGTGCGGAGCCAGTTCTCGGCACGATGGATGTAATCCCACAGTTCGGCGGTAGAAGGGTCCTCCGGCAACTTGCTCTTGCACTGCTTCTGGCGCACCCAGCTGATGGCGTTGACCGAGTCGGAATAGATAATCTGGTTCAGGTGATGCTTCTTGAGATAACTGAGGCCATGAACGATGGCCAAAAACTCACCTATATTGTTGGTTCCCTTCGGGGCAATGTAATGGAATACGCGCGTACGCGTGGGGATATATATGCCTTGATATTCCATCACTCCAGGGTTACCGCTGCAAGCGGCGTCGACGGCCAGCGCGTCGAGGATGGGCGGATTTTCCACACCCTCGCGGACGGCAGTCATGCCGTTGTCGTCGATGACAAGGGCCGGAGTATTCTGAGTACTCGGAGTGTTCCGAGTATTCTGAACCACTACGCTGTTATATGGCAGCCTGCTCGCCGCCTCAGCCTCAGCCAAGGTGTCAAAACTCTTATATTGGGCTCCCTGCACCCCTTGCACTTGTTTCTTGCACTCGTCCCAAGAAGTGTAGATGCCAGGCAGCTTGCCCTGCCAGACGACATAGTATTTCTGTTTCTTGCCCATCAGAGGCGTATCTTCTTCTCCGCCTCTTCGCGGGTGAGCGTATAGGTGCTGCCCTTCGGCATATCGGGCAGTTCAAACATCAGGTCGGTCATGATACCTTCCATGATAGAGCGCAGGCCGCGGGCGCCGAGGTGGTATTCGACAGCGCGGTCCACCACCAAGTCGAGGGCGGCGGGGTCGAAGACCAGCGTTACATCGTCCATCTTGAAGAGTTCCTCATACTGCTTGGTGAGGGCATTTTTAGGCTCGGTGAGGATACGGCGCAGGGCGTCGCGGTCGAGCGGTTGCAGAGCCGTGAGGACGGGGAAACGGCCTACCAATTCGGGGATGAGGCCGAACTTCTTGAGGTCCATCGGTTGTACATACTGCAACATATTGTCGCGGTCAAGTTCCTGCCGTTTCTCATCGCCCTTGAAGCCTATAACATTAGAATTCAGACGGGCGGCGATGGCGCGTTCCACTCCATCGAAGGCGCCGCCACAGATGAAGAGGATGTTGCGCGTGTTGATTTTGATTAGTTTCTGCTCAGGATGCTTACGACCGCCCTCGGGAGGCACGTTGACTTCGGCGCCCTCCAAGAGTTTCAGCAGGGCCTGCTGCACACCCTCGCCGCTGACATCGCGCGTGATGCTGGTGTTCTCGCTCTTGCGGGCTATTTTATCTATCTCGTCGATGAACACGATGCCACGCTCACAAGCCGGCACGTCGTAGTCGGCAGCTTGCAGCAGACGCACGAGGACGTTCTCCACATCGTCGCCCACATAGCCGGCCTCGGTAAGCGTCGTGGCGTCGGCGATGCAGAAAGGCACCTTCAGCAGACGCGCAATGGTGCGGGCCAACAGGGTCTTTCCTGTACCTGTCTCGCCCACCATGACAATATTGCTCTTCTCAATCTCCACATCGTTCTTGTCGCCGTGCTCCTGATTATAACGCAAGCGCTTATAATGGTTATACACCGCTACCGAGAGCACCCTCTTGGCGGCCTCCTGGCCGATGACATACTGATCTAGAAACTCTTTTATCGCCACAGGCGTGGGAATGTCTGTAATCTGTGCTTCAAACTTCTCCGACCGTTTCATCTGTCCTTGTTGCATAAAAATCTTCTCCGCTTCATGCGAACAATCGGCACAGATGTAACCGTTGAGACCACTGAGCAACACCCCTGCCTGTGATGCCGGACGGCCACAGAAAGAGCAGTGTTCCTCATTATGATTCTTATTATTAGCCATTTAATATAATTGGTTTTTAGTAGCGTCAAGCCTTATGAAAATGAACAGCAATATGGTGAAGGCGAGCATCGACGAGCCGCCATAACTGAAAAACGGCAATGGGATGCCGATGACGGGCACCAAACCAAGCACCATGCCCACATTGACAAACAGGTGTACAAAGAGGATACTGGCAACCGAGTAGCCATAGAAACGCGAGAAGGTGGAACGCTGGCGCTCGGCCATATTGACAAGTCGTACCAGCAACACCACATAGAGTGCCACCAATATCGACGAGCCCACCCAACCCCATTCTTCACCCACAGTACAGAAGATGAAGTCAGTATGCTGCTCCGGGACGAAGTCGGCCTTAGTGAGTGTGCCACGCAGATAACCCTTGCCAAGGAATCCGCCGCTTCCAATGGCTATTTTTGACTGGTGTTGATTGTATCCGGCTCCCCGCAAGTCTTCCGTCTTCCCCAGAAGCACGTCGATACGCTCACGTTGGTGAGGTTCCAGCACATTGTTGAAAACGAAGTCGACCGAGAAGACAAATACCGTGCATACCGCCAAAATGCCGATGGCGCGCCAGTAGTCTTTGGCGCTGCGCTTATTGAGCCACACAAACAGATAAAACAACGCCACAAGAACCAAGGCTCCGACAAGAATATACTTGTTCACCAGCAGTGCCAATATAAACAGCACTATGGCCACCACCCCCACCACAAGTATTGCTCCGGAAAGTCCTTCGCGGAACAAAGGTAGGACAAAGGCAACAAAAACCAGCGCCGAGCCGGTGTCGTGTTGCAGGAACACCAATCCTGCAGGGATGGCTATCAGCAGCAATGCAACCATCTTGGTGTGCAGTTGCTTCCAGTCCAAATCGATAGCACTCATATACTTGGCCAAGGCCAACGCGGTGGCGAACTTACCGAACTCCGTTGGCTGGAAACGGAAACTGCCAATCTGAATCCAAGACTTACCTCCGTTGACGGTAACAGCCAAGAATAACGTAGCCACCAGCATTAGCATGACGACTGCATAGATAGGGAATGCTCCATTGGAGAAGAATCGCGGTTCGGTGAAGAGTATCATCACCGCCACCACCACGGCAGCGCCAAGCCAGATAAGTTGCTTGCCACTGAATGTCTTGAAGCTGAAGAGCGACATCTGCCCGTCACCATAGGTGGCCGAGTAGATATTCAGCACCCCGAAGAGTGCCAACACGGCCCACAACGCCACGGTCCACCAGTCTATTTTCAATCTTTCCTGATACATGCTTCACTTGGTTTTCTTCTCCTTTGGCGGCAGCGGAGGCTGGCAGGGATTGATTTCCATATACATCTTCTCCACATCTTTACGCTTCACCTCGCCGTTGAGGTAACGCTCTATGATGAGTCCCGCGATGGGCGCTGCCCATGAGCCACCGCCACCACGGGCATTCTCCACATACACCGCCATAGCTATCTTCGGGTCGTCCTTGGGGGCGAAAGCAATGAACACCGAGTGGTCGTCCCGGTTGTTCTGTGCCGTACCCGTCTTGCCGCACACATCAAGGCCGTCGACACGGGCGCGCCGGCCGGTACCGCCAGCCACATGCACCACGTCAAACATGCCTTGTGCTGCTATGTCGAAATATTCCTTGCGTATTCCTGTCTCATGACGCGTCCGGTATTCTTCATCCTGCAAAGAGTCGGGGCCGTAGCAACGTACCACATGCGGGGTGATATAATAGCCACGGTTGGCCACGATGGCCGCCAAGTTGGCCATCTGCAGCGGCACCACCGTCACCTCGCCTTGTCCAATCGAGTTGGAGTAGATGGTCGAGAATGCCCACCGCTCGCGGCCGTACCAGCGGGGATTGTTATAGTAAGCCGTGTCGGGAATATTGCCGGTCGACATGCCGTTGCGCGGCAAGTCGATGGGAAGCTTCTGCCCGAAACCGAACCGCATCATATAGTCGTGCCATACAGTCAGGCCATACTGTGCATCCTTGTAAATATTCTTGTACTTCCCTTGTTGGATAACACGACGGTAGACCTGATAGAAATAGGGGTTGCAGCTCATCTTGATGGCCTCCTGTACCGACCGTGCCGAAGGGTGGTTGTGGCAACCTACAAGGCTCTTGTCGCAGACGAATCCCGTCTGTGGGGTGATGACCCCCAATTCAAGAGCCGTAACCGCCTGCGCCACCTTGAAGATTGATCCTGGCGGATACTGACCCAGCATGGCACGGTTGAGCATAGGCTTACCCCAATTACTGTTCAGCTTCATATAGTTCTCACCTCTGATACGCCCCACCAACAGGTTGGGGTCGTACGTGGGCGCACTTACCATTGCCAGTACCTCTCCTGTCGACGGTTCCAAAGCCACCACACACCCACGCTTGTTGGCCATAAGCGACTCTGCATATTCTTGGAGGTCAGCGTCGATGGCAGTATATAGGTTCATACCCTCTACCGGCAGCGTATCGTAGGCTCCGTTCTGATAGGGTCCCACTTCACGGTTATGCACGTCGACATGCATTATCTTCTTGCCCTTCACACCCCTCAGCACCGATTCATAGCTCTTCTCCAAACCACTCTTGCCGATATAGTCACCCATACGGTAGTACGAGTCGCGATCTAAATCTGACTGATCCACCTCACCCACATAGCCAAGCACCTGAGCCGCTATCGGACGGTCGTAGATGCGCAAGGTGCGCTGCGAGATATAGAAACCCTTGAAGCGGTACATCCTGTTCTCGAACTTGGCATACTCCTCTTTCGAAATCTGCTTCATGAAAATCGACGGTGCATAGGGGGAATACTTCCGCGCCTTTTTCATCCGCTCTTGATAGTCAGACTTCGTGATGCCCAAACTCTGGCAAAAATAGTCGACATCAAACTCCTTGTCCACCATCCTCGGCACCACCATCAAGTCGTATACCGCCTCGTTGTGCACCAACAACTTGCCGTTACGGTCGTATATGAACCCACGCGCTGGATACTGTGTCACTATACGCAATGACTGGGACCGGGCCAGTTCACGATATTTCGGGCTGAACAGCTGCAACATCGCCAAGCGTCCCACAAACAGGACCCCCACGACGATGAAGATAATCTTCACCACATGACTTCTATCGGCATAACGGTTCGACATTACAGCATATAATAAATAAATTTAAAAACGCCGTCTCAGGGAAAATATTGCCCTTGTCACAGCAAAATAATTATTATTCATTCGCCCGCACCATGCCTGCAATGGCTCATTTTCTTGATAAATAACCGTATTTCTGCATTTCCGGGAGCCGGCAGGTGCAATTTTTTTGCCGCAAGGCATACTAAAAAAACAAAAAAAACGTAGTTTTCGCTTTTTATTTAAAAAAAAGTTGTACTTTTGCACCCGAATTGATGTAGAACAAAACCACAGATTATTGAGCGAGGAGTATCAGTTTTAATCCCTTAAACAGAGGAAACATGACGAATGTAAAAATCAAGCAGCTGACTGATAACGAGCTTATCATGCGTTATCGCGAAGGCGATGCCGCCTGTTTTGAGGCATTGCTGGAGCGCTATCAGGCCAAGGTCTACGGCTACATCTTTTCGGTGGTCAAAGACAAAGAAACGGCCGACGACATCTTTCAAGATACATTCTACAAAGTCATTGTCACAATCAATTCAGACCAGTACAAGGACGAGAACAAGTTCGTGCACTGGGTGATGCGCATTGCGCACAATCTGATTGTCGACCACTTCCGTCGCAACAGCAAGATGCCGCTGGTGCCCAACCGTCCGGAAAGCGATGTGCTGGACAACATCAAGTTCCCCGACGACAACGCCGAGCATGTGATAATGAAAAAGCAGACGAGCCAGAACATACGCCGCCTGGTGAAGATGCTGCCGCCTGAGCAGCGTCGCGTGGTCATCCTGCGTCATTACGGACATTGTGACTTCAAGGACATCGCGGCCCGCACAGGCGTGAGCATCAACACCGCCCTGGGCCGTATGCGCTACGCCATCATCAACCTTCGCCGTCTGGCCAAGGAACACAACATGTATATCGAGCTTTGATTTCGAAGAACAAGCTAAAGGAACTGACCGCCTACCGCCTGCAGAAGAACTGCGACGAGGAGGCGGTCTTCGTTGTCGAAGGACCGAAGATGTCCGCCGAAGCGATGGCTGCCGGTATGAAGATACGGGTGGTCTGTGCCACGGAAAGCTGGCTATCGGCTCACCCCGCCGGCACGGAGGCCGCCGAGACCTATGAGGTGAGTCCCGCCGAATTGGAACGCCTCTCCAACTTCAAGAGTCCCAATCAAGTATGGATGCTGATAGAACGAGAATCGGGAATCGGGAATCGAGAAGAAGAAAGTGGCCTCATCCTCGCACTTGACCGCCTACAGGACCCCGGCAATATGGGCACCATCATGCGCACTGCCGACTGGTTTGGCATCCGCCATATTGTGTGCTCTCACGACACTGTCAGCAACTTCAATCCCAAGGCAGTACAGGCATCGATGGGTGCTATTTTCCGCACACGGGTGGACTATGTCGACCTGCCGCAATGGCTCGCCGCCTGCGGCATGCCCGTCTACGGTGCCTCGCTGCAGGGCCAGGAACTCTCAACATTCAACTTTCAACCATCAACTCCCAAGGTGCTCCTCATCGGAAACGAGAGCCGAGGCATCTCTCCCGAGGCGATGACCGCCGTCACCCATCCGGTGTTCATTCCCAACATCGGCGGCACCGCCGAGAGCCTCAACGCCAGCGTGGCCGCCGGGATATTGATGCACGCATTAACAAGTTAGAACATGGAAAATCAACTGCAATATCAAGAAGGAAGAACCGAGATAAGCCAGCTGGGCAAAGTGGCTCTCATCGACCGGCTCACCGACGGTACCGACTGTGCCGGAGACGACTGCGCCGTCGTCGGCAACACCCTGCTGACCACCCAGACAATGGTAGAGGGGGTGAACTTCGACATGATGTACACTCCGTTGAAGCATTTGGGATACAAAGCTGTAGCCATCGCCCTCAGCAATATCGCCGCCATGAACGGTACCCCTCGTCAGGCGCTGGTCAGCGTGGCGGTGAGCAACCGCTACTCGGTTGAAGCCCTGGACGAGCTCTACGCCGGCATCCGACTCTGCTGCGAACGCTACCATGTGCAACTCGTAGGTGGCGAGACCGCCACGTCGCGGGCTGGCATGGTGATTACCGTCACCGCCGTGGGTGAGGTGAAGGAAGACCATGTGGCCTACCGTCACGGAGCCAGCCACAACGACCTCATCTGCTGCACAGGCGACCTCGGCTCGGCCTATGCCGGCCTGTTGGTGCTGGAGCGCGAAAAGGTGACCTATCAAGCCAACCCCAACTTCCAACCCGACCTTGACGGCTACGACTACGTACTGGAACGTTTCCTCAAACCCGAGCCCCGCCTCGATATCATCAAGAAACTGGCCGAGGCCGGTGTGATACCCACATCGATGACCGACATCAGCCGCGGTCTGGCCGACTCGTTGCTCCACCTCACACGCGCCTCGAAATGCGGCTGCGAGGTGTACGAGGAGCGCCTACCCATCGACTACCAGGTGACGCGCGTCTGCTCCGAAATGAGCAAGAACATGTTGCCCGTCAGTTGCGCCCTCAACGGCGGCGAGGACTACGAACTGCTCTTCACCGTCAATCAGAAGGACTATGAGAAAATCAAGTCCATGGACGGCATCCACATTATCGGCTATGTCACCGAGGAGGGCATGCCCGCCGTCATGGTGACACCGCAGAACACCACCATCACCCTGCGCGCACAAGCTTTTCAAGGAGTGGAAGAATGAACCGCATAGACACCTACAAGCATAAAGGTCTTCGACAGCAGATGGTCGACAAACTGCGTACCAACGGCATCAGCGACGAAGCCGTGCTGCAGGCCATGAACGAGGTGCCGCGTCATTTCTTCCTCGACAGTGCCCTCGACAGCCTGGCCTACGAGGACCAGGCACTCAAGATAGGCTGTGAACAGACCATCTCCCACCCCTCCACCGTGGCCATGCAAAGCCAGCTGCTCTCAGTCAATCCTTCGATGAAAGTGCTTGAGATTGGTACCGGTAGCGGCTACCAGACGGCCATCCTCTGCCGCCTCGGCGCCAAAGTCTTCACCATCGAACGGCAGAAAGGGCTCTATGACCAGACCAGCAAGTTGCTTCGCGAATTGGGCTATCGCGCCCAGTGCTTCCTCGGCGACGGCTACCAAGGCCTCACCGGAAGCTACGACCGTATCATCGTCACCTGCGGCGCCCCCGAGATACCAGAAGCCTTGATGCACCAACTCAAGACAGGCGGCATCATGGTCATCCCCCTTGGCGACGGCGAACAGGAGATGCTACGCATCACGAAAAACGGCGAGCGACACGAGGAGTGGCAGATAGAAAAATTCGGCACCTACAGCTTCGTACCCATGTTGAATGGAAAGGCAATGAAATGAAACGATTGCTCATCATTATAGCAGCTGCCTGCTGCCTGCTGGCTGCCTGCCACAACGACTACACGCCCAAGCCGTATGCCTACCTGCGTATCGACTTGCCGGAACACAACTACTGGCTCGTCGACACCCTGCCGACGAGTATCAACGGACAAATCATGCCGAGCGTCGTGCTCCCGTTCCTCTTCGAAGCCAACGACAGCGCTGAACTGACACTCAAGAAACCGCGCCAAGTAGCCACATTTATGGCCAATGGAAGCGTCAAACCCGACCGCCTCAAATATGACGAGGTATGGCTCGACATCAACTACCCGCGATGGAACGGCGTGGTGTTTCTCACCTACCACCGCATGCGCGGTCCCACTGACCTGCGGGGTGAAGTCGATTCTTCGCTGAGGTTCCTCGAACAACACTACCAAGTCGCCACAGGTGTCGAAGAGCAGGGCTACGAAGACCCGGAACACAAAGTCTATGGAAATGTCTACTACCTGAAAGGCAGCAAAGTGGCCTCCACCTGCCAATTCTGGCTAACCGACAGCAACAGCCACTACCTGCGCGGGGCGTTGTATCTGAATGTCACCCCCAACAACGACTCCCTCGCACCAGTCATCGACTACCTGCAGGCCGACATCGAACACCTCGTCGAGACCCTCCGCTGGCGTTAATCCTCAGTGTGCTTACGCACAAGAAAAACTTGCGCGAGCACACTAGTTCAGTGTGCTCGCGCACAAAAAAACTTGCGAAAGCACACTAATCCTCAGTGTGCTTGCGCACAAAAAAACTTGCGCAAGCACACTAATCCTCAGTGTGCTTGCGCGAGCCATCGATGGCTTCTGAAACGTTGATTACGTAGTCGCCCAGCTTCTCATACAGAGCGTAGAGGCTGCTGTAAGCATTGCCGATAGCGTAGTCGTAGACACCCAACTTGAGGGCATCGAGGTGGCGCGCACGCAAGCGGTCACGGCAAGCGTTGATGGCATGTTCAGCAGCATAGGCGGCGTCGAGGTCGACGTGATCGTAGTCGTGCAAGTTGCTATCCATCACATCGAGAGCCTTCTGCACCAGTGCACGCATCTCCTCCAAGTTGGCGTTGAGACCTGCGTCGAAGTGGACAGCATCCTCACGCTTGGTCTGGCGAGTCATGGCAATCTGATAGATGGTGTCGCCGATAGACTCCAGGTTGTCGATGATGCGTAGCATGGTGCTGATGCGCTCAGAAGCGTGCTGGCTGACGTCACCCGACCCCACCTTGGTAAGGAATTTACTGATTTCCATCTCCATGCGGTCGGTAATACCCTCGTATTTGACAATGCGGTCCATGGTGGCATCGAACTCTTCGTCATTCTTGGCGGTGCGCAGGGAGGGGAGGAAAGTGTACATACGCAACACACGCTTGGAGAATTCCTCGATTTCGCTTTTGGCACTCTGCAAATTGAGCTCGGCGGTGCTGAGCCAGTTGCCGGAGATGTAGGTGAGGCGGAACTCGTCCTCACTCTCCTCTTCCTTGGACTTCACCATCCAGTTGACAATCTTGAGTATCTGCGGGATGAAGAATGCCAATATAACAGTGTTTCCCACATTGAAAATAGTGTGGAACAACGAAATGGCCAGAGGTACGGACTCACGGTTGTAGAGCGGGTCGTTGATTTGGGCATACGGGCTGCAGCCCGTCATGTTCTCAGTGAGATAGGCGATGAAGTGCATGAGCGGCGAGAAGACAATGAGGGTGATGATCACACCCACCACGTTGAACACAAGGTGGGCCCGTGCTGCTTTTTTTCCGGCCGCATTGGCCACCAAGGCCGCCAGGTTGGCCGTGATGGTGGTGCCGATGTTCTGACCCATAACCAACGCCACTGCCACATCGAACCCTATCCAGCCGTTGTAGCACATCACGAGAGTGATAGCCATCATGGCGGCCGATGCCTGCACCACGCAAGTGAGAATGGCTCCAATGGCCACAAAAATGAGAATAGACCAGAAGCCATAGTCGCTGAGGGTAGACAAGGCATGCAGGAACTCCGGGTACTGATCGAGGTTGGACAGGGGTTTCTGCAACAGTTCCATACCCACCAGCAACAATGCCAGACCGATGACTGTCTGTCCGATGGACTTCATACGGTCGCGGCCCGAGAAAATGAAGAACAGACTGACAGCAGCGAGCAACATAGGCAAACTGAACCCTCCGGCACCCTCACCCAAACCGAAAAGGGTGATAATCCACGCTGTCACAGTGGTACCGATGTTGGCACCCATGATGACTGCCACAGCACCCGCAAGCGACAAGAGTCCGGCGTTGACGAAGCTGACCACCATGACCGTCGTGGCCGACGAACTCTGGATGGCGGCTGTGACTGCCGTACCGGTGAGGATGCCACTCACGGGATTCCCAGTGATATGTTTCAGCACCGAGCGCATCTTGCTGCCCGCAATCTTCTGCAAGCCCTCGCTCATCAGTTTCATGGCGAACAGGAAGATAGCCAGAGCACCAGTCAAATTCAAGACAACCAGTAAGATATTCTGCAATTCCATATATTCATTTCATGTAGTTTGACGCTGCAAAAATACACAGAATATCGTTACGGAATTGTTACGTTTTTGTTAAGTTTTTCATCCAAACAGGACGCATCTGTCCCAAGATTGCAACGGTCTGTTATCCAACTATTCTTTTGCAGTTCTTTTATTGTTCTTTTACTTTTGTAAAAGAACAGTCAAGGAAGCAACTGAAAATAAGCTTCTAACAGAAGATTCCAGGGCGTTTGGAAATATATTCCTCCAGCCACACAATAATCTACGTGCGGGTGACGTTACGGATTCATATATAACAATATGAAACAATATCTCGACCTTTTACAATACGTGCTCGACCATGGCACGGAGCGCCTCGACCGCACGGGGACGGGCACCGTGGGCGTGTTCGGCTACCAGATGCGTTTCCCGCTCAGCGAAGGATTCCCTGTACTGACTACCAAGAAGTTGCACCTGCGCTCCATCATATATGAACTACTGTGGTTCCTCCGCGGCGACACCAATATCAAGTACCTCAAGGACCACGGCGTGTCGATATGGGACGAGTGGGCCGACGCGAACGGCGACCTCGGTCCCGTGTACGGGAGCCAGTGGCGCTCGTGGCCCGACGGGCACGGCGGCACCATCGACCAGATTGCCAATGTGGTGCGCCAGATTAAAGAGAACCCTTACAGCCGTCGCCTGCTGGTGACGGCATGGAATCCCACCGAAATTGAGGACATGGCCCTGCCGCCTTGCCACTGCCTGTTCCAATTCTATGTCTCCGACGGCAAACTCTCGTGCCAGCTCTACCAGCGCTCGGCCGACATATTCCTCGGAGTGCCGTTCAACATTGCCAGCTATGCGCTGCTCACGATGATGATGGCGCAGGTGTGCGGTCTCGAGCCAGGCGACTTTGTGCACACCCTCGGCGACGCGCACATCTATAAGAACCACCTGGACCAAGTGCACCTGCAGCTCAGCCGCGAGCCGCGGCCCCTGCCGCACATGCGCATCAACCCTGCCGTGAAGGACATCTTCTCGTTCCAGTACGAGGACTTCACTCTGGAGGACTACAATCCGCACCCGCACATCAAAGGAGAAGTAAGCGTATGACCGACAACAGACACATCTGGGTAATCATCATGGCCGGCGGCCTCGGCAGCCGATTCTGGCCCATCAGCAGCATCGACAACCCGAAGCAGTTTATTGACGTGGTAGGCGTGGGGCGTTCGATGTTGCAGCTCACCTTCGACCGTTTCTCCAAATTGTGTCCACGGGAGAATATTGTAGTCGTCACCGGCGATGCCTATGTAGACCGGGTGCGCGAGCAGTTGCCGGGGCTGGAGCCCTATCAGGTGCTCGCCGAACCGCTGCGACGCAACACGGCCCCGTGCATTGCCTACGCCGCCTCGGTCATCGGACAGAAAGACCCTGAGGCCACCCTCATCGTCAGCCCGTCCGACCTTGCCATCTTCCACCGCGACAGATTTGCCGCCGACTTGCGACAGGCCGTGGAGACAGTGCGCGAACACGACTGGATCATCACCCTCGGTGCACAACCCACACGACCCGACACCAGCTACGGCTACATCCAATTCCGCGAGCAGGCCGCCCTGCCCAATGCCTCCAACCTGCACGAGGTAATCACCTTCACCGAGAAGCCCCCTGTCGACATGGCACGCCAGTTCATCGCCAGCGGCGAGTTCTTCTGGAACGCCGGTATCTTCGTGTGGCGTCTGCCGGTGCTGCGCAAAGCCTATGAGCAACACCTGCCCGCCATCGCCGAGAATTTCTTCAACCTTACCGCTGACACCGACCGGCCGACTCTCGAGAGAGTCTACTCACAGAGCGAGGCCGTCTCGGTCGACAACGGCATCATGGAGAAAGCGGACAACGTCCACGTACTGGCCGCCTCGTTCGACTGGAGTGATGTCGAGACATGGGAGAGCCTCTATGAAGTCAGCCGTCACGACAGAAACGGGAATGCCACCTATGGTGCCTCTGTGTTCACCTACGACACCCGCAACACTCTGATCGTCATGCCTGAAGACGCCGACAAAACGGTCGTCATCGAAGGTCTCGACGGATACATCGTCGCTGCAAGCAAAGACACCCTTATGGTCTGCCGACGTAAAAACGAGGAACAGATATTCCGATTCGCTTCCGACGTCGAATTGAAGAAGTTGCTAGACAAACGATAAAAAAGAAGACCAATTGGTCTTCTTTTTTTTAGTGCCCGGAACAGGACTTGAACCTGCACATCTTTCGATACACGCACCTGAAACGTGCGCGTCTACCAATTCCGCCATCCGGGCTCTTTAATTGCGTTTCAGGTTTTTTCGTGCCCAGGACAAGACTTGAACTTGCACCGCCTATGGCGACTACCCCCTCAAAGTAGCGTGTCTACCAATTCCACCACCTGGGCATTGAATTGAAATTTGAAAGTTGAAAATTAAAATCCAGCAGTCAAAATTCAATGCTTTCTTCTGTCGAAATCGGGTGCAAAAGTACAACTATTTTCCGACTCGGCAAAACTTTTTTTACCACAAAGGGCCAAAACCAATCTTTATTATCTATATACCAATGCTTTGTCACAGAAACTTTTTTTACCATTCTATCAGTTTCCGAAAACATAACTGACAATATTCGACCCCATACGGAGCGCTTTTTGACGTGTTGCGGGGCTGTCGTTGTGCACATCGGCATCCTCCCATCCGTCACCCAAATCACACTCCCAGGAGAAGAAGCATACCAGCCGCCCTTCCCAGATAAGACCGAACCCCTTGGGAGGCTTGTTGTCATGTTCATGTATCTTGGGCAGTCCATTGGGGAAATCATATTTCTGGTGATAAATCGGGTGAGAAAAGGGCAATTCGACGAAGTCGAGTTCAGGAAAGACTCGTTTCATCTGAGGGACGATGAATTCCCGTAGCCCGTAATTGTCGTCAATATGCAGGAACCCGCCTCCGATGAGATAGCTGCGCAGATTCTGCACCTCGTGGTCGGAGAAGACGACATTCCCATGTCCGGTCATGTGGACAAAGGGGTAATTGAAGAGTTCGGCACTGCCGACGTCGACAGTGGCAGGTTGCGGGTTGAGACCCATCTGCTGGTCTTGGTTGCAGAAGGCGATAAGGTTGGGCAGCGACGTCGGGTTGGCGTACCAGTCACCGCCGCCGCCGTATTTCAACAATGCTATCTGCGGCTGGGCCGATAAAGTGGAAAGAGGAAAGAGGAAAGAGGAAAGTATGAGGACAATCAGTAGTTTCTTCATAGACGGTCGTTTATGAGGTTGAAGGCGGTGACGGCATAGATGGCGGCAGTCTCGGTGCGGAGTCGGCTGGGGCCGAGACTGACGGGGACGAATCCTTTCTCCAGCGCCAGCGCTATCTCATCGCTCGAGAAGTCACCTTCGGGTCCTATGAGCACCACGGCATCGCAGCCGGGCTGCAGGGCGGCTGCCAGCGGCGTGCGCGGTTGGTCGGCTTCGCAATGGGCGATGAGTTTCTGAGTTGACGATTGAAAGTTGAAAGTTGAAATCCAGTCGCTGAGGCGGACGGCGGGGTGGATGGCGGGCAGCAAGGTGTGGAGACTCTGCTTCATGGCGCTGACGGCCAACTTCTCAAGTCGCTCGGTCTTCAGAAATGTGCGCTCCGAGTGGTCGCAGTCAAGCAACGTAATCTCCCACACCCCTATCTCGACGGCTTTCTCCACCAACCACTCCATGCGCGACGGGTTCTTGGTGGGGGCGACGGCGAGGTGCAAATTGAGTGTTGCAAGTTGAGAGTTGCAAGTTGAAACGGATTCCACCACACAGGTGCGATCATCGGCATCTACAATATTGCAAAGATACAGGTTTCCACGGCCGTCGGTGACATGGATGCTGTCGCCCTCACGCAGACGCAGCACGCGCACGGCATGACGGCTCTCCTCGGCGTCGAGGGTGCAGTAACCCTCTGGGGAAATGTCTTTATTGTAGAACAGTTGCATGTCCGTTGATTTCGTAGATGACAGGTTGCTTGGGCCGGAATGTATAGGTGGTGAAAGAGAGCGGTATATCGACGGGGCGTCCGTTGGGGCGCATCATGTCGACTCCGTTGAGTTTCACCTTGCTGATATACCCTATCTCGCGCTTAAGGTCAGCGCGGTTGTCGCAAGGGTCGATGACGTAGACGCGTCCGACGGTCAGAGGGACAACGATGGTAAGACCGTCGACCTGGATATTGGGCCAGCATTTCTCGCGAAGCTCGGGGCGCGGGTTGTCAGCAGTATCGAGCAGGTTGACTCGCAGCAGGTAGTGGTAGCGGGGCGAGAGCTCCCAGATGCAGTCTTGGATTTCGATGTCGAAGGGAGTATAGGCGTTGTAGCTGGAGCGGACGCGCATGAGGATGTAGTTCTTGAAGTAGCAGTGGTCGAAACGGGCCTTGCCATAGAACGAGGTGAGCAGCGTCTGGCGCCCTTCGAGGGTGCAGTTCTCCAGCAGCACGTCACGGCCGTAGCAGTGGATGTCGAAACGGTCGACATGACAGTTGGAGAGGTGGGTGCGGTTGAGGTTGTTCGTACCGAAGACGCCCCAGTTGCCCCAAGCCACAATATTATGGAAATGCGAGTCGTAGAGGTTATTGCACGAAAAAGCATAGCCATACACGTCAGGCCGGCCCTTGCCCGAATAGGTTCCTTCGACCTCGATACCGTCCAACGTGACGCGGGCGCTGTTGGTGATGCTAAAGATACCGTCGGCAATCATCTTGCTCTTCGGCGTGGTGACACGCACATGCTCGATGAGAACGTTGTACTGTCCGCTGACGGCTATGAGATTGGTGCGGAAGGAGCAGCCTTTGGCGCGGTGCATGGTGATGTTGCGGAACACTTTCTGGACCGTGTCGACAGCGCAATACGATGCTTTCAGTTGGGTGGAATCAGTATTCCACGGCATCACGGGGCTATTGAGCCCTTGCCCGTCATGCACCACAATGAGGTCGCTGCGATACTGCATGTATCCGAAGCCGCGCCGCTCGGTCCATGGCTTCCGGTCGTTGAGCACCAGCAGGTAGTCACCCTGCGCCAACTCGGGCACAGCGCGGTAGTCGAGCCCGTCGACCAGCCCCTTGTCTAGTTCCAACGGCGTAGCCGACTGCGCGAGCGAGAACAGCGCCCCGTGGTGAGCGTGATTGGTCACATAGAGCACCAGCCCGCCGAAGTCGGTGCGCGGTCCTAGCGGGATACTCGTCCACGACGGAGGCAACTCCAGTTCCAGCGTATCGATACCAGTGTAGTCCACCTCCACTCCCCGTCGCAATGCCTCCACATGAGCGTTGTAGAGGGCAAAGTAGCGCCCCATGCCGCTGGTGGCTTCGCGCAGGCCGTAGTCAAAAGGACTGACCGGCTGGGCGACAGCCGTTACCGCAATAGTCATACTCAATATAAAGAACAACCTTTTCATACTATCATTCCCGTAGCCACCACCAAGTGGGCGTCGTTGTCATATATGGTAGCATACTGGCCGGCAGCGACGCCGTGTATCGGTTCGTCGCTCTCAAGGAGCACCAGACCATGGTCCGACAGCGACAGATGGCCCTGATGGAACTCCGGTGTGTGGCGTATCTTGAACTTCACATCCATCGGCAAATGGAGCTCGGCGCTAAGCCAATGGAAACCCATTAACATAATTTCGCGCTCGTAGGCCGTAGCGGGGTCGTAACCCTGACTGACATATAGCACATTCTCCTCGATATCCTTGCGCACCACGAACCAAGGGCCACCGCTGAGGTACAGTCCCTTGCGCTGCCCTATGGTGTGGAACCAGTAGCCCTTGTGGGTGCCGAGCACACGACCTGTCTCAAGCTCTATAATCTTGCCCTCGCGCTCGCCCAAGTAGCGACGCAGGAAGTCGTTGTAGTTGATCTTGCCCAGGAAGCAGATGCCCTGCGAGTCCTTGCGGGTGGCCGACGGCAGGCCGGCCTGTGCCGCGATGGCGCGCACCTCCTCCTTCATCAGGTGCCCGATGGGGAACTGTAGCCGCCGGATCTGGTCGTAACTCAGCTGCGACAGGAAGTCCGTCTGGTCCTTCACCGGGTCTTTGGCGGTGGCCAGGAAGACAGTGTCCTCCACACATTCAGTACATGCATAGTGACCCGTGGCGATGCAGTCGTAGTCTTTGCCACGACGGTCGACGAAGGCACCGAATTTGATGAGCTTGTTGCACATCACATCGGGGTTGGGTGTCAGGCCGCGACGGACAGTCTCGATAGTGTAGGAAACCACGTTGTCCCAGTATTCCTTGTGCAGATTCACCTCCTCAAAACGACAGCCATAATGGTGGGCAATCCACTGGGTAATCTCAATATCCTCCTCGGCGGGGCAGTCTATGTAGCCCTCCTCGTCCTCCATACCTATACGTATATAATAGATATCAGGCGTGATTCCCTGCTCCTTGAGCAGGTGCACCACCACCGAGCTGTCGACCCCACCTGACACCAATGCCGCCACCTTCATACCGCCGTTGTTACTTCAGATAATCTTCATAGTACTGGAACATCTTCTGATACAGGTGCAGGCGTTCGCGACCCTGCACGTTGTGCTCGTGGTGGGGGTACATGAAATAGTCTACTTGCTTGAAGTAATTGATACAGCGCTCGATGAACTCGGTGCTGTGCTGCGGCACCACGGTGTTATCCTCGGCACCCTGGATGACCAGCAGGCGGCCCTGGAGGTTCTGAGCCTTGTTCAACAGGCTGTTGGCCTCGTAGCCCTCGGGGTTCTCCTGCGGAGTATCCATATAGCGCTCGCCGTACATAATCTCATACCATTTCCAGTCGATGACGGGGCCACCGGCGCAACCCACCTTGAAGACTTCGGGGTGCGCCAGTTTCATGGTGATGGTCATGAAGCCGCCAAAGCTCCAACCCTCAACGCCCATGCGATTCTCGTCCACATAGGGCAGGCTCTTGAGGAAGTTGACGCCCTCCATCTGGTCGGCCATCTCTATTTCGCCAAGGTGACGGTGGGTGCAGCTCTCGAACTCGAAGCCACGGTTGTCGGTACCACGGTTGTCGACGGTGAACACCACATAGCCCTGCTGGGCGAGGAACATGAAGTAGAGGTTGCCGCCACCCAGCC
>CAMJJD010000023.1 GCA_946406015.1 uncultured Bacteroidales bacterium | reverse complement strand
TCAACGCCGCCCAGGCCCTCGACTTCCGCCATCAGGAAGGCCTCAAGAGCAGCCCTTGCATTGAGAAGATGGTTGCCGACTACCGCAAGTGCGTCAACTTCGTCGACATTGACGAGATTATGTACAAGCACATCCACAGCAGCGTCCGTTTCCTGCAGGAGATGGCGCTGTAAACGATTAAAAGGGATAAACCTATAACACGTAAACCACCGTAGGGTGACTTCTCTACGGTGGTTTGTTGTGAAATATGAACATAGAACTTGCCGGACATTATAACCACAGGCGCATCGTGCGGTCGGTGTTGCCGAGCATCGGCATGGTGCTCGTCACTTCCATCTACTCTATCGTAGACGGCTTCTTCGTGGCCAACTTCGCCGGCAAGACGGGCTTCGCTGCCATCAACCTTACCTTTCCCGCCATCATGATGATTGGCTCGCTGGGACTGATGATAGGCAGCGGCGGGGCGGCGCTGGTGGCGAAAATCAAGGGCGAGGGCTATCCCGAGAAAGCCAACCGCGTATTCACCATGCTGGTGCAATTCGGCTTGGCGCTGGGGGTGTTATTGGGCATTGTGCTGGCCATCGGGGCGCCAACAGTGGCGCGCTGGCTGGGTGCCGACAAACCTATGATGGAGGAGTGCGTGACCTACATACGGCTGAACATGATTGGCATGCCGGGATTCGTGTTGCAGTGTGCCTTCCAGTCGTTCTACATGGCGGCCGAGCGGCCGCAGCTGGGGACGCTGATGTCGATAGTGGCCGGCGTAATCAACATAGTGCTCGATGCCGTGCTGGTATGGGGACTGGGCTTGGGAGTGGCCGGCGCCGCCATAGCCACGGCGGCAGGCTGTCTGGTGGGCGGCTTGTTCCCCGTATTCTACTTCTCTTCCAAGCGCAACCGCGGCACCCTGCGCATCATCCCAACCCGCATCCTTTGGCCTTACATTGGCAAGGCCTGTACCAACGGCCTGTCGGAATACGTGGGCAATATAGCCATGAATATCGTCACCATGTGCTACAACCTGCAGCTGATGCACTATCTGGGCGAGGACGGCGTGTCGGCCTACGGCGTGGTGATGTACATCGCCTTTATCTTCGCTGCCGTCTTCATCGGCTACAACATCGGCATCACCCCCATCATCGGCTACCACTACGGCGCCGGCGACGTGAAGGAGCAGCGGTCGCTGTTCATCAAGTCATTGACCATCATCGGGGTGCTTGGGGTGATGATGACCCTCTCATCCGAACTCTTCGCCAGCCCCTTGGCCCGGGTGTTCGTGGGCTACGACGAAGCCCTGACAGCGTTGACCACCAAGGCTATGCGACTATATATGCTGGCATTTCTCATCAGCGGCATCAACATGTTCGTCTCGGCCTTGTTCACCGGGATGAACAACGGGGTGGTGAGCGCCGTGGCCGCCTTCACGCGGACGCTGGTGTTCGAGCTGGCCTGTGTGTGGACGCTGCCGGCCCTGTTCGGCATCGACGGCATCTGGTGCTCGTGGGGCATCGCCGAGGTCCTGTCGCTTATCCTCTCGGCAGTCCTGATTGTCCGCTTCGCCCCCCAGCTGGTCAGGAGAGATAAGTGTTAAGTGTTAAGTGTTAAGTGGGTAAGGAGTCAATCTAGTGGGCACTAAGCCAGTCGGGGCCGACATCGATTCCCACGTCGATAGTAAGCCCATCGAGAGGCAGTGCCTGTTGCATCTCGCGGACTACCAGCTCACGTACCTCGGCTTCTTCGGGACGGTAAAGGTCGAAAACGAGTTCGTCGTGCACCTGTAGAATCATCTTGCTCTTGAGGTTCCGCTTCTGCAGTTCGCCATGGATACGCACCATGGCCAGCTTGATCATGTCGGCCGAAGTGCCCTGTATGGGCATATTGACGGCGTTGCGCTCGGCAAAGGCACGTGCCGAGGCATTACGGCTGTTGATATCGGGAAGATAGCGGCGGCGCCCCAGCAGGGTGCGTGCATAGCCATGTTCGCGGGCGAACTGCTTGCTGCGCTCGATGAAGGCCTGTATGTCGGGATACTGAGCGAAATACTCCTCAATCAACGCCGCAGCTTCCTTGCGGGGGATGCCGAGCTGCTCGCTGAGGCCGAAGGCAGAGATGCCATAGACGATGCCGAAGTTGACGCTCTTGGCATTGCGGCGCTGGTCTTTGGAGACCTCTTCCATCGGCAAGTGGTAAATCTTGGCCGCCGTGGCGGCATGGATGTCGAAACCGCTGTTGAAGGCGTGGAGCATGTGCTCGTCCTTGGCCAGCGAGGCGATGATGCGGAGCTCAATCTGCGAGTAGTCGGCCGCCAACAGCAGATGGTCGTCGTCTCGGGCCACGAAGGCACGGCGTATCTCGCGTCCGCGCTCGGTACGGATGGGGATGTTCTGCAGGTTGGGGTTGCTGGACGAGAGGCGCCCCGTAGCGGTGACGGTCTGGTTGTAGACGGTGTGCAGACGTCCCGTGGCCGGATTAATAAGCTTAGGGAAAGCGTCGAGGTAGGTCCCCACCAGCTTGGTGATGGAGCGGTACTCGAGGATGAGCGGGATGATGGGGTGGCGGTCGGACAGTTTCTGCAACACTTCCTCGGCGGTGCTGTACTGCTTGGTGGCGGTGCGAGGGGGACGGTCGGTGACCTTCATCTGCTCGTAGAGCACCTCGCCCAATTGCTTGGGCGAGCTGATGTTGAACTGCATCCCAGCCAAGTCGTAGATTTGCCTCTCGATGGCGCTGCGCTGATCGGAAAGTTGCGCGGCGTAGGCGCGCAGGGCCTCCACATCGATACGCACGCCCTCTTTCTCCATGTCGATAAGGACGTCGACCAGCGGCAGCTCGACGTCGGAGTAGAGGTGCACCAAGGCGGCATCCTTCAGGCGCGCGACCATCAGGGGATAAAGCTGCCAGAGGGCGGCGACCAATGCCACGGAGCCTTGGGGTTCGAAGCCAAGCAACGAGGAGCAGATGAAGTCGAGCGAGTGGCGCATCTCAGCGTCGAGAAGGTAATGGGCCAACTGGACATCAAACACCGGACCGCGGAGCAGAGCCCCCAGCTCATCGAGGATATACTTTAGGTTCTTCAGGTCGAAACAGAGCTTTTCGGTATCATGGTCCTGCAGGAGGGCTTGGAAGCGCGGCAGGTCGAGGTCGGACACTTTGACAGTCCATACATCGTCGGCCGAAGTGGAAAGCAACACCGTAGGACCATCGAAGAGGATGGCGATGTCCCTACCCCGAAGGGATTCCAACACCTCGGGTGTGAGGGGACGACTCTCCACAACAGGAGTCTCAGGAACAGATGGGGCGAGGTCGAAAAGCGTCGGTGCGCCCGGAGCGTTCTGAACATTCGGGGTGTTCTGACTGTTCTGGCTGCCCCAAGCCACCGCCTGAGCGGGGTCCGTCACCGAGAGGTCGGTGAAGAGCCGCTTGGCAAACTGCCGGAACTCCAATTCGTTGCAGAGGTCGCGCAAGAGTTCATAGTCGGGCGTCTGCAACTGCAAATCCGCTTCGTCGAATACAATGGGGGCGTCGAGCGAGATGGTGGCCAGTTGCTTGGAGAAGAGAGCATCCTGTGCGTGCTCGCTCACCATGATGCGCAACTTCTCATTCTTTATGTCGTCGGCATGCGCCACCATTTGCTCGATGGAGCCAAACTGGGCGATAAGTTTCTTGGCGGTCTTCTCCCCCACCCCGCGAATGCCGGGTATGTTGTCTGAGGCGTCGCCCCAGAGACCAAGGAGATCAATCACCTGGCGAGGGTCGCTCACGTCAAACTTCTCTTTGACCTCGTCTACACCCATGAGGGTGTCGGGCTTGCCCATGCGGCCAAAGCGGTACATCTTGACCGTAGGAGTGACCAGTTGGGCAAAGTCCTTGTCGGGCGTGACCATCACCACTTGGTCAAACCCAGCCAGCTCAGCCTTGTGGCTGAGGGTGCCTATTACATCGTCGGCCTCGAAACCCTCACAGGTGAGGATGGGGATGCGAAAAGCCTCGATAATCTTCTTCACCCACGGCAGACCCATCTGAATTTCTTCAGGCATAGCCTCGCGGTTGGCCTTATAGTCGGCATACATCTCGTGACGGAAAGTCGGTTTCTGCAGGTCGAAGGCTACACCGACATGCGTGGGTTGCTGAGAGCGAAGCAGGTCGTAGAGCGTTGTGGTGAAGCCAAGCACACACGAGGTGTTCATACCCTTGGAGTTGAGTCTGGGGGTACGGTTGAGGGCGTAGTAGGCTCGATAGACGGCCGCCATGCCGTCGATTAAGAGGAGTTTCTTCATTTAAGTCTTGAGTTTTAAGTTTTGAGTTTTAAGTGACTTCCGCCATACCTACAGCTTAAAACTTACAGCTTACAACTACTTGAGGGGGTCGGCATTCAGCTCGTCGTATTCCTTACGATTGCGTAGGATATTACAGGCCAGATAGACGGCCGCACGGAAGGACTGCTCGCTGGCTTTATCTTTGCCGGCGATGTCGTAGCCGGTGCCGTGGGCGGGGCTGGTGCGTACGTATGGAAGGCCGGCGGTGTAGTTGACGCCCTCGGTGAAGGACATGAGTTTGAAGGGAATGAGCCCCTGGTCGTGATAGAGGGCAAGGACGCCGTCGAACTTATTGAACTCCGAGCTTCCGAAAAAGCCATCGCTGGGGAAGGGTCCATAGGCGAGGACGCCTTTGGATTGCACCTCGTCGATGACGGGACGGATGACCTTCTTGTCGAAGTCGCCGATGACGCCATCATCGCCGGCATGAGGGTCGAGGGCCAGCACGGCAATCTTGGGACGAGTGATGCCGAAGTCGCGCTTGAGGCTCTCATTCATCAGCATCATCTTGTCGAAGAGCAGGTTGTGGGTAAGCGCGCCGGGCACATCCTTCAGCGCATAGTGGTTGGTCATGATGCCGATGCGGATGCGGTCGCAGACCATCATCATAAGGCTCGAGGAGCCAAACTGATGAGAGAGATACTCGGTGTGACCCGGGAAGTCGAAATCTGGAGCCTGGATGTTGCGCTTGTTGATGGGGGCAGTGACCAACACATCCACCTTGCCGGCCTTGAGGTCGGCGCAAGCACGGTTGAGGCTCTCACGACTGAGGCGGCCGGCCACGTCGGTGCTTTTGCCGAGGTCAATTTTCACCTCCTCGGAAGTGAGGTTGATGAAGTTGAACTTACGATCCTGCGCCTCGGAGGCGTCGCGGATGGAGGTGAATTGCATCTCCTGCGGCATCGAGGTGAGGAGCTTCTTATGGTAGGAGGCCACCTTGGTGGAGCCATAGACGATGGGGATACAGAGGTCGAACATGCGGCTGTCGCCGAAGGTCTTGAGGATTACTTCGTAGCCCACACCGTTGATGTCACCGTGAGTGATGGCCACTTTTATTTTCTTTTCTTCGTTCATTCTTTCTCTTTTTTATTTAGTTTGACGTTATTATAAAGCACTCTTCCTTCGGCTGTTACTTCACGTTCTTCTCACGTTCTTCTCGAATTCGAGAAGAACGTGAGAAGAATGTGAGAAGAACGTGCTGGGAATGAAGGGTGTATACATGGTGTTATTGTATCATATCCTGCATCTGGAGGAAGGCATAAAGGAGACGGACGCCGTAGCCAGAAGCGCCGAAACGATAGTAGTGCTGCGGCTTGGTGAAGTAGGCCACGCCGGCGATGTCTAGGTGGATGTAGGGGGTGTCGCCGGCGAAGTGGGCGAGGAATTTACCTGCGGTGATGGTGCCTGCCTGTGGCGTGGTGCCACAGTTGCGCAGGTCGGCCACTTCGCTCTTGATGAGTTCGTCGTATTCCTTCCACATGGGGAATTCTACGAGGCGCTCATACACCTGCTTGCCGACGAGGGAAAGCATGGTCATGGGGTTGTCGGCATGTTGCTGCATGGCTGCGATGCCGAAGGTGGATATGGCGCGGACGGCTGCTCCGGTGAGTGTGGCGGCGTCGATGATAAGCGAGGGGTTGTAGTTGCGGGCGGCAAAGGCGATGGCGTCGGCGAGAATAAGGCGTCCTTCGGCGTCGGTGTTGACGACTTCGACTGTGGTGCCGTCGTACATGGTGAGTATGTCGTCGGCGGCATAAGCGTTGAAACCCGGGCGGTTGTCGGTGAGCGGGAGGAGAGCTACGAGGTGGACAGGGAGCTGGTTGTCGGCGGCGGCGAAGAGAACGGAGGCCATGGTGGCGGCACCAGCCATGTCGGACTTCATTTCCTGCATATAGTCGTCGGGCTTGATATTGAGGCCGCCGGTGTCGTACATGATACCCTTGCCGACAAGGCATATCGGAGGTCGGAGGTTGGAGGTCGGAGGGTTGTATTCGAGCACGACGAAGCGGGGTTCGTCGACAGAGCCGCGGTTGACGGCGAGGAGACCTCCCATGCGGAGACTCTCAATCTGCTTGCGGTCCATGACGGTACATGTGACGTTGTCGAGATCGACGGCGATAGCTGCAAGTTCGTCGGCGAAGGCGGCGGCATTGAGATCCTGGACAGGGAGGTTGACCCACTCGCGGCACCAGAAGATGCGGTTCCAGAGACGCTGCGCGCTCTCGAACTGGTCGGGCTTGATGTAGAAGCTGTCGACCGTGAGGTTTTCCAGATGGAATGCCTCCTTCGAGCGGTAGCGGTCGAAACTGTAATCGGCCAGCGTGAGTCCTTCTACAACGGCCATCACCTCCTCAGGCAGCACACCCAGACCACTGACCGTCAGCGACGTCTGACGGTCGGCTTCAAGCATTTTGAGCACATCCATCGCCTTCCGTCGCAGACCCTCCTGACATTCGGGCATGGGGGTCTCGCTATTGAAGGAGAGAAGGTAGAGTTTGTATGGCAGACGGTCGAACGAGAGCAGGAGGTCCTTGCCTTCGGCACGGCGTGTCTTGAGGGTTTCAATCTCCTTGCGGCTGAGCGGCAGGTTGCGTTCGGGCACCTCGTCGCCGTAGAGGAGCAGCAGATTCTCCTGGCACTCTTTTATTTTTATGGGTTCAAGATGGTAAAACATATTTAGTGTTTATTTTTTAGTTTTGAGTTCTATGCATGGTTTATCAATAATATTATCTTGTGCTGTTTCAGCTGTTCGAGGGTGGCGAAGAATTGTTCACGGGCGTTGACATCAATCCAGGCCACAGGTTCGTCAAGCAGCAGCAGCGGGGCGTCGCTCTGGAGCGCTCGGGCCAGTGCCAGACGCTGCCACTGTCCCATGCTGAGTTCCTGTCCCCCGTCGAAAACACGCCCAAGCTGGGTGTCGATGCCATGCGGCAGACGGTCTATTACCTTGTCGGCACCCGCTTGCCGTGCAGCATCTTCGACCGAATGGGGGGCTGTGTCGCCAAAAGAGATATTCTCGGCAGCGGTGCAGTTGTAGCGGACGAAGTCCTGGAAGAGGACACCCATGATGCGACGCAGTTCGTCCAGGCGGAAGCGTCGGATGTCGATGCCGTTGAGCAGTACGGAACCCTGCTGGGGATCGTAGAGGCGCAACAGGAGCTTGACGAGAGTCGATTTGCCATATCCGTTTTCACCCTCGATGCGGGTCACCTCCCCCACCCTTGCCGTCAGATTGTAGTGGCACAGCACGTCACGCTGCATGTCGGGGTAACGGAAGGTGATATCACGAAACTCGACGGTCTCGATTGTCTTGGGCAAAGGCAGCGGTTCGTCAGGTGAGAGTATGGTGGGTTCGAGACGCAGGAATTCAAAGAGGTTGCTGACAAAAAGGCGGTTATCGTAAAGTCCTGCCACACCGGCCACCAGTGAAGAAAGATATCCCTGCCCCCGCCGGAAAGCCTCGAAGAGCATCACAAAGGTACCCACAGTGATGGCGCCGCCAAATGCCTGGCGTGCTAGGAGGTATACAATGGCGAGCATGGCGGTCGCTTCGACGACAGCACATAGGATATCGGCCATACCGAGACGTCGTGAGATACGCAGTAGACGTCCCACAAGCTGGCTACGTGACTCGACGAAGAGGCGACGGAAATGGGGCGCGAGACGAAAGACACGCATTTCCTTGGCGGCCTCGCGTGAGGTGAGCAGGTGGTTGTAATAGGAAGTGCGGCGATAGGTCTGCGTGTTGGATCGGCGGAAGGAATAGATGCTGCGTGCCTTGTGGAGCCGGACGATGAAACTTGGCAGTACGGCGACGACCATGACGGGTACAATCCACCACGATGCCGAGAGAAGCATGGCGGTAACACCCACGATGGAGACGAGAGCGCCTCCGACGGCCATGAAGTTGTTGAGTATCTGAATCGGCCTTAGGCCCGCCTCCTGCTGGGCACGGTGGAAGGTGTCGTGATAGGAGGGCGTGTCGTAGTAGCTGAGGTCGAGGCGCGCGGCCTGACGCTGCATGATGTCGCTCATGTAGTCGATGAGGCGTTGGCTCAGGTAGTCACCATTGACACCGTCGAGAGCTGCCACGATGCGGTTGAGCAGGAAGACTCCCACCATGGCCAGAAGTATGGGCAGGAAGGCGACGGGCGACTGAGTTCCGCTGACGCCGGCAGCGACACTGTCGACCAAGAGTTTGAGAAGACAAAGGTTGGCGAGTGGTAGCAGACTCTGCAGAAGCACATAGAGCACGCGCCGCCAAAACGAGGGTTTGTCGCTGCGGCGCACCAACATCAATGCTTGCCAGAGGGAGGACATATTGAGTTTTGAGTTTTAAGTGTTAAGTTTTAAGTTAGGAGATTACAATTTTTTTTACGACATCGCCACCGAGTTGGCCGTTGATTCTGTCTTGCAAGCTCTCGCGACGCATGGTCATCTCGTGTCTCAGGGCGGCGGTCATGAATTTGAGGCGCAGGGTTCCTTTCTTGAAGCTGACACGCTGGGTGAGACGGGAGATGAAGTCGCCGGCGAGTTGTCGGTAAACGCGGTCGACCTCGATTTCAGAGGCGAAATCGGCCATGTCCCATTGGCGCAGCATGCGCTGAATGTAGTAGTCGGCGGTCCTATCTTCCCAATTCATTGACTTCTCCTTTCGTTACTTGAAACAAGCGGTGCTCCAGCCGTGGGAGCTCGTCGAAAATGGCCTGCACGCGGCCGGGCTGGGTGTCGGTGAGGAGCACCTGCCCAAAGCGGTCGCTGCCGACGAGGGCAATGAGCTGCTTGACGCGCACGATGTCGAGTTTGTCGAAGATATCATCGAGCAGAAGAAGAGGCTTCTGCCCCAAAAGGTTGTTAAGATACTGGAACTGGGCCAGTTTGAGTGCCAAGGCGAAACTCTTCTGCTGTCCTTGCGAACCGAATCGCTTGACCGACATGTCGGGCAGGAGCGAGAAGAGGATGTCGTCCTTGTGGGGTCCGCAGGTGGTGTACTGTGCGTACTTGTCGGACTGTCGGCTTTCGAGGAGCTGGATGTCGAGCGGACGGGAATCGCGATGGTAGGCAATACAGCCCGGCTCGTCGGTGCCGGCGATGCTGTGGTAATATTCTTCAAAAAGGGGTATGAAGTCGTCGATGAACTGTTGCCGCCGGCGGTAGAGGTATTCGCCGTGGAGGACGAGCTGCTGGTCCCAGACAACCACCATGGGTTCTTCCCACACACGGTCTTCCCACATCTGCTTGAGGAGCCGGTTGCGCTGGTCGAGGGCTTTGTTGTACAGAAGGAGGTGTTCCAGATAGGCATGGTCGCACTGAGAGACGACACCGTCGACGAAACGGCGTCGGAGGTCGCTACCGCCGGTGATGAGGCTCTGGTCGGAGGGCGACACCATGACCAAGGGCAACTTGCCGATGTGCTCGAGTAGTGCCTTGTAGGTTTTCTTGTTGCAGCGCATCTGCTTGGGTTGGCCGCGCCGGAGGATGCAGCTGTAGATGTCGGCGCCGAAGTGGCCGTGGATGGCGAAGAAGTCAGCTCCCAGACGGATGTTCTGCTGGTCGACGGGATTGAAATAGCTTTTGCAGAAAGAGAGATAGTAGACGGCGTCAAGGAGGTTGGTCTTGCCGGCGCCGTTGTTTCCGACAAAGCAGTTGACGTTACCACAGAGGGCGATGTCGGCCTCTGTGTAGTTCTTGAAATTGGTGAGTATGAGGCGGTCGAGAGTCACGGTTGGAGAAGAATTAGTTTGTCGGCCACGGCCTCCATGAGCCAGCGCGGAGTGGAGGTGGCGCCGCTGATGCCGACGCTGCCGACGCCGGCGACCCAGCGCTGCTGCACCTCGTCCGGGCCACCGATGAGGTGAGTCCGGGGTTGCACCTTGCGACAGTATTCATAGAGATAGTGGCCGTTGCTGCTGTTAGCGCCGGCGACAAAAAGGAGCACATCGACACTGCCGGCGAAGGCTTCGAGCTGACGGGCGCGGTTGGCCACGCGGTTGCAGATGGTGTCGAAGGCCACAAAATCGGCTCCCTGAGGCAGGCGGGCTTCGATATTGGCGATGAGGTGGCGGTATTCTTCGCGGCTTTTGGTGGTCTGGGAGTAGAGCCGCAGGGGGCGCTGGAAGTCAATGTGGTCGAGCTCGTCCTCGCGACTGACGATGATGGCGGTGCCGTCGGTCTGGCCGTTGAGGCCGATGACCTCGGCATGGCCGGGTTTGCCGAAGATGACAATCTGACCGTTGCGGGTGCGCATCTCCTCGTAACCGCGGCGGATGCGCCCCTGCAGGGCGAGCACTATGGGGCAGGTAGCGTCGATGAGGGTGATGTCGCGGTTGCGGGCGGCGCTGTAGGTCGATGGAGGTTCCCCATGGGCCCGGATGAGTACCTTGCAGCCATGCAGTTGAAGGAGTGTGTCGTGGTCAATGACATGCAGACCCATGCCTTTCAGACGCTCGACTTCGGCACTGTTGTGCACGATGTCGCCCAGACAGTAGAGGTTGCCGTTGCGGGCCAGCTCTTCCTCGGCGGCACCAATGGCTTTCACCACTCCAAAGCAGTATCCGGCATTGTCGTCTATCCTTATTTCCATACCACTAACTCATGCTTTGGTTATCCTGTCGCGCCTGTTCGAGCACATCCTCGTACTCGGCGGGAGTCAAATCGTTGAAGAAATAGTATACGGGGTCGACCTTCTTGCCGTTCTGAATCACTTCGTAGTGGAGGTGATTGCCCGACGACATGCCGGAGCTGCCAACGGTGCCAATCTGTTCGCCACGCTTGACTTTCTGTCCCACACGCACTTTGACGGATTGCATGTGGGCGTAGAGGGTCTGGAAGCCGTAGCCATGGTCGACCAAGGCCACGATACCGTAGCCGGAATAGCCCTCGCTGCTGCGGCCTGCAATACGAACCACACCGTCGCCGGTGGCGTAGATGGGAGTTCCCTTGGGAGCCGTCATGTCGATGCCGGAATGCAAGCGACGGTAGTGAAGGATGGGATGATAACGATAGCCGAAGCCGCTGACCACCTTACACTTGTTTTTTTCAATCGGCAGGATGGCGGGCATGGCGGCCATACGTTCGCTCTTGTTGCGAGCCATCTCATAGAGTTCGTCGAGTGACTTGGATTCGACATAGAGTCTTTTCGTGAGGTCGTCGACCTGCTGGGAGGTGGCTTTCAGAAGGGCGCCGTTTTCCATCTGGTCGAACTCAGCATAGCGTTCCACTCCGCCAATGCCGCTGTGGCGTTCGGCATCGCTTATGGGTTCGCTGGAGAAGATGGTTCGGTAGAGCACATCGTCGCGTTCCTCGATATTCTCCAGCACCCGCTCAGCCCGTTCCACGCGGTCGGACAGGAGGCGCGTCTGGCGCTTGTACTGCGCCACCTGGCGTTCCAGGCTGCGTTCCTTGGGCGAGTCGACAAACTGCAGTCCGACAAATACCAGCACCACACCCAGCACCACGCCGAAGAGCACGTTGAAGCTGATGCGGCGTATGCGGGTGCGCAACGACACAAACACCTTCTCGTATTTCAGTGTATGGGGATTGAATCGGTAGGTATGTCGCTGCGTCTTACTCATAACGTCTGTTTTAGGTTATCCACCGAATGCACAAAATCCGCCACCACACGTGCATGGTTGAAGTAGAATGTGAGTTTCAAATCAGGTATTAGCATCATGCAGGCGGCATCGCCGATGCTGCTCGACAGCAGCTCGGTCGGCTCCTCGACAGCCGTCTCCTGATAGACAATGGTCAGCGTCTTCAGCGGTACGATGTCAAAGTCTACCGACGAGCGTGCCACAATCACAGCATCAGGGAGCATGTAGTACTGCACTCCGAACGAGTCACGCATCAGAGGCAGGAAACCGTCGTTGCGGATGAAGTCGAAGATGCCCATGTCAAAGAAGACCTGTGCAAAGCTGTTCCTCAACGTGTCGTTGTGGTGCCAGATGCGGCGACAACGGTCGGTCATCCGGACAAACGCCTCAATCATTGCGCGGTAGGCCACATAGGTCTCGTCCGAGCAGTGGTCCTTCACCTGATACACCACCGCATCCATGTCACGGTCAAGCTGAATAATCTTGCGCTTGAAGTGACTGATGATGCTCACCATGTACTTATTATGGCGGTGGCCCATGCGGTTTTTCACCCCCCGGATGATACGTTCAATCTCCTCTTCACGGCTGCCGATGATGAGGGCATTGGTGTAGCACTCCAGCAACGCACGCTTGCGCGGGTCGGTCGAAGTCTGCATCACCTCTGTGGCCTGCTGCATTTCACGGCCGTAGTCGGGTTCCCTTTCGAAGAGCAGATCCCAATAGGAATGCGGACGGAGGCTACGATGCTTGCGGACAAACACGTGGTAGCTGTGGCTCTCGCTGTCGCGTTCAATAAAACCGGTACCGGGAGTTCCCGTACAAACATAGCGGTGCCCGTAGTGATGCACCTCGTCACGTCCGCGCACACCGAAGTCAGAATAATAGAAATGGTTACTCACGCGGACATACAGATTGTCGGCAACCTTCTTACGTTTGTACGGAAACAGTTTCATAACGGTACCCTATGTTAATCAGCCATGTACAGCCTCGCCGTGGACAGCCTCGAGGGCTTCCATCACAGCCTCACTCATCGTGGGATGCGGATGGATGGCCGACGCCAGCTGGCGAACCGTCAAACCGGCCTCGCGGGCAGCGACCACCTCGGCAATCATCTCGGTCACATTGTCACCGCACATGTGTGCGCCCAGAATCTGGTCGGTCTTCGCATCGGCCACAATCTTCACAAATCCGTCGGTGTTGCCTGCAGCGGTAGCCTTGCCGCTGGCCTTGAAGAAGAACTTGCCCGTCTTCACTTCGAAGCCGGCGTCGACAGCCTTCTTCTCGGTCAGACCCACACTGGCCACCTCAGGCACTGTGTAGGTGCAGCCTGGAACGTTCTGGTAGTTCACCTTCTCGGCATCGCCGCCGGCCAGATGCTTCACACAGCAGATGGCCTCCTTGGACGCCACATGTGCCAACGCAGGACCGTGCACCACGTCGCCGATGGCATAGTAGCCGGGCACCGACGTCTCGTACCAATCGTTGACCTCAATCTTGCCACGTTCAAACTTGATTCCCGTCTCCTCGAGACCGAGGTTCTCCAGGTTTGTAACCACGCCTACGGCGCTCAGCACCACATCGACATCGATTACCGTCTCGGACTGTTTTTTCAGGTCCTTGACCGTAACGTGGCACACATCGCCTTCGATATCGACTTTCTCCACGCTGCACGAAGGCATCACCTTCATACCCATCTTGCGGAACGAGCGGCTCATCTGTGCCGCCGTCTCCTCGTCCTCGTTGGGCAATATCTGGGGCATGAATTCCACCAGCGTCACCTGCGTGCCAATCGACTGATAGAAGTAAGCAAATTCCGAACCGATGGCACCACTGCCACACACCAGCATCCGGGCGGGTTGCTCACGCAGCGTCATAGCCTCGCGATAGCCGATGATATGCTTGCCGTCCTGCGGCATGGCGGGCATAACTTTCGATCGGGCGCCAGTGGCAATGATGATGTGGTCAGCCTCATATTCAGTGCCATCCACGTTGACGATATGGTTGGGGCACACCTTGGCCGTACCCATGATGACATCTACACCATTCTTCTTTAACAGAAACTCGACACCCTTATTCATCGTCGCAGCGACGCCGCGAGAGCGATCGACCATAGCGTTCAGGTCGGCTTCAACGCCTTCCACCTTCACTCCATAGGCGGCTGCATGCTTGGCATAGTTGTAGGCCTGTGCGCTTTTCATCAGGGCCTTGGTAGGTATGCAGCCCCAGTTCAGACAAATGCCACCGAGATTTTCGCGTTCCACAACAGCGGTCTTCAAACCCATCTGGGCACCCTTGACGGCAGCCACATAGCCTCCCGGGCCGCTGCCTATAACAATCAAGTTGTATTTCATAATCAGTATATTATTTATTATATGCAATCAATTAATAAAATGCAAAGATACAAACTTTATTCCATACATGCAAATTTTTATGCAAACACCCCACCCTTCAGTCAGTAAGCTTCAACAGGGATCAGCGACATGACACAAAAGTGACGACATTAATCAGCAAACCACACCCCTGAATCAAGAGCCCCACCCCCACACTCCTCGCCCTGTTTCCGATGTTGTTTCTTCGGTATTTCTTCGGTATTTCTTCGGTATTTACCGAGGAAATACCGTAAAAAGAGAGGGAAGATGGTGAAAGAAAAGGGTGTCGGAAGCTGACAGAGGGAACGGAGAGGATGAACAGATGGCTGCGGCGGAACCATAGGTGGATTCTTCAAAAATAAAAAACGGGGGTCCAGACAAAAACTTACAAACCGACTTAGGTGCATAACTCAACCTGCCGACACTGCATCAACGAGTTAGAAATGAACTGAGGGGGACGGTGGTTTGATAATCAAATTATTGCCATAACAGTCTATCATTCATATGTTTGTTTCTTACATCAAACTCCAAGTTTCTAATCTTCAACAGACTGCCGACTTATGAACAAGATGTGGCCGAGAGGGGGATTTTCTGAGTGATTTTTTTTCAGGGGGTGAATTATTTTTCGTATATTAGAAGGCGAGGCGGAGTGTTAAAATAATCAATTTCTTTTTGAAAACAAAAGTTTTATAAAAATGTTACGTTTCCGACCCTGCGGGAGGGGGGAACTTCTTTAGAAAATTTTCCCCAAAGGTGCAAATTTTTTTTTCACTTTCTGTGCACAAAAAATGGTGGAACTTTGCAGACGAAAAGCCCAGGGGAGGGGCTGCGCGGAGATGTTTTTTTTGCGATTGAATCCTAACCGTTTGCGCAATCTCCCCACGAATTATGTACCCATCGACAAAAGAGACAGGAACGACTATGATTAATGACGACGACTACAAGAGAGTATGGGCGGAATGCCTGGAGGTGATCAAGGACACGCTGGGACCCGAAAACCGGCAGGCCTACGAAACCTGGTTCACGCCCATAGTGCCGTTGAAGCTGGAGGGGAGCACGCTGCTGGTGCAGGTGCCGAGCCAGTTCTTCTTCGAATGGATAGAGGAGCACTACATTGACCTGCTGCGCCGCGTGATAAGGATGCACCTGGGTCCGAACGCGATGCTGAAATACAGCATCGTGATGGACCAGACGATCCCGGGCGAGCCGCTGACGACGCAGCTGCCGTCGCAGCCGCGGCGGAATACGCGCAACCCGCTGACGGACCTGCCCGTGAATATAAATAAGGATGGCGCGCGCGAACTGCCCAATCCCTTCGTCATCCCCGGCCTGAAGAAGGACCGCATACCTTCGCAGCTGAACCCGAACTACACGCTGGAGAACTTCGTGGAGGGGGACTGCAACCGGCTGGCCCGCTCGGCGGGCTACGCTGTGGCGGAGAAGCCCGGTCAGACGAGTTTCAACCCGCTGCTGCTGCACGGGGGCGTGGGGCTGGGGAAGACGCACCTAGCCAACGCGATCGGACTGAAGACCAAAGAGCTGCATCCCGACAAGACGGTGCTCTACGTGACGAGCGAGCAGTTCATGGCCCAGTACGCCGAAGCAGGTCGTGACGGCCGGACGAACGACTTCATCCGTTTCTACGAGATGGTCGACGTGCTGATTGTGGACGACATCCAGTTCTGGTCGAACAAGGGTCCGAAGACGCAGGAGGCGTTCTTCCACATCTTCAACCACCTGCACCAGCGCAACTGCCAAATTATCATCACGTCGGACAAGGCGCCAGGCGAGTTGCAGGGGCTCGAGCCGCGACTGATTTCGCGCTTGAAGTGGGGTCTCAACGCCGACCTGCAAGCTCCCGACGTGGAGACGAGAAAGCGCATCCTGCGTCAGAAGCTGCAGAACGACGGCATCGAGATGAGCGACGAGGTGATTGAACACATTGCCTACAACATCAACACGAACGTGCGAGAGCTGGAAGGGGCCCTGATATCGCTCATCGCGCAGAGCTCGCTGAACCGCAAACAGATTACGCTAGAGCTGACGAAGCAGATGATTGACAAGTATGTGCAGAGTTCGAGCCGCGAGGTGACCATCGACTACATCCAGAAGGTGGTGTGCGACTACTTGGAACTGCCGGTCGACGCTATCCAGCAGACTTCGCGCAAGCGCGAGATTGTGCAGGCACGCCAGTTAAGCATGTACTTCGCCAAGAAGATTACCAAGTCGAGCCTCGCCGTCATCGGCGCCCAATGCGGCAACAAGGACCACGCGACGGTGCTGCACGCCTGCAAGCAGATTGAGAACCTACGCCAGACAGACCGCTACATGCGTACGATGGTGGAGGATCTGACGAAGAAGCTCTCGGAATGAAGACAGCCTTCAAACCGGGCACCCTCCTGTACCCACTGCCAGCGGTGATGGTCACCTGCGGCGATGCCCCCGAAAACTGGAACATCATCACTGTGGCGTGGACGGGGACGCTCTGCTCCGACCCGCCGATGTGCTACGTCTCCATTCGCCCCGAACGCCACAGCCACTCCCTTATCAGCCGCACAGGCGAGTTTGTCATCAACCTGACGACGACCGAACTGGCACGCCAGACCGACTGGTGTGGTGTGCGCAGCGGCCGCGACTACAACAAGTTCCGCGAGATGGGGCTGCATGCCGAGACGGCACAGCTCGTCAAAGCTCCCCTCATCAAGGAGAGTCCCCTCGCCATCGAATGCCGGGTGCGCGAAGTGCGCCCCTTGGGCACACACGACATGTTTATGGCCGACGTGGTGGCCATCGACGCGGAAGAGAGCCTCCTGGACAGGAGTACCGGCCAGTTTCAGCTGAACCATGCCGGCCCCTTGGCCTATTCGCACGGCAAGTACTATTCCCTCGGCGAGCGGATTGGGGGCTTCGGATTCTCGGTCAAGAAAAGGAAACAAGCCAGGTAATCCCGTACAACCGGCAATCCTGAATTATCTGGATAGTCAAGAAATAAGAATACCATGAAAATCATCTGTGTTGAATCATTGGGAATATCCCGCGAGCGTTTCGAAGCCCTCAAAACCCATTATGCCGCCATGGGGCACGAATTCACCTATTACATGGACCGTCGCGAGGACGAGCCGACGCTTGTCGAGCGGATGCACGATGCCGACATAGTGGCCATCAGCAACATCAAGTTGACGGCCTCGGTGCTGAAGCAGTGCAGCAAGCTGCGCTACCTCAGCGTGGCCTTTACCGGGCTGGACCATATCGATCTGGCCTACTGCCGCGAACATGACATCGAGGTGCAGAATGCTGCGGGCTACAGCACCACCGCCGTGAGCGAACTGGCTGTGGGCATGATGCTTGACCTGCTGCGCAACATCGTCACCCTCAGCGAGCAGATGCACCGAGGAGGCAGTCGCGGCACCTTTCTCGGCCGTGAGCTGCGCGGCAAGACGGTGGGTATCATAGGTACCGGAGCCATTGGCACCGCCACAGCCCGGCTGCTGCTTGCCTTCGGCGCCAAGGTGATTGCCTGGAGTCGCACCGAGCGTCCCGCAGTGAAGGCCATGGGTGTGGAGTATGTGCCGATGGACACCCTGCTGCTGCAGAGCGACATCGTAAGCCTCCACGTGCCGCTCTGCGACGAGACACGCAATCTGATATCCAGAAGAGAACTGGCATTGATGAAACCCACGGCGCTGCTGGTGAACACCGCCCGCGGCCCCGTGTGCGACATCGCCGCCGTGGGACAAGCATTGATTGAGAACCGCATTGCAGGGGCTGCATTCGATGTTTTTGAAAAAGAGCCTCCCCTGCCTCTCGACCACCTGCTTCTTTCCTCCAACCGCTGCCTGGTGACGCCCCACGTGGCCTTTGCCACCGAAGAAAGTTTTGCCGCCCGCGCCGACATCGTCTTTGGCCACATCGACGACTACCTGAAGGCCTAGCGCCCTATGACAGCCTGTATTATCACAGCCGTCTGCCTTCTCGCGCCATTGTTCATCCTGTGGCTCACCTACCGTTTCCCGGTCCTCAACAAGGTGGGCACCATCATCATAGCCTACATCATCGGTTGCCTGCTGGGCCTCACTGGCCTGATACCAGACACACCGGAGGTGCACAAAGTGCAGACCGACATCGCCACCTACACTATTCCCTTCGCCATACCGCTGCTGCTTTTCTCCACCGACCTTAGGTCGTGGCTCAAGTTGGCGCCGTCGTTTATCAAGTCCACTCTCTTCGGTATTCTCGGATGCTGTCTGGCCATCACCATCGGCTTCCTGATATGCGCCGGAAACGACCGCGAGACCTACGCCTCGATTGGCGGCATGCTCACCGGGCTCTACACCGGCGGCAACGCCAACCTAGCCTCCATCAAGGTAGCCTTGGGCGTCGACGACACCGTTTATATCATTACCTCGGCTTACAGCACCTTGCTCAGCGCCGTCTATCTATTCTTTGTCATCATCTTCGGCAAGCGCACCCTGCGCCTGCTGTTGCCCGACTTCCCTCACGACAAGATACATTCCAACAACTCTGTAACAGTCAAGAATCACGACCACGAGCTTTTCTACGGCCTCTTCAAAAAGAGCAACCTCCGCACCTTGGCGCAGAGCTTGGTGCTGACCATTCTCATCATTGCCGTGGGAGCCGGTATAGCGCTGCTGTGTCCGGATAATATGTTCCAGACAATCTTCATCCTCAGCATCAGCACCCTGGCCATCATTGCCTCCACCTTCAAGCGTGTGCGCACCATGGAACGTACCTTCGAGGCCGGTACCTACCTGATACTGGTATTCTCCATCGCGGTGGCCTCGCAGGTGACAACGGGCACTCTCAGCAACATCGACCCGCACATATTCCTCTTCATTACCATCGCCACCTTGGGCTCGCTGCTGATGCACGTGCTGCTGAGTGCTCTCTTCCGTATCGACACCGACACGACCCTGGCCTCCAGCATCTCGCTCATCTGCTCGCCACCTTTCGTCCCTGTGGTGGCGGGAGCGGTGAAAAACAAGGCCATAATAGGCCCCGGCATCGCCGTCGGTCTCTTCGGCTACGCTGTCGGAACCTACGTCGGCTTTTTTCTTGCCAAACTGCTGCTGCTCTTATAGGCAGGCTACTTGCTGAAAATTCCTTTCAAAGAAGTAAACACCTTGCGCCCCAGAAGGTAATACTCGGGCAACAAGAGGCCTTGATAGACTTGCGGCACCTGACAAGCGCCGCTTTTCTTTCGTTTCTCGTCCAACTGCGGCTTCCACGCCCGGTATTGGCGGTGGGCTCTGCGCACGGCTTTGTATTCTCCCACATGACCCTCAAGCAGGAATTTCACCGCCGCCACACGGTCAAGCCACATACGCATAGCCAACACCCAGCCTCTTCGTTTGACAGGCAGGTTTTTATACAGCATGGAGAGGTTATTGCGGAAGTTGAGCTCGGTCTTGAATGGCGAGGACTTGGGAAGTGTGCCCCCACCGACATGGTAGACGGTGGACTGCGGGCAGTAACGAACGCGATAGCCGGCCAGATGAGTGCGCCAGCAGAAGTCGATTTCCTCCATGTGGGCAAAAAAGTCACCATCGAGTCCTTTCAGACTATGCCAGACGCTGGCTCGGACGAACATACAGGCACCCGTAGCCCAGAAGATATCGCACGGGTCGTCGTATTGTCCGTGGTCCTGCTCGAGGGTGGAGAAAAGTCGCCCACGACAGAAGGGGTAGCCGTAGCGGTCGATGAAACCGCCCGCGCCGCCGGCATATTCGAAAGTGTCACGCTGGGCGTACATGAGCAGTTTGGGCTGGGCAACGGCGACCTGTGGATCGGCATCCATCATGGCGACAACAGGTTCAATCCAGCCATACGTACATTCAACGTCGCTGTTGAGCAGAATGTAGTACTCGTATTTGCCTGGAAGTGCATCGATGGCACGGTTGTAGCCTTCAGCAAAGCCGTAGTTACGATCAAGAGGAATGAGTTCAACTTGAGGGTAATACTGCCGGAGGAATGCAAGGGAGTCGTCAGTAGAACCGTTGTCGGCAACGACGATGTCGGCGACAGGACTTTGAGCGACGACGGAGGGCAGGAAGCGTTGCAGCATGGAGCGGCCATTCCAGTTGAGTATGACGACTGCTATTCTGTTCATGGATTGATGATTTTGATGGTACCGTCCTTACGGATACGGCCGTTGCGTGTTAGTTTCCAGCGACGATGGCTCCATAGCCAGAATTCCGGCTGGCGGCGGATTTGCTCCTCAAGACGACGAACGTAGGATTCAACAATGGAGTATTGCGGCACTTGGAGCGGACGCTCGCAGAGGAGCGAGAAAGTAACCTGATAGTGGCCACGCCTGACGCGCTGAACAGTGTAGTAGATGACAGGGTAGTCGTATTGACGAGCGAAATGCTCGGCACCGTAGAGAAAAGCAGTGTCGCGGCCGAGGAAAGTAGTCCAATAACTGCGGTACGGATTTGAGGGCGACTGGTCGCTGAGCATCATAAGGGCGCAGGGTACGTGGTGAGAGTGGAAGAAGGCGACGTGGTCACGCACGTCGGTCTGGTCGACGACCTGGGTACCATAGCGTGTGCGTCGCCGTGTGATGAAAGCAGCGACGCTTTTGTCGTCGAGGGGTTTACCAACACCGACACCATGGTGGAGAAACTGCATGTTAAGAGAACTGACCATGTATTCCCAATTGCCGTAGTGGGCTGACATAAGGATAACGGTACGCCCCTGCTCGTAATAGCGGTCGACTAGCTGCCGGTTGACGAGGCGGTAATGGCGCTTGAGGTAGAGCGGCGAAGCAAAAAGAGCATTATAGACACCTTCGACCAAGAGGTCACAGAGATAGCGGTAGTAGCGACGCTCGATACAACGACGCTCACGCTCAGATTTGTCTGGGAAGCAAGCGGCAAGATTGTCACGCGTAACTCGGCGCCGATAGCCCACCACATAATAGACTACTAGGAAGAGGATGTCTGACAAGAGAAACATGGGTGGTTGTTGGCGATAAATGACAGAAAATTAGTAGCCACGGTTGAACTGACGACCCACTTCGCCGATTTCGCCTTCTGGAATCTGCTGACGGCTGAGGCGACGTTCCCAGTCGGCCTCCTGCACTTCGCCACGAGCGTTGCTGTGGAGAAGGCGATAGTTGCCGGAACGGTGCTCATCCCAGAAGATGAAGACTCGGTTTTCAGCGTCGCCAGAGATACGGTTATAGCGCCAGAGTTGATAAGGCAAGTAGAAAACCTGCCCCACCCCTACTCCGTCGCCGACATATGATTTGTTGCCGAGGTCGGAGATGTTGGAGGAAAGATTCTCGCGGCTGGTGGAATGTCCGACGATGGCGAAGTTCTTCTCGTCGCGTACGAAATCAGGTGCGCCATATTGCAGATAAACGCGTCCACGGTCAGTCATGATGCCACGCGTGAGCGGATAGCTGAAGTGTTCCTGGACATAGTCAATACGCTCCTTGTATTTGAGCCATTCCGCCTCGGGAGCCATCGGATCGCGGAGGGTCCAGAAATGGTACAGAAATTCCTGTTTCTCTGCCAATCCGGGACGACGCACAAGTTCGGAGACAGCACTCTTCTCGGTCTCGGAAGCCAATGGATAAAGGGCTTCGAGGTAGAGATTGAGCAACGACTCGTCGGTGATTTTTCCGGCAAAGGAAGTGGCATAGTCGCCAACAGTGGCACCTTTGACCTCGGGGTTGGAGCGGAAGAAAGGCAACTTACTGAAGAGCAGCAGATGATTATCACGGTCACGCACCTCGCAGACAAGGTTGAAGTTGCCCGACGGAAGGCCGGCAATGTCGAGGTAGCCCACCACAGGGACGACAGACGCTGACTTGCGGCGGCTCACAGACTGGGAGGCCTCCACACGGCGGCCAGTCTCAAGCTCTTCGATATAGACCATAGTCAACACCGGGTTGGGGCCAACTTCCTTGTCGATATTGTAGACTTCGTAATAGTAATTGAGCTGCTTCACCTGCTCGGGGACGAAGTCGCTCACATAAGGTTCCATATCGTAACCTCCACGCGAGAGGATGTTTTCCTTGACGGTGGGTTTGACACTGGCCAGCATCATCAAACTCGAGAGTGCCGGACGGCGCTTGTCGTAGTTGACCAGCAGCTTCTCACTGACGGTCGAAGCAGGAGCTGCACTACCTTTGTCGCGAAGTGTGATATCAAGTGTGTATAGCCCGTTGTTGGCAGAGAATCGCTGCACGTCAAGAAAACTGAAGTCGAGGTGTTCGAGGTCTGCCACCGTAGGGCTAGCGAGGTCATACTTCTTCATGAAGCACACCGAATCCTGCTGTCGCAAAACAATAGTCACCTCAGCATCTGCACGATAACCGCCATCGACTGGCTGGAAATGCATTGTCCATGCGTCGAATTGCAGGTAAGTCTCAATATAAGGCTGCTGCTGTTCGGCAAGACAGAAGGTCGAATAGCCGAACAAAGCCTGCATCTGTGCCTGAGCACTGCCCGCAAGGGCAAGAAATAGAATAAGCGTTTTAATTATATTCTTCATAAGTTCTCTGTTTTTCTTTCGTACTGCCGGAGAAATACCTTAATTCATAGGAATCTGATTGCTGTCGTAGGCGAGATGTATAAAAATCAACTAATCGGCCAGCGACGGTCAAGACCAAAACTCATTGGGCTCACCTTGAGCTGTGGGGCAAACTGGAGGCGTTTCCATTCGTTCTGGCGTGTCTTGCGGATGGCCAGCTGCACCGTGTCGCGGTCATAGCCTTCGTCGACGATTTCGTCCTCGGTCATATTCTCGTCAAGGTATAGGTTGAGGATGGCGTCGAGCACAGCATAGTCGGGCAACGAGTCGCTGTCTTTCTGACCGGGGCGGAGTTCCGCGCTTGGAGCTTTAGTGATGCTATTCACCGGAATGCGCACCTCGTCACGGTTAATCCACTCGCTGAGCTGGTAAACTTCAGTTTTGTAGAGGTCGCCGATGACAGCCAGTGCACCACACGAGTCACCATAGAGGGTACCATAGCCCATGGCAGCCTCACTGCGGTTGGTGGTGTTGAGCGCCAGAGCGCCGAACTTGTTGGCATAACTCATCACCAACGTGCCGCGGATGCGGGCCTGCAGGTTTTCTTCCGTCACATCCTCGGCGCGGTCGCCAAAGACAGGCTTCAATGCCTTGGCAAACTCGTCGAACACTGGTTTAATGGGGACAATATCGTACTTTATACCCAGATTATCAGCCAGGTCTACAGCATCTTTCACCGAGTGGTCGGTCGAATACTGGCTCGGCATCAGCAAGCCATGCACATTCTCTGCGCCCAGAGCGTCGACAGCCAAGGTGGCCACCAGGGCCGAGTCAATACCGCCACTCAGACCCAGCACCGCCCGCTGCAAGCCGTTCTTATGGAAATAGTCGCGCATGCCGCACACCAGCGCTTTGTACACCAGCTCCACCGCCTCTGGCTTCTCGTCCTCCACAGTCTCCAGCTGCTGCATGTCGACAGTCTCACATGCCGCCTCGAAATAAGGCAGTTGGCACAACACGCCGCCCGCGGCGTTCATGGCCATCGACCCGCCGGCATAAAGGAAACTCCCTTCGCCGCCAGTACGGTTCACATACACCAAACTGGCATTCAACGTTTCCACAATCTTGCTCATACGGTAGCGGATGCGATAGGGCTTTTGGTAGTCAAACACTTGGCAACCACAGCATACCACCATATCAGGCTGTTCAACAAAGCCTTTGGTCAGTTCTTTCAAGTCTTCATAAAAACCAATGGCAATACGCTGGTCATGGAAGTCAATCACTTGGACGCCTTCGCCACGTACAAAGTATTTCTGTTCGTCAACAGTAAGGTATTTCTTCGTCACCACACCACGTATAGCACAATTCTGCACAAAGACCAGAGAATTACACAACCCCTTGTCTTGAATCTGTAGTGGCATACCTACCAAGAAAGCCCTATGCTCAGACCGCGCTATCAGTTCCTGCAACACCGCCTGAGCCCGTTTCTGCACGTCGGTATAACCTGCTGCGGCAAAAAGTGGCGCTCCACACACTGTGCATGCCGGGAAAACCGTCATTAACGCATCCTTCGACGCTTGCGAGTCCAGTTCGTTGACAATCCACTCCAAGTTTTCTTCCATCCGCAGGGTGCGGATATCATGCTGAACGACATGTATCTTCATAACTTATTAATCTGTATAATACATTATCATAACGACATCACAATCGTTTTAGTATACTACGAAGTGTTTTTTTTCACCATCCAGATAATACAGAAAAGCCACATAGGCAATAACAGGCTAAGCGAGCAGCTAGACGGCCTGACATACACCTAGTTAGCACAACCTCTCACCAGAGATAGTGATATTTTTTTCCAAAAGTCTTTTTAATTAATTTTTTTTCTGTATATTTGCACCATCTTGTGCAGACAATTTGCCCGCACAAGCGATTGATAATTAGTAATAAACAATAATATTAATCCTAAAAAAGTCACTGTATGACAAAAGTAAAATCTTTGGCTGACCTGAAAGCCATGCGCGAGAAGCTCCAGTCGAACCTCGACGTCCGTGAGAAAGCGGAAAATCCGGAGAGTCTGGTGCAAATCAAGGTTGCTATGGCCACATGCGGTATCGCCGCCGGTGCCAAGCAGGTAATGGAACACATGATGCAGAAGGCCGACGAGCTCCACATCTCTGCCGTCTTCACGCAGACCGGTTGCATGGGTTACTGCCACGCCGAGCCCACCCTCGAGGTGCGCGTCCCGGGTAAGGACCCCATCGTCTTCGGCCACGTCGACAACAACCGTGCCGATGAAATCCTCACCAAGTACGTCCAGAACGGCGAACTCGTCGAGGGCATCATCCCCGTGAACTACGAAACCATTGACAAGTAAATTAAAGCTGTGAGCTGTAAGCTGTAAGCAGTAAGTGGGCTGACGCGGCCACGACGGCCACCGCCCCACTTAAAACTTAAAACTTAAAGCTTAAAACTAAGAAAGATTATGGCAAAATACAAAATGCATATTCTGATCTGCGGCGGTACCGGATGCAAGTCCAGCAACAGCCTCCAGATTATTGACAATTTCCACAAGATTCTCGAAGAGAAAGGTCTGAAAGATGACGTTCAGGTCATCAAGACTGGCTGCTTCGGTTTCTGCGAGAAGGGCCCCATCGTGAAAATCATGCCCGACAACACCTTCTACACTCAGGTGAAGCCCGAAGATGTCGAGCGCATCGTCAACGAGCATATCATCAAGGGTCGTAAAGTCCCTGAGCTGCTCTACACCAACCCCGAGAACAAGGAGCACGTCAGCGACTCGAAGCACATGGACTTCTACCGCAAACAGATCCGTATCGCCCTGCGCAACTGCGGCTTTGTGGACCCCGAAAACATCGAGGAAAGCATCTCCCGTGGCGGTTACGAGGCTCTGGCCAAGTGCTTGACCGAGATGACCCCGCAGCAGGTTATCGACGAGGTGACCAAGTCCGGCCTCCGCGGCCGTGGCGGCGCTGGCTTCCCCACCGGCGTTAAATGGGGCCTCTGCGCCAAGAACCAGGCCGACCAGAAGTACATCATCTGCAACGCCGACGAGGGCGACCCCGGTGCCTTCATGGATCGTTCCATCCTCGAGGGTGACCCCAACAGCATCGTCGAGGCTATGGCCATCGGTGGCTACGCCATCGGCGCCAGCAAGGGTCTTGTGTACATCCGTGCCGAGTATCCTCTGGCCATCGACCGTCTGAAGATCGCCATCAACCAGGCCCGCGAGTACGGCCTCCTCGGTGAGGACATCCTCGGCACTGGCTTCAACTTCGACATCGAGCTCCGCTACGGTGCCGGTGCTTTCGTCTGCGGCGAAGAGACCGCCCTTATCCACTCCATGGAAGGCAAGCGCGGCGAGCCCACCCTGAAGCCCCCATTCCCCGCTGTGCGCGGCTATATGGACAAGCCCTCGAACGTGAACAACGTCGAGACCCTGGCCAACATCCCCGTCATCATCACCAAGGGCGCCGACTGGTTCCGCACCATCGGTACCGAGAAGTCGCCCGGAACCAAGGTGTTCGCCCTCGCCGGCCAGATCAACAACGTGGGTCTGATCGAGGTCCCGATGGGCATCACCCTGCGTGAGATTATCTACGAGATCGGCGGCGGCATCAAGGACGGCCGCGAGTTCAAGGCCGTGCAGACCGGTGGCCCCTCCGGCGGCTGCCTCACTGCCAAGCACCTCGACACCGAGATCGACTACGACAGCCTCGTGGCTGCCGGCTCGATGATGGGCTCCGGCGGTATGGTCGTCATGGACGAGACCTCTTGCATGCCTGCTATCGCCAAGTTCTATCTGGAGTTCACCTGCGAGGAGAGCTGCGGTAAGTGCAGCCCCTGCCGCATCGGTAACAAGCGCCTCTGCGAGCTCCTCGAGAAGATCACCGACGGACGTGGCACCATGGACGACCTCTACGCCCTGCGCAACCTGGCCGCCGTCATCAAGGACAGCGCCCTCTGCGGCCTCGGCCAGACCTCGCCGAACCCCGTGCTCTCCACCCTCGACAACTTCTGGGACG
>CAMJJD010000022.1 GCA_946406015.1 uncultured Bacteroidales bacterium | reverse complement strand
CAGCACCCTTCACCTCCTTCCTCCTTATCTCCTTGGCTCCATCCTCCTTATCTCCCATCCTCCTTATCTCCTTATCTCCTGTCTCCTTACCTCCTATCCTCCTTATCTCCTTATCTCCTGTCTTCCTATCTCCTGTCTTCTTATCTCCTGTCTCCTTATCTCCCATCCTTCTTATCTCCTTATCTCCTGTCTTCTTATCTCCTGTCTTCTTATCTCCCATCTCCTTACCTCCTATCCTCCTTATCTCCTTATCTCCTATCTCCTTATCTCCTGTCTTCTTATCTCCCATCTCCTTATCTCCTGTCTCCTGCCTCCTAAAGAAACAGCACACCTCGGTCAAGCCGCACTCGCCGCATTTGGGTTTGCGTGCCTGGCACACATAGCGGCCGTGCAGTATCAGCCAGTGGTGGGCTTTGGGAAGAAGCTGCTCGGGAATGTATTTCACCAACTCGCGTTCCGTCTGCAAGGGTGTCTTGCTGTTGACGGTCAGGCCTATACGGTTTGCCACACGGAACACGTGGGTGTCCACCGGCATGGCTGGCCGGTCGAAGTAGACGGCCTCCACCACGTTGGCAGTCTTGCGGCCCACGCCCGGCAGGCGCTGCAGCTGGTCGCGGTCGTCGGGCACCTCGCCGCCGAACTCTTCCACCAGCATTCGCGACAGCCCCGCCAGATGGTGGCTCTTGTTGTTGGGATAGGAAACGGAGTGTATGTAGCTGAAGATATCCTCTTCGCTGGCCTGCGCCATCGCCTCGGCGGTAGGGTAGGCGGCGAAGAGGGCCGGCGTCACCATGTTGACTCTCTTGTCGGTGCATTGGGCCGACAGCACCACCGCCACCAGCAGCTGGAATGGCGACCCATAGTGCAACTCGGTCTCCGCCACAGGCATAGCCTGCTCGAAGTACTCGATGACGCGCCGGTATAACTCGCTTTTTCTCATATCGTCAGCTCCAGATTGGTCAGCACAGGGTAGTGGTCGGATAGCGACGACTTGATGCGCTTGTAGCCCAGCGTGTTGATGCCCTCGCTGTGGAACACCATGTCGATGCGGAATTTTGGGAAGCCGCCGTTGTAGGTGATGCTCATGCCGAGTCCTCGCTCGCAGAAGGCGTCCTTCATCTCGTCCTTCACCTGCCGGTAGAGCCATGAGCCAGGGATGTCGTTCAGGTCGCCCGCCAGCACCAGAGGCACCGTGCTCTCCGTCACCACGGGTCGCAGCCGCTGCGACCACTCCTCCTCGTGGCTGAGGATGGTCTCCTTCACCTTGGCCAGCGTGCGCCGGCTCGATTCCTGCACCGTGCCGTGACGCATACGCTCGATCTCCTCGCGGTCGGCCGCGTCGAAGCGGTAGCTGTCCATGTGGATGCAGCACACGCGGAAACGTTGTCCGTCCTTGTGCAACTCGACCAGCAGCTTCTCGCTGTCGACTCGGGTCACATAGGTGATGGGCAGCCGGCTGAAGACCACCGTGCCGTAAGGCATGCCGCTACGCGAGGTGTGGGCCCCGTAGTAGTGGTTGTAACCCAGCAGGGTGAGGCTGTCGGTCAGGGCCACCGTCTTGGGGGCTGCATACTCCTGGAGGCAGAGCACATCAGGCTGGTGACGGCGCACCATGGCGATGAAATCCAGCGCATTGCTGTCCGACTGCTCAGGCTTGTCTTCCATCCCTTGGAACTGGTGCACGTTGTAGGTCAGCAGCGACACCGCGTAGGGATGCTCCTGGGGGTCGACGCTTTTCATGGGGGCATGCACCTGGAAGAAGAAACCCAGCGTGGCCCAGCGCAGGGCGATGACGGCTGCGCTGAGCAGCCATGTCCACCGTTTCATCAGCAGCCAGATGACAATCATCAGCACGTTGGCCGCCAGCAGCGGCAGGTAGCCGAAGGCCGCCACGCTCGGCAGCAGCATACGCGACGGCGCCACGCTGCCAGCCAGCGTCGTCAGCAACAGACCCAACGCCAATAGTACGTTGAGTATGAGTAGTATGGCACGAATAACCTTCATCCTTTTTGCAAGGCAAAAATACGCAAAATAATTGACATATTTTCGGTATTTCTTCCGTTTTGCCGAAGATATGACCGAAATGGAAACGTGCGTGTGGCAATGGAAGGGCGCCAAAAGCTAGATATACAACGGCTTATCTACACTTTCCCCTTTGTTTTTTGTGATGAAGAAATAGCATTGCTTTCAGCCACCCGGATATACAGAGTGTATTATTGGTATTGGAGGGACAGGACGTCGCTGCATTAATGCCATCTCCACCCTTATTATTATATCTATAGATATAATAATAGTCGTTTCTTCGAGGCCGTCAGCCCCTCGTTTCTTCTTCTAGAGTAATTCTAGGGTAACTCTAGGGTGATTCTAGGGTAATTCTAGGGTAGGGCAATACTTGCCAGTAGATTGCCCGGGGATAGGCCCGGGATTGGCCGTAGCTGACAGGGAGCAGGTAGGGAGCGAGTAGGGAGCGGGTAGGGAGCAAGTAGGGAGTTGGTAGGGAGCAGGTAGGGAGTTGGTAGGGAGCAGGTATACTCTATCCTCCTTCATGGTTCTGCGTCGGTGCATGCAGGAGCGGAGCTACAGCGAGCCTACTTGCTGAAAGCTCCCAGGAAAACACTTTTGCTGGCCTGTCCGGGACGGACGGTGATTTTGCCGCCTCCGGAGCGATGGTATTTGGTGGCTTGGAACCAGAGGTAGACAAGCATCACGTCCTCCTCGTCTTCGGTCTCCGGTAGCTCGAGGATACATTCGCTGCATGCCTCCCGCAACGGGCCATTCAGAAGATGCAGCGCCGGCACGGCAGGCCTGTAGATCGCCACCATCAGTTGGTCGTCTGTCACCCCATGAGTGTTGTTCGTCCCCGTGTCGGGGCATGCGATATGCAGCCGTCCGTCGTGCATCTCCGCCGCTATTCCTTGTCCGACATATCGTGGTCCCTGTGCCAGACACAGCAAATCCGGTCGGAAGCTCCACTCGCCGGATTCCTCGTCCCAGACGAGGGCACCGTTATGGAAATTCTCATGCACAAAAGCATTCCTCGCCGTCTGTCCGCTGCCGCGTTGTGGCACCTTGGCGAAGCCGATGTTCACCGCCTCCGCCAGCTCTTTCGACAGCCTGTTGACGAATGCCAGCTTGGCGCGATGCTTCTGCTGCTGCGGGGTGCGCGGATTTGTGGGTCTGTAGAGTTTCTTGTAGACCTGCTTCCCGTCCAGCACCACCGCTATTCGGTCGCCGATCTTTCCGTGCTCCAGCCCCAGTATGTTGTTATCTGCTTTCGACATACATAGATAACGATGTTTCCTATAGATTATTGTGCTCTTTTGTTAGTTAAGCTGATTGTTGGTAGAATCGTAATTCCGCAGTATTTTTACTAGTGGTTTCGTCTGTTTTATTTTCAGACGTTCTCTTTTTAGCTAAAAAAAAGATGTAACAAATTGTTTATTATCAATACTTTCATTAGGACCTTGTCAAAAAAGGCGTTGGTATTGAAAAAAATGCGTATATTTGCACTCCGATAAGGTGTCCGTCCACGGACGGATGAAGGTGAACTTAATCTACTAACTGCAATTTGAATTATGTTTTCCCAAACATATACAATATGAACCAATTGATGATTTTACTGCAAGCGGAAAGTGCCGCAAATCTTTTCTTTCAAATCTTGGGCGGTGTTAGTGTTATTGCCGCTGTATTCTATGGAATTCTAAAATTCATTAGTGATAAACGGAAGGCGAAATTAAGAGAACGCGAAGCTTATCAGGCCTCGTTCGAGAATACCGTATCACAACTGACATCAACCAACAAGTCGGCTCAAGTCTCTGCCGCCATACTGCTTCGTAGATATTTCAGGGAGACAACCGAAGACTCTAAGAAGGATTTGAGAAAAGAAACCATAAATGTCATATCTTCTTTGTTGAGGGTTTTGCCGACAGGTGTTTTCCAAAAGACCTTGGCCGACGGTCTCGGTTATGCTTCTGAATTGTCGGGATGCGACCTTCAGAAAACAAACCTGCAAGATGTTTTGCTTGACAACAAGGATCATGACATCTTAATGAACGGGACCGACTTGTATTTGGCCGACCTGTCTTATGCCAATCTGGAAGGAATAATCGGACATGGTGTCATACTATATAATGCAATTTTGTTCAACGCGCGAATTCGCAATTGTGATTTCACAAATGCCAATATGAGAGGTGCAGATTTGACTGGGGTCGTGTTCAAAAACTGTGTTCTGAAAGGAGCTGACTTTACGGGGGCAAGGAATATCCCAGCTGTCATCAAAGATAATCTGGATGAAAACAACAGGTTTACATTGCCCGGAAATCAGAACGCCAAACATGAGACAAAAGAAAGAATAGTTTTCTTCTCCATGCCTGGAACAATGACAAAAGAGGAGGAAATGATAACAATGAACTATAAGGATTATCTGGAGAGAATTGGATATGAGGTTCTCTATTATAAACGTGACGATTACCCCCGATTTGGACAATTGAACCGGGTGAAGGAGTCGATCAACCGTTCTTGTGGAATGATAGCTTTTGGATTTAAGCAAATAGAAATTTCAGATGGTAAATACAGGCCGGGTACAGGTGAGGAAAAAGAATGGAGGAATAAGTGGATGTCTACACCATGGAACGAGATTGAAGTTGGTATTGGTCTGTCTGTGGGGATACCTATCCTTCTTGTCCATGACCCAATAATTAACGAAGGAATATTCGACAATGAATTAAGCGAATGCTTTGTGGGCAGAGTTTCCTCTACCGAAGATGTTCGCCGGCTAAACTACAACAAGGCCGTCCAGGAGTGGGTGTCAAAGTTATAGATACCTTTCTACGTTTCCAAGAAAGAATCCTGAAGGTTGGTTCTGGTCGCAAGACACCAAAGTGACAGCCGGTGTCAGCGAACAACAAGCCATGTTCTAGGCTACTTTGCAGGATTCCACATGCAATATGCGTACAGGCTAAGTAGGGTACTTGTCCGCCGACGGATTAACGCTCAGCCACCCTATCAGCACCGCGCCCCAATAGTAGCGGACGCCGTGATGTGCCTGCCGAGTTTGATGAGGCAAGTATCCGTAGCCGGTTTCCGCGTCGCGTTCCTCGCTACAATTAATCTGATTCAGCGGAGTTCGGTTCCCCTTACGGGGTGCATTGCCGGTGAAAACGAAAGGGTGAAACCGCATGGTTTTTGTGAGGTTTTGTGAGGCGGTTTTATGTGCTGGATGGTTCAATTAGTTAGTGTTTTCTATCGGTTATTCTGTTGTTGATGTTAGTGCTCCCTGTTCCTCTTTTTTTCATATAGCCCGAATATCTTTCAAGTAGATATTTATAATATTGCAGAGGCGTATAAAGTGAAGATATATTAAATTCTTTTCTTGTGAAAAATTGGTATGCGATGATATCACCTTCTTCAGAATCATTGATTCTTAGAAGAAACAGGTTGGATTGTATGTTATTTACTGCATTTTTTATAGTTGATAATTCTTCGGGGATAATAATAACATCGATATTTTTTTTCTCTGTTTTTTTTTCTTTTTCATCTTTTATCTTATCAAGTAAGTAATCATATGTCGTTTTAGAGCCAGAAATATATTCTGATTCCAGAACATCTTCCTTGGGTGTCCAGTAATTGAGATAGTATGGTGAAAAAAAAGTCTCATATATTATCGCTTTCGAATAAACCACACACAATGCTGAGTCTCTGCCCCAAGTACCTACAGAATCTAATTGAACAATTGAAGACAATAAATATTTTGCGGGTGTTTTATAGGAAAAGTTTCCCCTATAGATATCTTCAAAAGAGTATATGTTCGCCAATGTGGATACTCCCATACATCCACAAAAATCAAAGTAGTCTGAAGGAATGGATGCAGGAACCGTGTCAATAATGAGATTCCAAGTCTTGTTGAAAATGATATTATCGACACGAGCGTAATCGACTACATTTTGGGAACAGGCAAATTTAAAACAGAAAACGCAGAATGGAATTATCAAAAACTTTCTCATGTCATTATTTTTTGGGTTGTTTAAAAAACCAGAATTCAGCAGAGTATAATCCATTATTATCGTATTTTGGAGCTGCTCCCGTTCTTACTGCCGGATTATCCTTGATCCATGCATGCTCTGCAGACGTTGTGGTTTGATCTAAATTATAGTGCGAATAATCAACTTTTGATGTAGACCCACTAACTCTAGCTGCCCAAATATGGGCTTCTTCCTCATCAACATTGCCACATGTCACCCATAATACACCATGAGTCTTGGCAAATCCCCATTTCCCATCACAGAACTGTTTTGCGTGGCATATTTCCTCGCATAAAGCCCTTGATGGCGTATTTTCTTTATTAATTGTTGTTTCCAACCCCCACGTATAACCAATAACCACTGCTCTATCATCAGCCAAGGTCGTGCCTCCAGAAGTTGCTTTCCCCTCTTTATTAATATGAAATTCGTTCCATCGTTCAAATCTGTAAGTGACAGAAGGGTCTGCTTCCAAATCCTGATATACCGAAGCAAATTCCTCATTGTAAGAATTATGCAATGGATTAATCAAATCTTTTATCTCCTGTGTAACACTAGCACTATCAATTATCCTGCCATCAGGATCCACAAACTTTATTGGGTTCCAAGCACAATAGGCATACGGGCTTATACTCGGATACTTGTCCGCCATTGGGTCTACTGACAGCCACATGGTCATCAGTTCGTGGTCCATATAGCGGGCACCGAAATAGCCGTAGCCGGTTTCCAAATCCTTTTCTTTCCCGGTGAAAGTGAAGCGCTCGCTGTAGGTTGAGCCCGCATGGCGTTGATCGACATATGGCTCGCCGTAGGGAAGGTACTGCAGGTGCTGAACAGCGATGCCTTCAAAGTCAGTAATCCAGCTGGCACTGCCGAGGTGCTTGCTTCGCACACTTTGCTTCATCTCGGCATAACTCAAGCAAGTTTGGCTCTGCGCTCGACTTCCGCAAAGGTCGGAATGGTAGAAAGACACCTCCTTAACGTTCTTTTCGTTACGGGACAAAGATTGTTTGTATGACCATTGCAAAACCACAACTCAATAACGTATACAGTTGGAATTTAGTGTGCATTGGCTACACGAACATTGTCATATACACTGGCATCAATATACTTTGCTCGTCTTTTGCAAAGTCCTTGGTATATATGAGGTAACGTCGCGATACTCGCGAGGAAAATTTGCCACAGAATTCATCAAGCGACCTGTGCGTCTTATGCCCTGACGACTTCACTTCGATCGGACAGATTTTTGCACCGCGCGAAAGCAGGAAGTCTATCTCGTAGTAGTGTTTCTCGTCTCGTGGCCAAGTGTGGTAGTAGAGTTCATTGCCGGCAGCCACCAACATCTGTGCCACCAGGTTCTCATAGACATACCCTAAGTTGGCGGGCAATTTGTCTGACAACAGTTTCTCGTAGATAATATTCTCTGTAAAGTTCTTGTCCCAGAAAGCCAGCGTCACAAAAAGTCCTGTATCGCACACAAACATCTTGAACCGTTCTTCGTTCTTTGTCAACCCCATACCCACCTGTGGGTCATCGGTGTGATACACCATGTTCACCGTCTTGCTGTCCTCCAAGTCTTTCAGCAGTTCCGCTCGTTTGCCTTCATCAACCCTTCCGACGGCCGAATAGGGTACATAGCGGATGGCGTTGCGGCTCAGTTGGCCGGGTATCGAACGGAACATCGCCGATGCACGTCCGGAAGGATCTATCTTTTGGAAATCATCTTCGTAAAGCTTCAGTATTCTTCGTTTCACCTGATCCACCTTGCCGAAATTTCGGCTGTCGAGATAGGCGTTTACGGCCTGAGGCATACCGCCCACGAGCATATAGAGGCGCAGGTTTCTTATCGCCTCCCTGTGGGCAGGCCCGAGCGGGTGCTGCTGTTCCCAGAACTGTCGAAGCAGCGGGACTGTCGCCTCATCGCCCAGCGCCCACCGGAACTCTTCGTAATCCATCGGATACATCTGTATGCGGTCTTCCTCGCTGGGTATCGTGATGCCCTCTGTGTTTTTCTTGATGCTGATAAGCGAACCTGTCTCGATGTAGTCGAACCGACCATCCTCAACCAGATACTTGATAGCCTGTCGGGCGAGTGGACATTTCTGGACCTCGTCGAAGATGACAACCGACCGTCTCGGTTTCAGCGTCACATGGTAAGCCGTTTGCAGGTATAGGAGCAGGTAGTCCAGATCCATCAAGTCCTCGAACAGCCCCATGATAGCTTTCGACGCCTTGTTGAAGTCAATCATCAAGTACGAGTCATATTCGTTTTCTGCAAAAGTCCTCACGATGGTCGTCTTGCCCACACGACGAGCCCCTTCGACGAGAAGTGCGCTCTGTCCATTGCTCTCCTGCTTCCACTTCAGCAATTGGTCGTATATTTTTCTTTTAAACAGTATTTCTCCCATAAAAACATATTTTTTTCGACTGCAAAGATACGACTTTTTTTTCATTCCCCCACAAATTTTTTTATCGTAATAAATCATTCCCCACAAAATATATGTGGTTATAATTTACATTTCCCCCTCTTATTTTGTAGGCATCGTGGAGGACGCAGGCCAGTTTTTGAAAATATAATCGCACGCTGCCGGGCTTCAGCCCTTGCGATTGGAGGTACTGGATGAAGTCTTGGAGATAGGCGGTGGTAACCCTGTCGATAGTGCTGTCTCCGTAGGCCTCGAGGTGGTTGCACATGAGGCGGTAGGTGTCTTTGGTTTTAGGTTTGATATCGGCAGAAGAGGCGAAAGATTTGGCATATTGCAGCAGGCTGATGGTAGGTTTCTCCTCGGCTTGCCCGCTGCCGAGAGCAGCCTCATATTGATATCGGTTCTCAGACTGATTCTCTTCGGACGTCAATGAGATAAAAAGTTCTCCGTTGGGGAAATACTGGATGGACGTGACCAGGAAATTGAAATTGGAATCGATTCTAATGTTCATAATTACAGGTTTTTATTTTGAACAACAAAACACTTTTCGGATGTAAAAATACATTTTTGTTCTCATAATTCAAATAAAGTGAGTATTTTTGCAGCGAAATGCGCATATTGGACAATAGCATTTATTCCAGTAATGCGGTGCCTTGTGGAGGTGCCGAGGGGAGTTTTTTCTTCACAATTTCTTCAAAAAACGCGACTTGTCGTTTTAATATATGTAATTGTGTTCAAGACATTTCCAATGATTCCGCAAGCTTCACTTTCACCGGCAAAGAACGCGATGAAGAAACGGGGTATTCATATTTCAACGCCAGATATCTTGACCATGAGATTTTGACATCCTTCTTGTTGGTAGATAGATACGCCGATAAGTATCCTGGCATCTCACCCTATTCTTATTGTGCCTGGAATCCGATAGTATTAATGGATCCCAGTGGGGATACGATAATAAACCAATATCTTAGATACAAAAATAGTTCGGGATATGGGGGTGAACTATATGCACGGACGCAACAACTTATTGATAATTTTCAAGCAGAACACCCTGACGAGTTTGAAATTCTAAACAATCTTTCTTTTACGGATCCGTTTGACGAAAATAAAAGCACACCGGTTAATATTGTTGTAGGAGTTTCTGATAAAAAAGGGCCAACAAATCCAGAAACAGGGAGACCGTCGGACGCACAAACCATCTATGCCTTTGACTACAGCTATACTGATTACTGTGATGAGTCTGGTAAACGCACAGAAAAAAAAGATATCGTTGGTATCAGAAAAAACATTATTTCTATCACATTGTATAAGCATCATCATGATATGGGGTCACTGGCCAATGAATTTGGAGATGCTTTATTTGCGGTCACGAGACCTAAAACTGTGGAAGAACAAAGAAAAATGATTTATGACCAACGTGCGACCACGCAATTTTCCTATCATTATGAATCTTTTATTAAAGGAGAAAGGATAGCCCGGCCCAACCCATTTGACTATAAATAAACAACTTTGAACATATGAAAGCACTTCCTTTTATTATTACGATATTGATAAGTTTTTCTTCTCCGGCGCAAACGACTAAAGAAGAAAGAGAATTTATTCTGTCATATTATATTTCTGACATCGGGGTATGTTCCTCTTGTAGTAAAGAATCTTTTTTACATGGGGCAGATGTCGTTTTTCAGACCAGTGTAATAGAGATATCCCCCAAATACACATTAAATAGAAAAGCCATGAAGAACGAAGAATATATCTCCGATTCTATTGATTACAATATCCAATTCTATAAAATACAAGGGGATAATTGGGTGGGTGATTTAAATGTCATCCATATAGTAGATGAACTTTCTAGAGACATAGATGTGTGGATAAGAGTAAAAGGTTGGAGAGAGAATGATATGCGCTTTCTTTATTTGATGTATAAAAAAAACGGACTAAAGAAAAGAGACTTCAAACATATGGTTCTGTCTTGGGGTTCCATTGATTCCATTGCCAGAGAGATTCCATGGGATAAAATTGTTAAAGGTGCAATGAGCAACAAAATGGAAGATGACTGCTTCATCTCAGAACACTATAAATTACTCGATTCTTTACGGTACAGAGACGGTCTAAAAACACCTACCAGAGATCTTTATTCAGTTTTTTCCAGACAGCCCATGAACGGTATGTGGGTGGAATTTTAAAATAAAGTGTAATTATTGAATAGGACTAGTCTTGTCGAAGAGTAAAATATTAAATAGCAACCATTTGATTCAATCTGCACATAAAACCTCTCCGTCAAACCGCACAATAACCATGCGGTTTCACCTCTTGTTTTCACCGGGTATGTACAACTACAAAAACGATAAACTATATGATGTGTGTTGGGACAAAGTTGGAGACCTCGGACAGATGAGTATGGCCAAGTCGGGTGAAATGTATCATTAGGATATAAGACAAAGGCATCCTCGAACTTTGAGGATGCCTTTGTCTTTACGATTGTTATGTGATTTTCAGCCCACCGAGCAGCCGGGGGGTGACGAGGTCGCTGGGGGTGAGGAGGACTAGACGGCCGTCCTTGTCCTCGGCGCTGAGGATCATGCCCTGGCTCTCGACACCCTTGAGTTTGCGGGGCGGGAAGTTGGCGATGAAGCAGACCTGACGGCCTACCAACGCCTGCGGGTCGGGGTAGAACTTGGCGATGCCGCTGACGATGGTGCGGGTGCCCATGCCGTCCTCAATCTTGAACTGCAGCAGTTGGTCGTATATTTTTCTTTTAAACAGTATTTCTCCCATAAAAACATCTTTTTTTCGACTGCACAGATACGACTTTTTTTCATTCCCCCGCAATTTTTTTTATCGTAATAAATCATTCCCCACAAAATATATGTGGTTATAATTTACATTTCCCCCTCTTATTTTGTAGGCATCGTGGAGGACGCAGGCCAGTTTTTGAAAATATAATCGCACGCTGCCGGGCTTCAGCCCTTGCGATTGGAGGTACTGGATGAAGTCTTGGAGATAGGCGGTGGTAACCCTGTCGATAGTGCTGTCTCCGTAGGCCTCGAGGTGGTTGCACATGAGGCGGTAGGTGTCTTTGGTTTTAGGTTTGATATCGGCAGAAGAGGCGAAAGATTTGGCATATTGCAGCAGGCTGATGGTAGGTTTCTCCTCGGCTTGCCCGCTGCCGAGAGCAGCCTCATATTGATATCGGTTCTCAGACTGATTCTCTTCGGACGTCAATGAGATAAAAAGTTCTCCGTTGGGGAAATACTGGATGGACGTGACCAGGAAATTGAAATTGGAATCGATTCTAATGTTCATAATTACAGGTTTTTATTTTGAACAACAAAACACTTTTCGGATGTAAAAATACATTTTTGTTCTCATAATTCAAATAAAGTGAGTATTTTTGCAGCGAAATGCGCATATTGGACAATAGCATTTATTCCAGTAATGCGGTGCCTTGTGGAGGTGCCGAGGGGAGTTTTTTCTTCACAATTTCTTCAAAAAACGCGACTTGTCGTTTTAATATATGTAATTGTGTTCAAGACATTTCCAATGATTCCGCAAGCTTCACTTTCACCGGGAAAGAGAAGGACGAGGAAACAGGGTTTGGCTACTTTGGAGCACGGTACATGGATCACGAACTGATGACCATGTGGCTCAGCGTCGACCCGATGGCGGACAAATACCCGTCAATATCACCGTATGCCTATTGCGTTTGGAATCCCGTGAAGCTGATTGATCCCGATGGAAATGATTGGTATCAGAATGAATTAACAGGTAGTATTTACTATAATAGCAAAGTCAAAGGGGCAGATGCAGCGGGAACAGGCGCAATGAAGGGTGAGGGGTGGAAACACTTGGGCGCAAATGGAATGTTCTCAACGGATGGCCTTCATAATTCAGATTGGGATATCGTTAGAAGAAACAATGGAAAAATGAATTATAATGAGTGGACAAATAGTTTTGATATGGAATTGTCATTAGATGGTGACAAGGCAAAGCCTGTTATGAAATCTGTGGGATACCAACAAGTCCCCACTCAAGTTATTACATACAACGACACCTACACACAAGACATGTCGGGACTGCAAGACCATACTTTTCACCTTACCTATGGAAATGAATATGAGTATGCCGAGAAAATCGCATATATTCCAGATTCCTATCGGGAATCTGGGCGTTCAATTGTGGGCAAAACTGAATATGGCAAATACGATCCTTTCAAAAATAGTATGCCATATGCAAATCGACAAACAATTCGTTATTCCGAATCGAGTACATTCGTTAAAGTTCTTGGCGTAATCTTTTCCGGATTAGAAATCGTTCATGGAGGCCATCACGATTATGTAGATAAAAACAATATGGGAAATATAAGCAACTATCGTGGGGGCAATGTATTAATTGACAGAATACTTGCAAGATGAAGAAGAAAAACCACATGATAACTGTTTGTTTATTTGCAATACTATGTTTAGGTTGCAGTCTCCGTAACAGTATATCACATGACCCATCCAAAGAGCAATTTATCAAAGAAATGAGTTTAATGTACGATAAGAACATTATAGACTTTTTCCCTTCCGATGCTGCTAATGGCAATAATTGGGGATCATTCTACTCTTCCTCGTGGGATGATTCTGTAGAAAGCATATTTAGGTGTTGTGCATATTTTTCAACAAATGTATCTGCCTACACATTAGATAGTATTGAAAAAGAAGAATTTGTTGTGAAAATGAATTATAACGATTCGTTGTTCACAATAGATGTGCCCTATATGAGACATGCGGAATCATATCTCAACCCCATGAAAGATTCCATCCAGATTCCTATTGCAAATATGCGGTACTCGTATTTTTCGCTGGGAGAAACTATAGATACTATTGTTATCGGCGATAGGCAGTTCGTGGTCGAAAGAGAAGTCGTTCCGCAGGACCTTGTTATTTATGTTTTAGAGGCAGGCAAGGGTAACTTTTGGAAAAACCGAGACAAGGCTGCACGAGAAGCTCGTCCCGTGCTGTTAGACCCTTGGAAGCACGGTTACGTAAAAGGGTTTGCAGTATCACGAGAGTTGTCACGGGTATGTTGGTGGGCAATAGCATGGTAACGAAAACATCCACCAAGTCGTTTGTTGCACATCTATATGAATAACAGACATTTATTAAAAATAGTATTTGGCCTCACAAGCACATAATACTCACCCTCACAACCACATAATCTCTGCGTGTTTTTACACCTTCGTTTTCACCGGCAATGACCCCCGTAAGGGGAAGCGAATACCGCTGAATGAAATCAAATACAATGAGCAACGCGACGAGGAAACCCCTATAAAGGAAGATGACCTGTTTTTTAATGTGATCGGGGCGACCTCGGGCAGGTCGCCCTGTTTTGTCGTCGGCTGTTACTGCCGTGGGAGGAACTGGACGTCGCTGGGGGCAATGAGGCCGAGGGAGATGGCTTTGGCCACACGGGCGGCGCTCTTGTTGACGATGTCGAGGCGGCGGGAGAGGTCTTTCTGACGTTCCTGGATGGCTTTGTCGCTCTCGTCGAGCTGATGCGATATCTCGGCGGCGGTGCAGCCGGCGGCTTCGAGCAGCAGCAGACGGTGCTCGGTGGGGCTGAGGTCGAAGTCGAGGTCGTGGCTCTCGACCATGCGGAAGTAGTGTTCGGCGGCCTCCTTGAGGGTGAGCATGACGGGGTAGTTGAAGTAGCAATTCTCGCCGCGTTCGAGGCATTCGACGGCACGGAGGATGTTCTCGACCGAGAAGCCGCCGGCGGCGTTTTTGCTGACGAAGGCGCTGGCGCCAAGCTTGAGGGCTTCCATGACGACGCGCCCGATGTCGTGAACTCTTTGCAAGCGGCCCCCGGAAGAGGGGATTGCTCCATCCTGTCGCGACCCCTCTTCGGCGGGGTTGTCAAACCTGCCAGAGAAGATGATTATCTTCACGTCGGGGTAGCGCTCGTGTACGCGGCGGGTGATCATGAGGCCGCCGGTGGGTTCGCCCTGGAACTCCATGTCGACAAGGAGGTAGTCGGGCGGCGCAATGGTTTCGAGGGCGGCGAGGAGCGCAGGGCCGTCGGCGAAGGTGTCGACCATCTCGACAGGTCGCATCTCGCTGCCGTCGACATCGCCGCCACGCGGGGAGGAGGGTACCTCGACGGTGACGTTGCGGCTGTTCATCTCCATCTTGACGACTTTGCGTATCAGCGGCTCGTCGTCGACCATCATGACTCGGATATTCATTGTTTAAGGGTTAAGGGTTAGCGGTTAAGGGTTAAAGGTTAAGGGTTGTTTTTTTAGGAGTTAAGGAGACAGGAGATAAGGAGATAAGACAAATGTTTTGGTCGACCACGTTGCATGCATTGCTATTGTACTTTACTACTTTACTACTTTTACTCCTTTCCCCTTCATATTTATTTGGTTTTTGGTTTTTGGTTAATGGTTAAGGGTTAATGGTTAAAGGTTAAGGGTTAAGGGTTAATGATTGTTTTTTTTAGGAGTTAAGGAGACAGGAGATAAGGAGATAAGACAAATGCTAATTTCAACTTTCAACTCTCAACTCTTTTTTCTCCCGCTGCGCGCAATCCTGTAAATCTTGTAAATCTTTTCTCTCTTTCTCCTCCGGTCAGCTTCATCCTGGAAATCCCTGCGCTTCGCGTAATCTGACTCGAGACATCGAGACTTGTCGGCAGAGCCGACGGCACACCACAAGACCTCAATAATGTCACTTTTCACTTTTCACTTTTCAACTTTCAGATTCTTAATTCTACATTCATCATTCTTCATTCTATATTCTTCATTCTATATTCTTCATTCTTCATTCATCATTCATCATTCATCATTCTTCATTATCCTTTTTTTTATGTTTTGGAGGTGGTTGCCAGCAGGACGTGCATGGTGGTGCCGGTGCCGGGGGTGCTTTCGACCCAGAGCTTGCAACCACGGCGGGTGAGGTCGTCGTGTTTCTTGATGATGTAGCGGCAGAGGATGAGCCCGAAGCCGTGGTCGCCGGCCAGCTCTTTGTCGGCGCGGAAGAGCGACTCCTGCTGCTCCGGGGTCATGCCGGAGCCGGTGTCGGCCACGGTGATGTCGACAAACTGGCCTTCCTGTCCGTCGTCCGTCGTAGCTGGCTGTCCGCTGACCACGACAGAGCCGAGGTCGGTGTGCTGGAGGGCGTTGGTGACGAGGTTGCGCAGGAGGATGACGGTGAGCAGGCGGTCGCCCCAGAGGGTGAGCCCGGTGGGCTCGAACCGCAGTTCGACGCCGGCATGGGGTCTGGCGGTCTGGGTGCGCACCTCGTCGAAGACTTCCTGCAGCTGGAAGTTGGAGGCGTTGAAGACCAGTCCGCTGGGGATGGAGAGGCGCGTCCAGTTTTTGATATTGTCGAAGGTGCGGAGCAGTTGCTCGAGCACTTCGGAGCGGAGCTCGGGAGTGAGGTTGGGGCTGCGGAGGTAGCCGATGAAGGGGCTGATGTCGTGGCGCATGACGCTGAGACAGGTTTCGACGTTGGCGATGCGTTCCACATCGCGGCGCTTGGAGGCTTCGAGTTCACGTTTTTCGCGGCGGAGGCGCCGTGCGTTGCGCCAGAGGAGCACCGTCAGCACGAGGAGCACGACGAGGAGTGAGCTGACCACCTGGGCGGTGTGGGTCATCCAGCGGCTGCGGCGGGTGGCGCTGGCGAGGGTCTGCTGCAGGACGAAGTCTTCCTGCTCGTCTTGCTTGATATGGTCTTGCAGCTTGCTGTGGTATTCGTACCAGCGGCGAGCCTGGTCGGGTGTGGAGGCCAGACGGCTGCGGAGCAGCACGTCGAAGTAGGACATCTCCATCTTGGGGGCGGAGAAGGGTTGCCAGGTGCCTTTGAGCGAGCGCCACTCGTTGAGGACGTTGTGGGCGAAGGCTGTGTCGCCGATGAGGAGCGCGTAGCGTGCGGTGGAGGTGGTGCCGCCGAGCATCTGGTAGGGGTCGCCGTAGTCGAAGAACACCTGGCGTGCTTCATCGTAGAGGGCGAGGATGCTGTCGGGCTGGGTGGAGCCGGGTTGGCTGCGGAGCGCCCATGCCATCATCTGGAGCGTGTTGGCATAGTGGAAAGGGCAGTAGGCGGAGGCCAGGATGTCGAAGTTGCGGGTGCAGTAGTCGAGGGCGGTGTTGCTTTCGCCGGCGCTCTGCCAGCCGTAGGCGAGGGCATAGTTGAGAGCCATGTCCTGGGCGTAGTCGACCCGCAGCTGTGGGCGGCGGGACTCGACTTCGTCGATGAGGTTGAGCACGTCGTCCTCGCGTCCGTCGCGGTAGTGGTAGTTGAGCACCAGCATGGTGATGTAGTACTCGGTTTGGGCATAGTTGTAGAGGAGGTTGTCGCGGCTGCGCTCGAGGACATGGCTGCGTCCGATGTCGTAGAGCAGGCGGTAGGAGTCGGCGATGTGGCAGTCGCGCTGGAGGAGGCGTGCGCGGATGAGGTTGTGGATGGCCCATTCGATATCGTCGTTGTGCATGCCTTCTTTCCGGAGGCGGATGGTCTTGTCGAGCCGGTCGAGCGTGGCATAGGCTTTCTCGCGGTCGCTCTTCTGGTAGTAGGCGAAGGCCATGTTGTTGAGTGCCCGCAGTTCGCCGTCGACGTATTCCGGCAGCGAGTCGGCGATATACTGCAGGGAGGCTTGCGAGAGAGCGATGCAGCTGTCGGGGTTTCGGTAGCGGTTGACGAAGGCCTCTTTGTTGAGTCCGTCGGCATGGGCCCGCTGCAGCGGGTTGAGCGGCGCAGGACGGTTGCAAGCGGCCAGCAGCAACAGGAGCGGCAGGAGACAGAGGCTAGAAGTCTTCATCGTCCGAGGAGTAAACGGTCTTAGAGAAGGTGGTGAGCCAGCTGTTGACCTCGCTGCGGTTGTTGCCTATGAGGTAGCGGAAGGTGCCGAGGCCGTCTTTCTCCACGCGCCGCTTGTCGGCAGGGAGTGCTTTGACGGCATCTTCGAAGGTGCCCATGGAGGAGTAGATGACCAGTTCCTGTGCCATAAGGTCGTAGCGGAAGAAGTACCAATGGTCGCGTGCGGCTTCGACATAGAATGTCATGTGCTGTGCGTTGCCGCGCTTGCTGATTTGTGCCTTCAGCCGCACTTCGAGTCCGATGGGTTTGCCGTCGATGGCGGCCAGTCCCACCTTGCCGTCGCAGTAGTAGCCCATGCCGGGCATGTACTGCCAGCGTACGCGGTCGAAGAGGAGCATGGTGCGCATCGGTTCGGGGATGGTGGTGAGTTTGCCCTCGTCGCTGTAGGAGGCATAGACCTTGGCCCCCCGCTCGGCGCCGAGGTGATGCATCAGGGCGTGACGCATCTCGCCGTTGGAGGCAGGTGCCGTAGGTGCCAGCCGCAGGTCGTCCTTGATGGCGGCGCTCATGGCCGTCACGACCTCCGATGCCAGCGGGAAGCTGAGCCCGAATACGGTGGTGAGGTGGTCATCCTTGTTGTCTTTGATGCCGACGGTGGCGGTGCCATAGGCGTAGAACTGTGCCTGTGTGCGCTTGAGGGTGAAATCCATCAGGCCTTCGCCCTCCACCTTGCAGTCGGTGGTGCTGAGGCTGAGGTAGGGTTCGACGACAGCTTCCGGGTTGGCCACCTTGGCTTCGGAGCCAATCATGTATTCGTGGCGGCCACCGAAGTGTGTCAGCACGCCGTGGGCCGAGAGCAGTTCGTTGTCGGCCGACCGTTCGTTGGTGAGGAATGCCGGACGGGGTTCGAGGGTGGTCTTGTCGATGAGGATGGCGGCACTGATGCGCTTGCCCTTCCAGTCGGTGGGTATCTCGGGCACCTCGACATGGATGGAGTCGGGGTCGGTGTAGTCGGCATAGGCCAGCAGACCCATCTGCTCCTGTGGCACGCAGTGGTGCAGGAGTCGCACGCCGCCGTCGAAGTGGAGCAGCTTGCGGTCGCCCTCGAGGCGCACCTTGCCGGCGAAGCCGAAGGCGGGACTGAGGGTGAACTGTGAGTTCTCGTTGATGGAACCGGTGCCTATGGTGGTGCCGGAGGCGTTGACATTGATGTCGTTCAGATAGATGCGCTGTGCGTCTTCGGGACGGGCGGCATCTTCCGGATAGGCGATGTAGCCCTTGCCGGTGTAACTGTTGGCCCCGCTGACGAGCAGGTAGGCTTCGGTGACGGTGTGCCATGCGTTGGCGCGGTCGCAGATGAGGCTGGCGTTGTTGAGCACCCGCATCTCGCCGCCCTTGTCGATATGCACTGTGTCGCCGGCTGGGGCGATGGCGGCGTCGGCCACGGCGATGAGGTATACGCCGCGTGAGCTGAGGTCGGCCCGTTCATAGCGGTAGGAGGAGATGAGCGAGTGGTAGGTGAGCCCCTGTCGCTTGGGGTCGGTGCTGACGAAGCGTACGCCGGGCAGGTCGTTGATTTTGGGCAGACGCAGTCGGATATCCATCGCGTCGAGACCTTCGGTGGTGGAGCGTTGCGAGTTGGCTATGTCGAGGAAGTGGCTGTCCATGTCCCAGTAGAAGCGGTCGGCCCAGGCCTCGTATTCCATCATGGGCAGGTCGGTCCGTGCCGGTCCGTCGGGCATGGTGAGCTCGGCCTTGCGCCCGTCGTAGTCGACGCGCGACCGTATGTTGCGCGCTTCGAAGGCTGTGGAGTTGAAGGTCTTGCTGTGGAGCACGAAGGTGGTCACTTGTGCGTTCATCTCGCGCGAGAGCAGCTCGAATCGGGGACTGGAGAGGGTAGCCTCACGCACGTTGGCGGTGCCGGCGGCTGTGGCGCCGTGGGGCATCAGGGCCAGGTGGCCACGCAGCGTGGCTTCGTCGCGGTACATGCTCAGGGGGTTGCCCTTGGCCAGGGTGGCGATGTCGAGCGAGTCGCGGTAAGGGAGCCAATGGAGCGACGTGCGGTCGCCGTGGACGGCGGGGAATCCTTGTTCCTCGCGCACCACCACGGTGTCGGTCAGGGCCACCGTCGAGTCGGGCAGGAAGAGGAAGTTGGACGAGGTGCTGTGCGAGGTGAGGTAGTCCACGTGGCCGGGACCGTGCAGGCCGCCGGCATCGAGGCGCAGCTCGTTGTGGTAGACGCCCTTGCCGCCGTAGGCGGGCAGGCCGCCCACGGGTGTCTGTGTGACAAAGCCCAGGAAATAGTCGCGCTGCACCTTCAGTGGCTCGCGGATGTCGGGGAAGATGCCTGCCGACGTGAGTACGCCGCCAAATTCCAGGCTGTCGGCCTTGAAGTCGGCCAGGCTCTGCAGCGAGAAGGGCTCGATGGTGTAGTAGAAGCTCTCGCGCTTGTACTGCCCATCCTGGATGGCTTTGCGGTTATAGTAGACGTAGCAGTTCTCGCGGCTGTCGAGGATGGGGTATTCCTTGTTCTTGACGAGGCCGCTGTGGTTGTCTGGCTTGTCGATATGCAGGGTACCCACCAGGTCGGTCAGCGGAGTGCGCACCAGCTGCTCGTAGTCGGGGTTGGTGAAGTCGGGCACGTAGAATTCCAGTCGGTTGATGCGGGGCATCTCGAGGATGTACTTCTCATAGTCGAAGCTGGCGTCGGTGACCTGCAGGATGAACTTGTTGCATTCCACCTTGCCGCTGAATTGCATGGCGCGGTTGCGGCCCACGTGCACTATGTAGCCGCTGGCCGAGTCGGGGTGCACCACCACCTGGTGGCTGTCGCTGACGACGAACTGCTCCACGCCGCGGATGACGAGGTCGTTGTCCGTCAGACTCATCCGGGCGTTGATTCCGCGGGTGGTGCTCTCGAGCGTCAGGGCGTCGTAGTCGAAGCCTTTGGCGTGCGAGTTGGCTTTCACGTAGTCTTCCAGCTTCTCTTTGACCAGCACGCGGTTGGTAATCTCGTTGTATGTCACCAGGCCGTGGCGGCAGAGGGTGTGGATCATCAGCAGGGTCTGACTCATGTCAAGGCCTATGTAGTTGGAGAATCCTTTGACGCCGAAGTACCACGAATTGCTCTCGGCGTAGTCGTAGACGCGGCGCACGGGGCTCACCTCGTCGATGCCTTGGATGTCGCGGTATTTGCGGTAGGTGTAGCAGTTCGAACTCTCGAACTGGGCGGTGCTCACGCCGCCTGCCGACGCCAGGTTGGAGAACTCCAGCTGGTTCTGATCCTTGCACCACACGATGCTCTCGCTGTAGATGTCCAGCTGGTGATAGGTGTCGATATAGGGGCTGTAGAACTTGCGTTGCTGGTCGTTGACGAGGGTCACCTTCTTCTCGGCGGGGAGGTAACGTACAGTGATACCCGCGTTGGAGATGCTGTCTTCTTCGCCCAGGTAGAATGCCACCTGGGCGTTCTCGGCCAGCAGGCGCTCGGGGGTGATGGTGAATTTGAGCGAGGTGACGGTCATCTGCGGATGTCCGTCGTGGTGGAACACCAGTTGGGCGGGGTGTTTGCTCGAGGCGGTGATGAACTTGGAACCGTTCATCATGAAGCTTCCGCTGTAGTCCACGTCGGGCATGATGTTGCGGATGACGAAGTCGCGTTGGTAGGAACGGAAGCGGGGATAGGTGTATTTCTCCGGCTCCATGGTGCCCTGCAGGGCTTCCTCGACGCGACCTGCGATGGGTTGGCTGAAGTAGTGTGTGTTGACGAACGAGACGCTGTCGGCCGTGAACTTGGGCAGCTTGGTCTCTGCCTTGTAAGAGCGCAGGTCGGCATAGCAGGCTTCGGCTCCGAGCCCCGTGCGGGCCCAGTCGAGGCGGCCGCCCTGACCGTGCCACACGCCCTCTTTGTAGTCATACCATCCCTTGGTGCCGTGCAGCGTGTTCCAGTCCTTGCTTGAGGCGTAGTTGAGGTCGGCCGGTGTGTCGAAGCGTGCCACGATGGTGCCTTGCTCCACTGCCAGGCGGAAGGGGGTCTGGGCACCGAAGCTCCATTCGCTGGAGTTGGAACGGTAGAGCACGCGGTCGCTCAGCAGCAGCTCGCTCCAGGCGACAAAGTCGTTGATGTACTTTACCTTGGAATTCTTCTTGCGGTAAGTCTCCATCGCAGCCACCCAGCCTTCGAGGTTCTGCTGGCCAGCTGCGGTGACGTACTGGGTGAGCACTCGTGTGAAGTCGACCAACTCGGGAACAGGCTTTATTTTCACTCCCACGGCGTAGGAGTAGAGGTTGGTGACGCGCTGTTGCAGCTGGGCATCCATTGCCGCGTAGGCGGTGCCGAAGGCGTCGACCACCTTGGCGTTGTCTTTCTGCACGCTCTTGTCGGTGGTGTTTTTGTCGAGGAACTCCTTCAGGTCGGCCGGCAGCGTCTCGGCGGCGAAGTCGGCAGTTACCTTGGGTTTCTGTGCCATCAGCGGCAGGGCGGCGAACATCGCCAGTAATATTACAGTTAGTCTTTTCATTGGGTCGACAATGTCTTTTTGTTCTCTTTTCCTCAGTCGTTCTTCTCACGTTCTTCTCGAATTCGAGAAGAACGTGAGAAGAACTCGTGTTTATTTCACTGATAACAAGCCTTTTGTTATCCGACGGACGCCTTGAGCTTCTCTGCGTTCTCGGCCAGCTGGAGGGCTTCGATACACTCCTCGATGTCGCCGTCCATGAAGGCGGGCAGGTTGTGCATCGACCAGCCGATGCGGTGGTCGGTGACGCGGCTCTGGGGGTAGTTGTAGGTGCGCACCTTCTCCGAGCGGTCGCCCGTGGCCACCATGGTCTTGCGTTTGGAGGAGAGCTCCTCCATGTATTTGTTGTACTCGCGTTCGTAGAGGCGGGTGCGGAGGATGGCGATGGCCTTCTCCTTGTTCTTAATCTGCGACTTCTGGTCCTGCATCGAGACGACGATGCCGGTGGGGATGTGGGTGAGACGGACGGCCGAATAGGTGGTGTTGACGCACTGTCCGCCGGGGCCGCTGGCGCAGAAGGTGTCGATGCGCACGTCGTTCATGTTCAGTTCCACGTCGAACTCCTCGGCTTCGGGTAGCACCACCACGCCGGCGGCGGAGGTGTGGATGCGGCCCTGCGTCTCGGTGGCGGGGACGCGCTGCACGCGGTGCACACCGCTCTCATATTTCAGCAGGCCGTAGACGCCCTCGCCGGTGACGGTGAAGGTGATGTCCTTGTAGCCGCCGGCGGTACCCTCGTTGAAGTCGGTCACCTCCACCTTCCAGTGCTTCTTCTCGCAATAGCGGGTGTACATGCGGAAGAGGTCGCCGGCGAAGATGCAGGCTTCGTCGCCACCCGTGCCGCCGCGTATCTCGACCACGGCGTTCTTCGAGTCGGTGGGGTCGGCGGGGATGAGCAGCAGGCGTATCTCGTCCTCCATCTTCTCACGACGTTCGGAGGCTGCGGTCAACTCTTCCTTGGCCATGTCGCGCAACTCGGGATCCTTCTCTGTCTCCAGAAGCTCCTTGCATTCGGCGATGGTGTCGAGCAGGGCGGTGTAGTCGTGGTAGGCTTTCACCACGGGTTGCAGGTCTTTGTAATCTTTCGAGAGTTTGACATAACGTTTCATGTCGGCTGTGACCTGCGGGTCATTCATCTGGCTTTCTATCTCGCAATAGCGGTCGTAGATGGCTTTCAGTTTGTCTAGCATTATGTGTATGTTTTATCGTTTAATGCGTTTGTCAATCATTTGGTTGAGGGTGGGGCTGACGCGCCAGGCGTAGACGGCGACCAGCAGGGCGGCACCCATCACGAGTGTCTTGAGAGCGGCATCGGCCAATAGTGTGGTGTGTGACGGGTGATGTGTGATGAGGGGAGTGAGCAGGGCGGTCCACAGTGCGTTGAGGGCGAAGACGGCGGCCATGAGCGCCACCACCTTGAGCTGTGCTGTAGAGAAGAGGCATACCCGCAGCCGCCGCCAGAGATAAGTCAGCAGGGCGGCGAAGTAGAGCAGGTAGGAGAAGAGCGTCGCGGCGGCCGAGCCGTCGATGCCCCACAGGCTGATGAGCCATGTGTTGAGGCCGATGGCGCTCAGCGTCAGCAAGGCGATGAAAAGCAGCGCCCGCGAGTAGTGGCGTGAGTAGTTGAGCACATCGGTGGCGATGGAGAACGACGAGTTGAACACTTTGGCCAGGCCCATGATGAGCACCACCCCCACACCGCCGGCATAGCTGGCGCCGTTGGGGATGAAGGCATAGAGTGTGTCGAGGTTGATCCAGATGACGTAGAAGATGGTGAGGCTCACCAACAGCTGGTGCAGGCTGACCTGCCGCGTGAGGCGGTTCACCTCGTCCCAGTTGCCTTCCTTCACGGCCGTGGCCACCACAGGGCGCGAGATGGCACCCAGCGAGCGGTAGGGCACTTCGACTACATTGGCGATATAGCTGGCGATGGCGTAGACACCGGTCAGGGCGGCTCCCGCTTTGGCGCCGAGGAAGAGCGAGTTGATGAGCGGTATGTTGCCCGCCAGCACCGTGGCTGTCATAAAGAACGTGTAGCGTCCTGTCTCGCGGATGCGTTCACGAGTGAAGAAGCAACGGTCGAAGCGGAAGACGCTGAGGTCGAATTTCACGATGCGCAGCAGGTAGAACAGGTTGAGCAGCATGGCCAGGGCGTAGCTGCCGCAGAAGAGCCACACAAACACGTCGAGCGAGATGAGGCGGTAGCCGTAGAGCAGATAGGCGCCCAGGTTGAAGACACGGATGCCCACTTCGCGTACCATCTTGGGCACCGTGATGCGCATCAGCACCGATGCGTTGGTCTCGAACACCGTCATGTACAGCGCGAAGAAGGTGAGCATCGGCAGCAGGTAGAAGTAGTCGGCTATCAGGGGCGACTTCACGCTGTAGAGTTCCACCAGCGGGCCGTGGAAGGCCAGAAGCAATACTCCTACCAGCAGGAATCCTGCCAGGGGCAGCAGCAGCGAGAGACCGAACACGCGGTTGCCATAGTGGGGGAAGAAACGCACTGTCGAGGCGTTGGTACCCAGCTGTGCCAGACAGCTGAAGAGCATAGCCGCATCGACCATCACGCGGGTCAGGCCCACTTCCTCCTCGGTCAGGTAGCGCGTCAGGACGAAGAAGGTGATGACGAATCCTATCGCCACCCCCAGGTAGTTGGCCAACGCCCCTTTGATGCTCTGCCGTGCTATGACACCCATGCAGTCTTCCTTGTTTTTACATTATAAAACTCAATTCTAACGGAAGTGTTCCTTTTTTATTGTACAATAGTTAAAATAATCATGCAACGGTCCGCTCGCGTTGTCCCGCGGGGGCGTCTTTTTTTTGACGCACCGAGGCCCTATTTGGAAAATATTCGTAAATTTGCATCCTGAAAATGGGACACTACGCACTGATAGGCCGCTCGCTAATACATTCGTATTCAAAGCAGTTGTTCGACTCGCAGCATTTTGCCGATGCCGACTACCGGCTCTGTTCCATGCCTTCGCTCGAAGGTCTGCGCGAGTGGGTGCGGAGTGAAGACATCAGTGGATTTAACGTCACCAACCCCTATAAGCAGGCCGTAATGCCGCTGCTGGACGAGCTGAACCCCGATGCTCGCGCCATCGGTGCCGTCAACTGCGTCTGTGTTCGGGACGGCCGTCTTGTCGGACACAATACCGACGCCCCGGCTTTCCGCGACACGATTCATGCAGTCAGGCAATCAGACAATCATGCAATCGGCCAGGCTTTCATCCTCGGTACCGGCGGCGCTGCCCGCGCCGTCGCCTATGCCCTCGGGCAGCTGGGTGTCCCCTGCGCCTTTGTCAGCCGTCATCCCGAGCTCCACCCCGGCGCCATCGGCTACGACCAACTCTCAACTCTCAACTCTCAACTTTCAATTCTGATTGTCAACGCCACTCCTGTGGGAACCTATCCCGATGTCGACCGCTCGCCTCTCAACATCTCCGACCTCCGACTTCCGACCTCCGACTTCTATGTCTACGACCTGGTCTATAACCCGTCGCCCACCCTGCTTATGCGGCAGGCCGTCGCGGCTGGTGCCACGGTGTGCGACGGCATGGCGATGCTCCGCCGCCAAGCCGAACTCAGCTGGCAGTTGTGGGGATTGAAATAGAAAAAGAGTCCCCTTCCCTGCGGACACGGCCGCCGTGTCCCTACTGCCGCAACACCAACTGCAATTGTTCGTCACCGCTGCGGGCGCGCAGCCATGACTGCAGTTGCTCAAGGTCCACATGCGGCGCGTTGTCATCGCCATCGGCTATCTTCACCAGCGCCACTGTCTCGCCGCCCACGCGGCCCACGGCAATCGACTCCATCCCGGGGAAGAGGATGCCTGCCTCGTCGGCCACGTGCGCCGAGAGGGTGTCGTAGCGTGTATACTCCTCGAGTTGGCGTGCCAGCACTGCCGTACGGCTCTCCGAGGCGGCCATCTCGCTGTTGAATCGCGCCGCCAGCTCGGCGTCGGCACCTTGTATCACTTCGAGGACCATCGACTTTAATCCGTAGTAGCCCATGCGGTTGCGTGCCTCGCTCACCTCGGCATCGCTGATGTTGCGCCCCACGGCCACCACGCGCAGCGTGTCGTGCTCCACAGCGCGGCCGATGATCTGGGTGCCGCTCTGGTGCAGTTCGCGTTCGACAAACGACGCCACGTTGCGCTCGAAGATATTCTTCCGCACAATGCTGACTGTCATCACGGCTGCCGGGATGAGCGTGATGACCAGGATGACGGTGATCACCCTGCGGCCGTATTGCAGCCGCTCGGGCGGCAGCGTGCTCAGCGTATGGAAACGTAGGAACTTCACCCCCAGGAAGGTGGCTACGGCGATAAACACGGTGTTGATGAAAAACAGATAGAAAGCCCCGAAGAAGTAGCTCCACTGCGCGGTGGCCAAGCCGTAGCCGGCCGTGCAGAGCGGTGGCATGAGGGCCGTGGCGATGGCCACGCCGGGGATGACCTGCCCCTTGCTCTTGGTGGTCAGTGCCAGCACGCCGGCGGCGCCGCCGAAGAAGGCTATCAGCACATCGTACAGGCTTGGCGACGTGCGTGCCAGCAACTCGCTCCGTGCTTCCGAGAGGGGCGAGATGAGGAAATAGACCGTCGCCGTCACCACAGAGATGAGTGTCGCCACGCCGTAGTTCTTCAGCGCCCGCTTCAGCAGGTCGAAGTCGCCGATGCCTACGCTCAGACCCATGCCGATGATGGGGCCCATCAGGGGTGAGATGAGCATGGCGCCGATGATGACCGCCGTCGAGTTGACATTCAGTCCCAACGAGGCAATCATGATGGCACACATCAGAATCCACAGGTTGGTGCCGCGGAACTCCACGCCCGCACTCACCTGCTCCACCACCTGCCGTTCGTCCTCCTTGTCGCTCAACAGGTTGAAGTAGTATTTCAGGCTTTTCCCAATGTTGCGTATATTCAGCTTCATGTTGCAGTTCTGTTTTGAAACGAGTAACGCCGAAGTCCTTATTTTATTGCACCTTATAGGTATTTTCTTCTGCGTGCAGGCGACGACATGACTGTAGCGACCCTCGACGTGCGTTCCTGGACCGCTGGCACCTGTGTGCTGAAGATTAATACCGTCGTTGGTCTCTTCTTTAAGAAACTTGTTGTGTGGTAATCAATAAGTATCAGTGTGTTACAAACGGTGGGATAATTATTTTCACCATTTATGGTGATTATATAGAATTTATTTTGTATCTTTGCAGGCACTTATTATAAGAAAGACATCAATCAATATTAATCTTATAACATTAAAATTATGGCATTTAAAGGACAAATCATCATCGATACCGAGCGCTGCAAAGGCTGCGGAGTCTGCGTACCCGTCTGCCCGATGAAGTGCATCGCGTTGTCGAAAAATGTAAACGGTAAGGGTTACAACTACACCGAGACCGTGAATGACAGTTGCATCGGCTGCGCCAGCTGCGCCATGGTGTGCCCCGACGGCGTTATTTCCGTTTACAAGAAGAAAATCTAAAGAAAAAGAAAGAAAGGAATACTATGGCAAGAGAACTTCAACTGATGAAGGGCAATGAAGCAATTGCCCGCGCAATGATTGCCAGCGGATGTGACGGCTACTTCGGCTATCCCATCACGCCGCAGTCGGAAGTAATGGAAACCCTTATGGCTGAGAAACCGTGGGAGACCACCGGTATGACTGTGCTGCAGGCCGAGTCGGAGGTTGCCTCTATCAACATGGTCTACGGCGGCGCCGCCACCGGTAAGAAAGTCGCCACCTCGAGCTCCAGCCCCGGAATCTCGCTGATGCAGGAAGGCCTGACCTACCTCGCCGGTGCTGAAATCCCCTGCCTGGTGGTCAACGTCATGCGCGGCGGCCCCGGTCTGGGTACCATCCAGCCCTCGCAGAGCGACTATTTCCAGAGTGTGAAGGGCGGCGGTCACGGTGACTACCAGCTCTACACTCTCGCCCCCGCCTCGGTGCAGGAGATGTACGACTTCGTGTTCGACGCTTGGGACATCGCCTTCAAGTATCGCAACCCCGTCCTCATCCTCTCCGACGGTGCTATCGGACAGTGCATGGAGAAACTCTACACCCGCGACAACGTGGCCCGTTGGACCGAGGAAGAGCGCCGCAAGAACGCCCCTTGGGGCACCTGGGGCAAGCCTGCCAACCGTCCGCACAACATCATCACCAGCCTTGAGCTCGACAGCGCCCGTCAGGAAGTGTTCAACCACAAGCTGCAGGCCAAGTATGCCGAGATGAAGGAAAAGGAAGTGCGCTTCGAAGCCCTCAACTGCGAGGATGCCGACTACATCATCGTCGCCTACGGTTCGAGCAGCCGTATTGCCATGAAAGCCATGCAGATGGCCCGTGAGAAAGGCATCAAGGTGGGTCTGTTCCGTCTCATCACCCTCTTCCCCTTCCCGACCAAACAGCTGGCCGAAGTCGCCAAACGCGTAAAGGGTATCCTCTGCGTCGAGATGAGTGCCGGTCAGATGATCGAGGACGTGCGCCTGGCCACCGAGTGCGGTGTGAAGACCGAGCACTTCGGCCGCTTCGGCGGTATCATCCCCACTCC
>CAMJJD010000021.1 GCA_946406015.1 uncultured Bacteroidales bacterium | reverse complement strand
TCACCAAACGCGCCAACCAGATTGCCGCCGAGGAAAAGAAAGAACTTCACAGCAAGATTGACGACTTCAAGAGTAACAACGACAGTGTCGACGAAATCTTCGAGAACCGTGAGCAGGTGGAGATAGTGCGCCGTTTCGAGCAGCAGCCCAAGCCGTCGCTCGAGGCCACCGAGGAGTACCTCGAAGGCAACATCTACTACCGCAACCCCGCCAAAGAGGACCAACAGAAGCGCCATCTGGAAGAGCTTGAGGAACAGGTAATCCGCGAAATGTAAGAGCCATGAAAGTTGTCGTCGGCATCACAGGAGGCATTGCAGCCTACAAAGCGCCCGAATTGGTGCGCCTGCTGAAGAAAGCAGGCCACGAAGTACGGTGCGCCGCCACTGGGCACGCGCTGCAATTCGTCACCCGCGTCACGCTGGAGACGGTAAGCCAGAATCCGCTGTACAGCGACCTGTTTGCCTCGGGTAGCACCGAACATATCTCGCTCAAAGACTGGGGCGACATGTTGGTGGTAGCACCCGCCACAGCCAACATCATAGGCAAAGCGGCCTCGGGCATCGCTGACGACGCACTCTCGACCCTGATACTGGCATTCTCCGGCAAGCCTGTTGTCATGGCACCAGCCATGAACAGCCTCATGTGGTCTCACCCCGCCGTGCAACACAACATAGCAACCCTCAAAGGCTGGGGCATCCGTATGGTGGGACCCGCCGAGGGCGAACTGGCCTGCGGCGTGAACGGAATCGGCCGCATGGCCGAACCTGAAGAAATTGCGGAAACTGTACTTTCCTCCTTCCATCAGCCGCTTTCCACTCAGAAATGGCTGGTGACAACAGGGCCAACCTATGAGCGCATCGACAGCGTGCGATTCATTGGCAACTACAGCAGCGGCAAGATGGGCTTTGCGCTGGCGCAGGCGCTGGCTGATGCAGGAGCCGAAGTGGAGTTGGTGTCGGGACCCACCTCTCTCGCCATTAACCACCCGCGGGTGACGCTGACCCGCGTAGAGAGCGCCCGAGAGATGTACACTGCCGCCACGACGATATTCCCAAATTGCAAAGGGGCCATCCTCTCGGCCGCCGTAGCCGACTATCGTCCCTCGGAATGCGCCGACCATAAACTGAAGAAAAAGGGCGACGAAGGCATGACACTCACACTTGTGCAAAATCCCGACATTCTGGCCTCGCTCGGCAGCACGAAAACTCAGGAGCAGACGCTTGTGGGTTTCGCTCTCGAGACCGACCATGAGTTGGAGAACGCTCACGGCAAACTGCAACGGAAGAACCTTGACTATATCGTCATGAATTCGCTTCGCGACAAAGGTGCCGGCTTCGGAGTCGACACAAACAAAGTGACCATCATCAGCCGAGACGGCCATCACATAGAAAGTCCCTTGCTCTCGAAGCAGGAAGTGGCCAAAATGATTGTAGAAACGGTAACTCACTAAGGGCCTTAACGCCTTAAGGTCCTTAAAGACACCACAACCATGAAAAAACTCAGCATCATTGCCATCATACTGGCCTCCGTGGCTCTTGCCGGCGAGGCCTTTATTTTCGCCACACGCAAGGATGAGAGCGAAGAGCTGCATGCCCGCGCCATCCGCGCCGATTACCGTATCTACGCACCTTCCATTCCCGACACGCTGTACTTCTGCGGCGAGCGCGTGCCGCTCAACCTGTGGTATGTGCGCGAGAGTCTGGACCGAGAGCTGGTTTCCAACATGTATTACCAAAGCAGCACCCTTTTCAACATCAAGCGCGCTGCCCGCGTCTTCCCCGCCATCGAGCGCATCCTCAAAGAGGAAGGTGTGCCGCAAGACATGAAATACCTCTGCGTCATCGAGAGCGGCCTGCAGTGCGTCACATCGCCCGCCGGTGCCCAAGGCTACTGGCAATTCATGAAGGCCACGGGGCAGAAGTACGGTTTAGAGGTGAGCGACGAGGTGGATATGCGCAATCACCTGGAGGCCTCGACGCGCGCCGCCTGCCGTTATTTGAAATCGCTCAAAACACGCTTTGGCGGTTGGACCGAAGCAGCGGCGGCCTACAACTGTGGAGAGGGGGGGCTCGGCAAGCGTCTGGCCAACCAGCAACAGGTAAGCTACTATGAACTTTTGCTCAACCAAGAGACACAACGCTACGTATACCGTATCCTCGCCCTCAAGCTCATCATGCAGCATCCGCAAGACTATGGATTCTACGTGCGTCGTTGCGACACCTATCCCGAATTGCCCTATACCGAAGTGGAGCTTACGGGGCAAAATGTCGACCTGGTTGACTTCGCCATCAGCCACGGAACCACCTACAAGATGCTCCGCACCATGAACCCATGGCTCACCTCAAGTACCCTAAAGAATAAAGCCGACAAGACCTACAAAGTGCACATCCCCACCAAAAAAGGCACAGAATACAACACCATCACTAAAGGCAAACATGACACTACGGTAATAGAAAGTATCTGATGGACGACGAGAAGATAAAGATATTAGGTGCGCGGGAGCACAACCTGCAGAATGTGGACTTGGAAATACCACGCAATAAGCTGGTAGTCTTCACCGGCCTTAGTGGCAGCGGCAAATCCTCCCTGGCCTTCGACACCATCCATGCCGAGGGGCAGCGCCGCTATATGGAGACCTTCTCGGCCTATGCCCGCCACTTTATAGGCAACATGGAACGTCCCGATGTTGATCTCATCGAGGGTCTCTCGCCCGTCATTTCGATTGAACAGAAAAGCACGAACAACAACCCACGCTCTACGGTGGGCACGCTGACCGACACATACGACCTGCTACGTCTGCTCTATGCCCGCATCGGCAAGGCTTACAGCATTGTCAGCGGCAAGCCGATGGTGAAGTACAGCGAAGAAAAAATTCTAGAAATCATTACCTCGGAATACGGCAGCCGCGACATCATGATACTGGCGCCGTTGGTCAAGGGCCGCAAGGGCCACTACCGCGAGCTCTTCGAACAGGTAGCCAAGAAAGGGTTTCTCAAAGTCCGCGTCGATGGCGATATAAAGGAAATTACCTACAAGATGCAGGTGGACCGCTACAAAGTGCACGACATCGAGCTGGTGGTGGACCGTCTGCGTGCCGACCGCAACGCCACCCGCCTCCGCGAAGCGGTGCAGACAGCTTTCCGACAAGGGAAAGGCATCCTGATGGTGCTCAACAACGAGGATGGCAGCGTGCGCTTCTTCAGCCGCATGCTGATGGACCCCGACAGCGGCCTCTCCTACCCCGAACCGGAGCCCAACACCTTTTCGTTCAACTCGCCCTACGGCGCCTGTCCACACTGCAACGGCCTAGGCGAGGTGGCACAGATAGACATGCAGAAGCTTATACCCAACCCGAAGAAGAGCATCCGCGACGGTGCCATTGAGGTGCTAGGGAAATACTCGCCCACCAACTACGTCTACCGCAAGATAGAACTCATGGGCAAGCACTACGACTTCACGCTCGACGACCCCGTGGAGGCCATAAGCGAGGAGGCCATGAACGCCATACTCTACGGCAGCAACCACTTCGCCGGCATTGAAGACCCGGAGGATGCGGGGTATCTGAGCGAATTTGAGGGCGTGGTGAACTATATCACCGAAATGGCAGGCGAGGAGAGCCCCGCCAGCTTGCAGAAGTGGGCGGCAAGTTTCATGAACAAGGTGCCTTGTCCCGAATGCCACGGGCACCGTTTGAAGGCCGAATCGCTGGCTTTCCGAATACTCGACAAGAATATCGGCGAACTGGCCGACATGGATCTGCTGGAGCTGGAGGAATGGCTGCAGACACTGGAGCCGCAGCTCGACGAGCGCGACCGCAAAGTGGCGCACGAGGTGCTGGTGGAGATACTGAAGCGACTCTCGTTCCTCAACAACGTGGGCGTGGGCTACCTCAGCATGAACCGCAGCGCCAAGTCGCTCTCCGGTGGCGAGGCTCAACGCATACGTCTGGCCACACAGATAGGCTCGCAGCTCACCAACGTGCTCTATATCCTCGACGAGCCCAGCATAGGCCTGCACCAGCGCGACAACCAACGCCTGATAGAAAGCCTCAAGCAGCTGCGAGACTTGGGCAACAGCATCATCGTCGTCGAGCACGACCGCGACATGATGCTCGCCGCCGACTACCTCGTCGACATCGGCCCCGGTGCCGGCGTGCATGGTGGCAAGATACTCTTTGCAGGCGACCTTAAAGACCTCAATGGCCCTAAGGACATTAAGGACCCTTCGCTGACCTTGCAGTACCTCACCCGGCAACGCGACATAGCGTTGCCAGAGAGACGGCCCAACGTCGGCCGCAAGCATATATTATTGGAAGGGGCCACCGGCAACAACCTCAAGGGTGTCGACCTGGACCTGCCGCTGGGCATGTTCGTCTGCGTAACGGGCGTCTCTGGAAGCGGCAAGTCGAGCCTCATCAACGACACCCTGCAGCCCATCCTCAGCCAGCACTTCTACCACTCGCTGCGTGCACCTCTGCCCTACAGCAGCGTCGAGGGCATAGAGCACATCGACAAGGTCATACAGATAGACCAGAGCCCCATCGGCCGCACGCCGCGCAGCAATCCCGCCACCTACGCAGGCTTCTTCGACGACATACGGCGACTCTTCGCCGAGCTGCCGTCGGCACGCATCCGCGGATACAAGCCGGGGCGATTCAGCTTCAACGTCAGTGGCGGCCGCTGCGAACACTGTAAAGGTGCCGGTCTACGCACCATCGAGATGAACTTCCTGCCCGACGTATACGTGCAATGTGAGGTCTGCGGCGGCAAGCGCTACAACCGCGAGACGCTGGAGATACGCTACAAGGGCAAGTCTATAGCCGACGTGCTCGACATGACCGTCAACGAGGCCGTGGAGTTCTTCGACGCCTACCCCAAGCTGCGGCGCAAGCTGCTGGCACTGCAGGACGTGGGCCTCGGCTACATCACCCTCGGCCAGCAGAGCACCACCCTCAGCGGCGGTGAGGCGCAGCGCGTGAAACTCGCCACCGAGCTCTCGCGCACCGATACCGGCAAGACATTATATATTTTGGATGAACCCACCACAGGCCTCCACTTCGAGGACATCCGCATTCTGCTCGGCGTGCTGCAGAAACTCGTCGACAAGGGCAACAGCGTGCTCGTCATCGAGCACAACATGGATGTCATCAAGGTGGCCGACTGGGTCATCGACCTCGGTCCCGACGGCGGCCGCGCCGGCGGCAATATCACCTTCGCCGGCACCCCCGAACAATTGGCCAAACAGAAAGACAACTTCACTGGCCAGTACCTCGCCGAGGAGCTGGCGGCGATGCGCCGATAAAAAACAAGGCCGTTATTTTCGCACTTTCGCAACCTGCGACAGACGCCTCAAAAAGCAATCGGGACGTTTGCAGGGTCTATTCGAGCATTAGACGTACACATAGGTTTTCCCGAATGGGAATATAACCGGTTTGTATGATGAACATCCCGCCGCGAGCAACGAGAATACCATCGCGCCGAGCAAAAAGAGTTTCTTCATACTGTTGTGTTTTTTCAGTTATCGCATCAACCACTCGCGCACCTCGGGAGGTATCACCTCGGAGCTACTGGTGCTGCGGCGGTAGCCGGCCATGACGGTGCGACACTCGACGCAGACCGTATCGGTCTCGGTATTAATGACACGTTGCATGATAGTGAGACTCTTGTTGCCGAGTTTCTCCACCTCGGTGGTGATGGCGATGCTGTCGTGGTAGTGTATCTGGTGACGGAAGTCAACATCATAGTGCACCACCATGACGGTGAAGTCGCTCTTGGTGGGCGACAGCCCATGTCCCGAGAAGAAGGCATCCTTGCCCAGGTCGAGATACTCCATGATGACAGCGTTATTGACATGGCCCATCTGGTCCACATCGTTAAACCTAATTTGAATTGGCGTTATATGCATACTATTTGTTTTTGGTACTATAGTAACTATAGCCACTATAACCACTATAGCTACTATATTTTTTTCAATGAAAAGAAGTATTCCAATCCTCCTTCGGGGCGATTCTTAGCATAGATTTCCCCGCCGTGGAATAGGACAGAATGCTTTACAATGGAGAGGCCAAGGCCGGTGCCGCCATTCTGGCGTGAGCGACCCTCGTCAATGCGCACAAAACGGTCGAAGAGGCGTGAGAGATATTCATCCGCCACCCCCTTGCCTGTATCATAATAATGTATATAGAAGAAGTCGGTAGTCGAAGGTCGGAAGTCGGAGGTACGGATAGGCTCATACGACTCAAGCACAATGGCAACACCTTCTCCTGCATAAGATATCGAATTCTCCACCAGATTGCGGAAGATGCAGTAAAGCAGTTCTCGGTTGCCGTTCATCGGCATGGATGGCAGACGATTGTAGACGGTAATGCCGACAGTAGCCGCCTTATCGGACAAATCGCCGATAGCTTCCCTCGCTACCTCTGCCGCATCGACCGCTGTATGGGGAAACAGGTCGGCACTCTCCTCCAACTTATTGATGATAGAGACATCCTGAATGAGATCCGAGAGCCGCAGCGTCTGACTGTAGCTACGCTGCAGGTAGTGACGGCGGCGCTCGTCGTCCACGGGCTTGTCGCCGAGCAGTATTTCCAAATATCCGCGGATAGAACTGACGGGGGTCTTCAACTCGTGGGCAATATTCGATGTCATCTCTTGCTTCAGCTGACGGTTGCGACGCTCGGCTTCCGTGGCCTCGCAGCGCAACCGGTTGGCCTCGTCGGCCATCTGTCGCAGTCGCATGTTCTTGCGCATCAGGCGGAGGTACAAAACCAAGATTACTATTACCAGAATAAGTAATACGACATCAGACCAGTCCATAGCCGAACCCTGTTTTGTTCACAATCCGCTGTCCTTCGGAGCCAAGTTTCTTGCGCAAACGCGCGATATGAACATCTACACTCCGCTCACCGACCAACGTGTCGCCCGGCCAAACCGCCGCCAGGATTTCCTCTCTTGTAAAGAACCGGCCAGGCTGCTGCTGGAAGAGTTCAAGGATGAGGTGCTCTCGCTTGGTAAGATTGTCCGGCACCTCCGGTGCTTCCTGTGCATCCTGAGCGGACCGAGTGCGGCGCAACACCGCTTTCACCCGCGCAAGCACTGTGTCGAACGAGAAAGGCTTGGTGATATAATCATCGGCGCCGACCTCAAATCCCTGCAGCTGGTCCTCGTGAGAATCCCTTGCCGTTAAGAAAATGATGGGCGTTTGGTCACCTTGTGCACGCAGCGTTCCCGCCAACTCATAGCCCGACATACGATCCATCATAACATCGAGCAGTATCAATTGGAAATTGGCAAGCGGCAGGTGGTAGGAGGCAAGGACCTCCTCCGCACTCTGTGCCGTCTCCACCTCGAAGCCTTCCGACTCCAAATTGAAGCGTAGAATCTCACACAGATCCTCCTCGTCGTCTACCACTAATATTCTGCTCATCATCTCATCACTTCTATCAATCCGTTACGTTTCACCGATCCGTATTCGCCTTTGGCGGAGAACCTGTAGTAATAGGTGCCGTCCGGGCTACGAGTGGCATTGGGATCCCAGAACTGGTCGGCATGGCGTATATTCTTCACATGGTAGACCTGAGCACCGGTACGGTCGTAAATCCACAACTCATTCATCGAGTAGTTGCCGAACTCGATAAGGTTCACTATCACCCACGTATCATTCGTCCCATCCCCGTTGGGGGTCACCAGATTGGGGAACTGCAGGTAGTCGTTGGTAATGGTGACAACATGTTCTATCGAGTCAATACAAGTGTGCGTGAAAGCCTCATAAACCATCGCATTATGTAGCGACGTATCGACCCATTGGACGGTATCGACCCGGAACGAATCAACCGTATGCGACCACATGGAAATCAGTCGCACGGTATAGTCTCCCACCATGTTGTCACCATCCTCACCCCAATGATAGAAGGGGTTGGTCTCAGTCGTTGTGTCGAAAGCGCCACCCTCCATCTGCTGTATGCGCCACAAGTAATCCACCGTGTCGGGCCATGTGATATTCTCGAACTGCACCTCGGGGTTATGCATGGCCGGCAAGTCGGGATGCCACTGGAAATCGGGCTTCGCACTCTGGAATACGAAGAGTGGCCACCCCACGGTATCGAAGCATCCCAGCGTATCGGTGACTATCAGGTTCACATACGCCATCATCGAGACTTGGCCTGTGTCTATGTTCAAGGTAATGGAAGAGTCGACCGAGAATAGCGCCGTGTCGGCCATGTATACCGACCAGTTCCATGCAGCGGCGCCGAGGGTACTGTCTCGCAGTTCGAGCACTGTCGGGTCACAACTCTTCAGCACACTGTCGGGCATCTGCCAGTCGGTGCTGTCGAAACGGTATATCTGATACAGATGGTAACTGCTGTCACGCTCCAACAATGTGACATGCACCAGACTGTCGCAATTCTGACGAGTCTGGAACAAGGCATCGAATGCCGTAGGTCTGCCGTAATCCACGCCCAAATATACGAACGGGTAACCCGGACAGAAGATATGGCTGTCGTTCACCACGGCTGAATAGTGCACCGTCAACGCCATGCGCAAGGTACTGTCGCATGCGACCTGGTTCAGTCCCACCAGTGCTGTGAGGCTGTCGGCCGAAACAGTATATGTGTTTCCGTGCCACACGATGCTGTCACACACCACCGCTACCGTATCCTCCACCGAAGTGTTGCGCACCTCAAGGTCGAGGGTGCACAGAGAATCGCATCCCGCCACTGTCGAGAGCAGACGGGTATAGATGCCTTGTATGGCATAGCTAGAATCGGCGAACGGCTGCGACTGGTTGTCACAGATGCTCACACTCAGCGTATCGTCGTAGACAGGATTGACATACAATGTCATTCTCACCACGCTGTCCTCGCCATACTGTCCCGTCAAAGTATCGTCCAACACACCAGCGGCAATGAAGGTAACATTATTCCATGACAGCGGCAATCTATCTGCACATATCGCGCTATCCAACTCTGTCAACGTGTTCCTATGCACACTGAGCGAATAGCTAATCAACGAGTCGCAATTCACAGCGTTGGGTATGGTGACGATGGCTCCGACCGTATCACTTGTGAAGACAGAGCCGTGGAACGTATGTGGCAACTGATTCTCCAACACCACCTCATCAACCGTCGACATGCTAGAATGCCGCACAGTAAGTTGCAGAGTGGTCGTGCTGTCGCATCCTACGCTGTTGGGTATTACATGTGTAGGCGTCGATGTAGAGAATGTGTAAGTGCTGTCATACCAAGTGAAACTGTCGCAGACATTGACCGTCGTATCGGCCACCGAGGTGGCGCGTACATCCAGCTGCAGCGTATGGATACTGTCGCACATACCCGTGGCATCGGCATGCGGTATATTGTATGTACCGGCCACGGTGTAGGTAGTATTGCGGAAGGAATAGCTTTCATTATCGCATATCGACGGCGACACCGTGTCACGGACAATCGAGGCGCTGGTGTCGTCAATCCAAAGCCACAGGTGGTAGGTGCTGTCGCATCCCGCCATGGAATAGTGATGGAAGTCGAAGTTCCCGGTGACACTTCCCTCCATGAATGTGGTGTCCCTATAGGTGTAAGGCAGCAGCAAGCCGCAGATGTGAACAGTGTCGTAGAACTGGTACACGGGACTCACCGTCAAGGTGTGGCTCACCGGAGGATGACATCCGTAGGGGTCAGTGGTTAGGAGTGAATAGGAGTTAGCTCCCAGTTGGTAGTTCGCAGGACCAATCGGCAGATACCAGTGGTCTCCTCCATTGCTCCAGAGGGTGTCATTGTAAGGCGTGCCGCCATAGAGGCGCAGGGTGTCGACAGCACCGTCACACAGCGAATCGGGGCCGACGATGTAGGGCCATGTGGGTGGCTCGACACGCATAGGCCATACCAGTGTGTCGGTACATTGTCCTCCGCTGATGCCAACAATTAAGGTCACCGTGTAGGTGCCAATGGTGTCGTACACAGTGTGTCCATGATAGCTGTTGGAGGTTTCCCCGTTGCCAAAGTCCCAATAGGCCGACTCCACCTGCTCATTTGTGGGCGCAGGGGTAATGCCGTCTGGACTCACGGTACTCGTGTTGGTGAATTGCACATCAAAGTGGCAGTCGGTGATGGTAACGGTTGTATCGACCCGTGCCAGTGGCAGACGTGGACCGCCGAAAGCACTGAGAGTAAAGCTACAGGAGGCATTCCCCACAAACGACAGGTCACAGAAGTAGGTAGCCATTGCCGCTGTTGGCACCACCAAAGTGCGTTCGGTACTGATAGTTGCCGGTGAAGTAGCAGTATACCAACGGTAGTTGAATCCCGCCGGTGCCGTGAAGCGGTTGCTGTCCACATCGCCGCAGGTCTCGGCATCGATAGACTTACGCATACACTCCAGCGTGAAATAGGCATAACCATAATGCGAGCCCTCGTTGCAGTCGTAGGTCGTCAAACGCACATACACCTGCTGACCGGCGTAGGCCGACACATCAATGCCCACCGGCGTCCAATCTTTCCACAGCACGTTGTCCGGAGCCTCGTTCCAGCCCAGATTGCGGTTGGCTATGAAATCAGCCGCGGCGCACACCGGGTCTATCAGGTTGAAGGCCGAGTCGAGCAGTTCCAGACGGAAGCGCGGCTGGTCCGATGCGGCGTGCATGGGGTCTTGCAACACGGCCGCATAGCGCATCATCAACAGGTTGAAACTCGTCGTGTCGACCATCAGGCTATAGATGACGCCCTCGGCCTCGGGTGCGGTGATATTGGTATTCCAGTTACCCAGACGCACACTACTGGTGTAGCCCTCGGGAATAGTGCGCAACAGTCCCCCTGTGCGCGGGTCGCGCTCGGTGGTGTCGTAGCATACTGTATGTCGGCTGTCTGGACTGCGTGACCCGCGGTCCACGGCACCGGCTACGGAGTATGGATTCTGGTACGAGCCACTGTAGAAGACGGCTTGCGGCGACCGCAGGTCAGTCGAGTTCACGCAGCCCGTGCCTTCCACTGGGGCCACGATATGGATGGTGTCGTCGTAGTCCACATTACAGGCCAGCGTCGAGGCGCACGCGCTGTGCATGGCGATGGTGTAGCCGTGCAGCGGCGTAATGGGTATCGACAGGGTGTCGGCCACAGGCGTGTAAGCCGAGGGCGTCCCCTCGTCGACCACGGTGAAACTGATCGATGGTGCCCCTACCCTGCTCCACGAGAGGTCTATCGTGTTATTGTCCAGATGGTCCACATGCAGGTCGAATGCTGCACAAGTAGTGAAGTGCAGGTCGTCGACAAAAAGCGTGCGGCTGTCGCCCGCCGAATTACGCAGGGCTATGAAGTGGGCATTGGCAGGCGCGTTGGCGAAACTCACAAAGTGGTGCTCCCACACCCCCACCTGCTCAGGCACGATGGTCTTCATGTTGTGGAAGGTTGCCACGTCGGCAGGCGTACTCATCGACCCCACCATCAGGCGTGTGCCTGGTTCGGTGGTCATCACCCACAATCCCAGGCTTATCTCTTGTAGCGAGTCGATGTTTATGTCGGGGGTAGCCACTGTGCCGAACACCATCAGCGAGTTGCCAGTGCTGTGACTAAGGGTGTCACTGACGATGGTCGCCCCCGTCACGCGAGTCCAGAAAGCCGGGCCTTGGTTCACGGTGCAGGTATCGAAGTCCACGCAGGTCGGCACGTCGAGCGGCGGCGCCAGGGTGCTCACCTGCTGCGACTTGGCACAAGGTGCACCCGTACTGTCGCAGTAGAAGTAGAAGTCGTAGTCTGTCTCGGGTGCCAGCACCAGGTGGAAGGGAGTGGAGTCGACAGCCGCCAGGGTACCCGTGCCGCGCACAAAGCCCTGCGGACCATATTCTACATAGAACCTCTCGTCTTTCGTATTGTCTATACGCACCACGTTATAGCGCTCGAGCGTGGCCGTGGCGTTGAAAGCCGCCAGACAGTTCTCCACACGTATGTCGTCCAGATAGAGGTAGTAGTACTCCCCATAGTAGCGGGGGCTCAGCGACAGCCAGCCGCCAGCCTCCTCATAAGGGGCGAAGTCAACCACAGCGGTGTGCCATTCCCCGTCGCGCACCATAGAGATTGTATCCACTGGCACAAAGCTGCCGCTGTCGATGGCGTCCACCAGCACACCCGCCACCAGCTCTGTCTTGCTGGCCGTGCCCGACGAGGCGACGTAGCGGTAGCGGAACTGTGCCGACAGCCTGCCCGCCGAATCCGACTGCGTCAGGAAGTAGGGGAACGAAATAAACCTCCGTGAAGAAATATAGTCATATAGGTAATAGTCATACGAATTTGTCACGCTATTATACGTGCTATTTCTGTATATAAAACTGCTCGTCCTGTGATAGGCAAACTGGTATTCGTAATCTCCGCTCGATTGAAAATCTTGGCAGTATGGAAGCGTTTTGGCAAGATGGACGGGAACAGTGTTCAGCGGTGAGAAGCAGCCGGCTTCGCCATCGGCATTCAACTGACGCACATGCAGATAGCGGTAACTATAGGAGTTGCTGTAGTAAGCTCTTATATTGAAAACCGATGTATCTGCGGCTACCGTCGATGCAGACGCGTAGTTGATATTGGTGGAGGAACTATTACTGTTAAACAGGTATTCCAAAGCATAATCGTCGTTGTAGGCCGCTTCCAAGGTCAGGCTGTCATAGCGGTAGAGGTGCGGGGTAATCATCGGAGCATCTATCAGCAGCACTTTGTAGAGGTAGATGTATCCCGCCATAAAGCGGATGGCCACACGCCCGTGGGGCAGCTGGCTGAGGTCAGCCTCTAACGGCTGAATATCTCCTCGTTTGAAGGTGGCTGCACTGACAAAGGTCGATGTGTCGGCCGGATTAGTCAACATACCTATCTCCAACCGGATTGAATCGGAATACAGATTAGCATTCATTACCACAGAAAGACTGCTATAGTCCTCCACTTCGGGCAGAACGATATAGCTCCAGTGGCGGTTATATAGGTGATACTGGGGCGAGTATGAGGAGTTGTAGGAAGAATTGAAATAGCGGTAGGTATTATAGACACTATATGAATCGCCACTTCCTCCTTTTTTCCATTTCCACCCATCGGGCAAACTATCGTTGTTTTCCATAAAGTCGATACAGTACGGTAAGGACACTCCTGCCGTCTGCACATCGACAGTCGGCATACAGCCACTGCCACGGTACAGGCACTGCCATCGCGCGAGGAAATGGGTCGACGATGGCAAATCCTCAATGGTGAAATTGCTTTGGTCGATATGGTAAGAGAGGTCTCTTCCATCGTCATCAGTCAACGTCAACAGATACTCTGAGTCATATCCTCCCCTCACCTGACAGTGCAGGCGGTTGCCCTCAGGGGTGAAGTCGACGATGGGGCAGTCACTGAAGCCCACATTGTCCAGCAGGACGCCGCCCGTGGCGCTTCCCGTGACAATACGCAACACCACGTGATGGCCCGGCACTGTCGAGGGCTCGAAACAGTAGTGGCGCCATACGGTGTCAAGCACCGTGGTGTCGCCGTCTACAAAGAGGGTGTCGCTACCGCTCAAACCACGTGCGGAAATGTATAATGCTGCAGCCTGGAAGGGAGGCAGCCAAATGGTGTCGGGCGACGAACCCGGATTGATACGCATCGTTCCATCGGCGATATTGATTGCCGTGCTGTCGCTGAAAATCCACCCCTGAGGGAATACTCCGTCCTGTTCAAACGGGTTACACGCCGGTATTAAACTAATATCCATGGGGAACCCTGGAGTAAGGAACGAGCCGGCATAACTCAGGCAGAGCGTGTCGTCACCAACAATAGGAGCTACATAGCAACTATAGCGCGTGCTCAGGTCGAGACCGGAGATGTGTATCGTGTCGGACACACCGATAGTGTCAATCACCAGTCCACCGCCAGTAATCCGCACCCGTACCGCCGTGGCGCCCACCCTCTGGCACACCACGTCGACCGAGTTGGCTGTCAGGTTGGCGAAAGTGAAGTTGCCATAGCCGCACGACCCAAGTTGCACATCGTCGAGCCACAGGTTATAGATTCCTTGGTTGGAACTACCCACCAATTGATACATCAACGCAACACGCTCGGTCAAGGTATCGGGCAGCGTTACGCTGTAGTGGTGCCACCGACTGTCACCCACAATATCAACAGTGTCGAAATAATAACTGTCAAACGGAGGATTGGAGTACTCATACACATTGTAGAGATGGGCACTGCTTACCAAAATTCTCGACGAAGGAGCAAGGCTGAAAGCCCAGAAAGAAAGCACCTTTCCTCCGACGCTGTCGATATACGGCAACAAGAGGGGATAACTGGTAGAGGATTCCATCTTGATGCTTCTCGCGCCCGAATGGCTGTGTCGGGTACTTGTGTCGGGGCATGAGTTGTTGGTATATTGTTTATACCAATTGAACTTGCTTCCATAACTACCAAACAGCGTACTATACGACCCGTCGAAGTTCTCGCAATAATATTGTGGCCGTCTCGGCGTGTGGATACGCCAATCCGACAGACTGCATTCCTCCATACAGGAATGTCGTATGCGGATATAAACATCGTTGTTGGGATTCAATCCTGTCAGCGTGTGCTGCGTCACCCCCACCACCGTATCGTAGTTGAAAGATGCGGTCGTGTTGTAACGGTAGCCTATAAGTACCGTATCCCCAGGCGTCGATAGGGCATCCCATGCTACCGTCACGCTGTCACTATGTATCGCCACAAGACGCGCAGTGCCTATAGAACAACTATTTATACTGACATCTCTCACCTCACACATATTTCCGTAATCTGACAGAAAGCGAATAACAACAAATCGGTCTGTATTTCCTGTCGGTACGACTGTCACTGCCCTTAACCACCTGTTACGCGGAAGGTTTTCAATGGTGTCGAACGGAGTGAACGAACTAAAATCATCAGCATATGTAACAGTACCAATAATGAGTCTGCTATTATAATAGGAAGCGTAATTGCTAGCATAATACGTGAACGACACCTCTTGTCCACCAAGGGCTGCCATCGGTGGTGTAATCAAGTAGTTGCCATCATACAACCCAATATACGTAGAATAAAAATATGGATGGTTGTTGCTTGTGCTACCGCTTACCCAACCATCACGTAACGCATATGGGTACAAGTTTTCATTGACCGGGTTCTCACACAGGCTCGACCTCAAATCTGTCGTTGCCAGGGTATGCACCGACACTGCATATGTGAGGCCATAGGTCCCGTCGCACTCGGGGTAGAGGCGCAGCGTGTAGTTCGTGCCGGGCAACAGATTGTCGACCACCAGCGGCGACACAGCGTTGGCTATCACCGTGTCGTCCACAGCCATTCCCTCGCGACGCACACCCACGCTCACTGTCGGCGACGCCACCAGGGTCCAGCTCAGCCGCACCGACGTGGTGTCGGTCTGCGACGTCCACGCCTCGTTGATACCGCAATCCTCCATCGAGATATTGTCGATATAAGCCATACGACCCACGCCCGACTGGCTGCTTTGCAACATGCGGAATGCCAGCCGGCAACCGCCCGCAGGGATAGTGAGCACCTCCCGATAGTGCTGCCACTCATTGGTATTCGACACATTGAGACTTTCCAACGGAGTGAAACCATAGTACTGGTACTCTGGAGACACGCTGTCGCACACGCCCACCACCAGCACCGTGTTGCTGTGGCTCACACGGTAGTCGAACGCCACCGTCCACTGACTTCCCGAGTCGGCGATGACTGGGCTGATCACCATGCCGTAGTGACCGGCGGTGTTGTTGCCTCCGCAACTTACCATCAGCGCATTGCCCTCGGCACCCATGTCTATCAAGCGGGGCTGGGTGGCCAGCTCGTCGAAGTTGGTGCTCTTGGTCCAACAAGAGGGCATAAGCTCGGCCGTCATGTCATTGAAATCCTCCACCAAGGGTGCCCTCGTAATGCCGCAGGGCGTACGGAATTCGGCGCCCATGTACATACAACGGTTGCCGGCCTGTCCTTCGGGGTAGACCGTCACGCTGTAGCGGCGCGAGGCATAGAGGTTTGTCAGACTGTAAATGGAAGTCGCCGCAACGCCCACCTCATGGTCGTCGAGCAGCACATGATAGGGACCCGGTTCAGTAGTGCTCCACGAAAGCGCAGCACTGGAATCGGTGACAGCACTCACCGTCAGTCCGTTCAAGGATCCTCCTGTGAGAGAATAGTTCAACGCAAATCCCGTATTGACCACGCTTCCATCGCTGCGGAACTTGATGGTCATCCTACCGCTGGTAGCGGTGATGCCCGCAGGCAGGCTACCTGTGCCGCCAGCGTGGTACAACAGTTGGGTGCCGGTGGTGGGATCGCCGTCCCACACGTCTATCCAGTCATATGAGGCACTTTCGGTGGCATACTCGCCTGTAAGGCTGATGGCCACCCCCGCATTGGCCGTGATGACAGCCCAGCCGGTGAAACTATTGCTGTAGTTGCCCGTGGGACCTCCGTTGTCATAGATGGTACCCGTGTGGTAGGTACAGGCATCGATAAAAACCGTGTCTGCAGCCACCATATTCCAAGACTGCGCCCTGACCACAGACTGTCCCATTACAGCCGGCAAGACGAACAGCACCGCCAAAAGATATCTATATCGTTTCATAGTAGTCATTTCATCCATTTTATTACAATTCACCCCACCCTGCCCTCGCAATACCGCACACACAATCAACCCTCTACACAAGAAGGACAGAGGAGAACAATGTGGCAAAGATACATAATTATTTTAAATTATAGAATAAAAAGCAACATACCAGAGACAGAATACCTCGTTTTGCATGGACCGGAAGGACGCTTTGTCCACACGCATAATCGGTTTCAGCTGTCACAGAAACCAGACTCTGTGCACTCGAAATAAAAGCACCACGTTTAACAACCACAACTCCGACATTTAACAGTTATTATGAAAGTTCGCAGCATCTATGCAACAACAACGTATCATCACCGTAAAAACACCGATTGCAGTCGGACCATCATCGGAGTTGTATCGGAGTTGCCACGGACTATTACTGGAGTTGTGATGGTTTTAACCCCATTTCACAAGGCATTTATATTGAATATCTGACCGTTACATCTCAAACAAATCAAAAACAGAACGTCTTCAAGGGCTGTTTTCCACTCTTTCGGCAACGCATCATTAAGAAAGTTTAGCATACCTGTTTAACACGTATTAACAATCACACCGTAGCGCATTTTATCGCCCAACAATGCCGTAGGGATACGGTGTGCCGTGTCCGCTGGCGAGCGGGCTTATTCCGGCGGACACGGCACACCGGGTCCCTACTGCACGGAACATTTTTTTTGTGCGAATTGAAAAAAAGTAGTATCTTTGCAATTTGTAAATAATCGTAAAAACAATGAAGAAAATAGCTTTTCTCCTTGCCGCAGTGGCAATTATGACGGTAGCTAACGCTCAGGTAGTGGTAGGCATTCAAGGTGGCTACCACTGGCAGAAGAACACTCAGACCTTCGATACCGAGAACTATATCCAAGGAGCCAACTGGCTTGGCGGTCTGCAACTAGGCTATAAGGTGACTCCCCGCCTGTATGTCGGCGTGGCTGGCAACTACCAGAATTTCAGCGCAGACACATTCTACCTGCACAGTGCCATCACCTTCGAAGGCATGCCGCGTGTGGTCGACAACCGCCAGCTGCTCATGCAGCAGACGGGCTGGACGGTGGCACCCCAGGTGAAATGGGAGTTCTTGAAATATGGTAACATGCACTTCCACCTGCTGCTGCAGGGCAATGTGACGACGACGGGCTACCGCCGCTTCGACGAGAGCTTCAACACTCCGTTCCGCAACAATGGCGAGTACCTGGAGATGCCGCAGACTTGTGACAGCCTGAAGACGTTCTCGTGGGGCGTGAGCCTTCGTCCGACGCTGACCTACGAATTTTCGACCCACCTCAGCGCTGAACTGAGCCTTGACTTCTTGAGCGTAGGCTATGTCGACGCCCGTCAGACCGACGACCATCTGAGACCGCACTACGACAACGAGGGCGACCTTGAATATGAGGACGGCAACATCGTGATGCTGCCGACGACCAGCCGCGTGCGCACCCTCTATGCCGGCTTGAACACCCTGATGGAAACCCTCCGCTGGGAGAGCCCCATGCTGCGCCTGGGCTTCAACTGGACGTTCTGATTTGTCTCCCGCTTCGCGAAATCTTGGAAATCCTGAAGATTATCACGGATTTCCAAGATATGTACGGGTTATATCAATCTTGTGAAATTACAGCAAATCCGTTTGCTTGATTTCCAAGATTTTCAAGATTTCCGCCAAGGCGGAGAGTATTCCAAACCAATAGTGATATGTATTCAAAGGAACAAGGGCTGTATATAGCCCACTGCGACGAGGGGCCGTTGGCGCTTGTCGGTAAGATGGCCAACCGCCACGGATTGATAGCCGGCGCCACGGGCACCGGCAAGACCGTCACCCTGCAGGTGATGGCCGAGACTTTCTGCCAGGCCGGCGTACCGTGCTTCATGGCCGACATGAAAGGCGACCTGAGCGGCATCAGCCAGGCCGGTCAGATGAGCGGTTTCATCGAGAAACGTAAAGACAAGTTCGGCATCCCCACCCCTGAGTTCCAAGCCTGCCCTGTGCGCTTCTTCGACGTGATGGGCGAACAAGGGCATCCCATCCGCGCTACAGTGAGCCAGATGGGCCCGCAACTGCTGAGCCGCCTGCTGGGATTGAACGAGACGCAGGACGGCGTGCTGAACATCGTGTTCCGCGTCGCCGACGAACGGGGATTGCTGATTCTGGACATGAAGGACCTGCGGGCCATGCTCGACTATGTGGCCCAGCACGCCAAAGAGTATACCACCCAGTATGGAAATATCTCGACCGCCACGATAGGTGCCATCCAGCGCTCGCTGCTGCAGCTCGACGCACAGGGAGCCGACCGCTTCTTCGGCGAGCCGAGCTTCGACATCTACGACCTGCTGCAGACCGAAGGAGGCAAGGGCATCATGAATGTGCTCGCCGCCGACAAACTGATGCTGCAGCCCAAGCTCTACTCCACCTTCCTGCTGTGGCTCCTCTCGGAACTTTACTCCACCCTGCCCGAAGTGGGCGACCAAGAGCTACCGCGCCTAGTGTTCTTCTTCGACGAGGCCCACATGCTCTTCGAAGACACCTCGAAAGCCTTGGTGGACAAGATTGAGCAGGTGATACGACTCATCCGATCCAAAGGCGTGGGCATTTATTTCGTCACCCAGAATCCGACCGATATCCCCGACAGCATCCTCGGCCAGCTGGGCAACCGCGTGCAGCATGCCCTGCGTGCCTATACCCCCAAAGATCAGAAAGCTGTGAAGGCTGCCGCTGAGACATTCCGCGCCAACCCCGCATTCAAGACCGACGAGGCCATCATGGCCCTCGAGACCGGCGAGGCGCTGGTGAGCTTGCTCGACGAAAAGGGAGCTCCCTGCGTGGTGCAACGTGCCCAGATTCTCTTCCCGCTGAGCCAGATAGGTGCCATCACCGAAAGCCAGCGCGCTGACATCATACGCAGCAGCCGCATCTACGGAAAATACGACAAGATGGTGGACCGCGAGAGCGCCTTCGAGATGCTGCTGAAAGAATCGGAAAAACTGGCCGTTCCCGAAACTCCGGACCTTCCTGACGTTACAGAGAAAGCGGAGACACCCGCAAAACAGGAGAAATCCGCCCCCCGGAAGAAAGGCATCGGCAGCAAGCTGCTGAAGGCTGTATTCACCGCCGCTACCGCCACGCTGGCCACCGCCGCGGGTACCGCCGTGAGCGATGCCGTGAGCGGCAAGAAGACCAAGAGCAGCAAGTCGATGGGACAGAAGATTATCAAGAACACCACCAGCGCCGCCACGCGAACCCTCACACGCGACATACTGGGCAACCTGCTGAAGTAGTGTTAAGTGGTTAGTGGGCCGTGGTTAGTTATCAGAAACATACTCTGGAGAACGGGCTGACGGTGCTGACCCACGAGGCGTGGGACACACCGCTGGCTACGGTGAACCTGCTCTATAATGTCGGCTCACGCGACGAAGACCCCGGCCGGACCGGATTCGCCCACCTCTTCGAGCACCTGATGTTCGGCGGCACCCCCGAGGTGCCCGACTTCGACGCCATAGTGAGCGGACTGGGGGGCGAAGACAACGCCTTCACCACCTGCGACTATACCAACTACTATATGACCCTGCCCGCCGAGGGGCTGCCCACGGCGTTACGGCTGGAGGCTGACCGAATGGCGCACCTCGACATCAGCCAACGGGCTCTGGAGGTGCAGCAGCATGTGGTCACGGAAGAGTACAACCAACGCTACACCAACCAACCCTATGGTGACACATGGCTGCTGCTGAGGCCGCTGTGCTACACGGTGCACCCCTACCGCTGGCCCACCATCGGAGCCGACATACGACATGTCAGCGAAGCCACGCTGGAGGACGTGCGCGCATTCCACAGCCGATTCTACCGTCCCGACAACGCCATCCTCGCCATCGCCGCACCGCTGAAACACGAAGAGATGCTGCAGAAGGTGGAAGAGGCTTGGCAATCCACCAGGAGTTCTGAGAGTCCCAGGAGTCCTAGGACCTATCCCCTCGAGCCCGAGCAGACGACATCCCGCTTCCTGCGGGTGGAGCGCGAGGTGCCGGCGACGATGGTCTACCTGGCCTACCCCATGGGCGACCGCTGGAGCGGTCAATTCCGCACCTGCGACCTCATCAGCGACATCCTTGGCAACGGCACCTCGAGCCGTCTGCACCGCCGACTGGTGCTGGAGCAGGGACTGATGACCGAAGCCGACGCCTGCATCAGCGGCGAAGCCGGACCCGGTCTGCTGGTGCTCAGCGCCAAACTGCAGGAGGGAGTGACTCCTGACGAGGCCGCCGAGGCATTGCGACGTGAAGCACGCGCCCTGGTCGAAGAAGGGGTGAGCGACTATGAGTTGCAGAAAGTACAAAACAAATACGAGAACACCTTCGTCTTCTCGCAATACAAAGCTTCGGACCGAGCCCTGGCTCTGTGCCACTACACATGGCTAGGCGACACTGATTTGACAAACCAAGAGCCGAATGAGTACCGCCGCATAACACCCGCTATGATACAGGAGGTGGCGCGCGAGGTATTCAATCCACAACATGAGAACCTGCTTTATTACGAAAGAATATGAAACTATCTGAAAGAATAAAGGGGCTGCTGCATCGGCTGGCGACATGGTTCCGCAATGTCAACTGGCGCCATGTGTGTCGTCAAATTATCGACGGCATCGGCAATGTGATGCACAAAATACTATTTAGTTGGCTGCTCCCCAAACGTCACCGCGACATTAGCAAACGCGAGATATTCGAGATTATCTTCAAAAGCGACACGCCGGCCGGCAAGACCTTCGACGTGTGGCTGCTGATTGCCATCATCGCCAACATCCTGGTGCTGGTGGCCGACAGCCTCTTCGGCTCCACAAGCACCATCATCTCTGGCGCCCACCGCGGTCTCTCGTTCTGGGTCATCAAGATACTGGAATGGGGCTTCACCCTGCTGTTCACCTTCGAATACTACCTGCGTATCTACTGCCTGAAACACCCCGTCAAATACGTCACCTCGTTCTGGGGCATCATCGACTTCATCAGCATCTTCCCTGCCTACCTCAGCCTCTTCTGGCCCACAGGACAGGCCCTCACCGTGCTGCGCCTGCTGCGCACCATGCGCATCTTCCGCATCTTCCGGCTGCAACGCTTCCAGGAGGCCAGCACCCAACTGATGGATGCCCTGAAAAACAGCGCCCTGCGCATAGGCGTATTCATGCTCTTCGTCTTTGTGGCCGCTGTCATCATGGGCACCATGATGTACTCCATCGAGGGCGAGGTGAATCCCGCCTTCGACAACGTGCTCACCGGCATCTACTGGGCTGTGGTGACCATCACCACGGTGGGATTCGGCGACGTGGTCCCCATCACCCCCGGAGGCCGCTTCATCGCTGTGCTCGTCATGCTGCTCGGTTACTCCATCATCGCCGTACCTATGGGCATCGTGGCCGGCGAGACCATCAATGAGCATCAGAAAAGCAAGAAGAAGAAACTCCACACCCAGAAAGTGGTGGAAGCGATGGAGAAAGACTTCGACGAAGAAGACGATGCTATCAGACACTAAATCATGAAACGTTTCCTCATACTAGTTTCGCTACTACTAAGCCCCTTTATCGCCATCTGCCAGACAGTGAGCGGCACCATCACCGATGCCACGACCGGCGAGACCCTCATTGGAGCCACCATATTGGACGAAACGAGTGGGAAAGGAACTGTCAGCAATGCCTATGGACGATACACGCTGACTCTAAAAGAAGACACTGCACTGCTGAGAATCAGCTATATCGGCTACCGAACCGAACATCGGAACATGTCGCTCCGAGGCAACCGTCAACTCAACATCGCGTTGTCACCCTCAGTCGAACTGGACGAAGTCACCATTACGGCAGAGCGCATCAACAGTCCACAGGTGAGCCAGATGAGTGCCATCGAGGTACCGGTGGAACAGCTGAAGATGGTGCCGGTCATCTTCGGCGAAACCGATGTGCTGAAGGCCATACAGCTGCTGCCCGGCGTGCAGAGCGGCACCGAAGGCATGAGCGGAATCTACGTGCGCGGCGGTGGTGCCGACGAGAACCTCTTCCTGCTCGACGGAGTGCCGCTCTACAATGTGAACCACTTGGGCGGCTTTTTCAGTGCCTTCAATGGCGACGCCATCAAGAATGTCACCCTCTACAAGGGTTCCTTTCCCGCCCGCTTCAGCGGCCGCATCTCCAGCGTGCTCGACATCACCACCAACAACGGCAACGACCGCTCGTGGCACGGCGGCCTCTCTGTGGGCCTGATGAGCGCCAAAGTCAACGTAGAAGGCCCCATCATCAAGGAGAAAACCACCCTCAGCCTCTCGCTGCGGCGCACCTACGGCGACTTGCTGATCCAGCCCATCATCATGGCCGTGGCCCTCAGCGAAACCGAAGGCCAGGGCACAGCCAATGCCGGCTACTACTTCTACGACCTCAACGCCAAAGTGACGCACAAGTTCAGCGACCGCTCGCGCCTCTACGCCATGTGGTACTCCGGCGACGACGAGGCCTATATGCGCTTCCGCTCCAACGAGCAGGAACTCGGCAAGGAGCACATCAAACTGGGCTACCAGTGGGGCAACTTGGCCACCTCGCTGCGCTGGAACTACGAGCTCACGCCCAAGCTCTTCATGAACGTCACGGGTTCCTTCACGCGCTATCGCCAGCGCCTCGGCCTGGGCGTCGAGGAGGAATGGATCGAAGAGGGGCAGCTCTATAACGAGCAGGCCGACATCACCCTCCGCTCCGGCATCAGCGACCTGACCGGTCGTGTGGATTTCGACTACGCTTCCTCGCCGGATCACGCCGTCAAGTTCGGCGCCGTCCTCACGCATCACCTCTTCCGCCCGCAGGTGCAGAGCGTCAACTCCAGCGCCACGGATGAGGCTCCCTTCAGCCGCACCGTGGGCGAGAGTACCGTTTCGGCGGGCGAGATATCGCTCTACGCCGAGGACGACTGGAGCCTCACCGAAAGCTTGAAGATTGACGGTGGCCTGGCTCTAACAGGTTTCCTCGTGCAGGATCGCTTCTACCCCTCCGTGCAACCCCGCCTCAGCGGACGCCTGCTCCTCAGCGACGACCTCTCAGTCAAGGCCGGATACAGCTACATGACGCAGTATATGCACCTTCTTTCCAACAGCAACATCTCGCTTCCCTCCGACCTCTGGGTGCCGGTCACGGCCCGCATCGAGCCCATGAACTCGCACCAGGTGGCCGCCGGGGTCGTCTACTCTTGGCGCTCACTCATCGACTTCAGCGTTGAAGGCTACTACAAATGGATGAACAACCTGCTGGAATACAAACCTGGATCCACCTTCCTGGGCAACAGCACCGGCTGGGAGGACATGGTGTGCATGGGCCGTGGATGGGCCTACGGCATCGAGTTCCTGGCCCAAAAGAGCTTCGGCGAAATCACCGGCTGGCTGGGCTACACCTGGAGCCGCACCCTGCGCCAGTTTGACAGCCCGGGCGAAGAGCTCAATGGAGGCCGCCCCTTCCCGGCCAAGTACGACCGCATCCACGACATCAGCATCGCCCTGCAGTACAAGCCCAACAACCGCTTCGACGCAGGCATCACATGGGTCTACAGCACCGGCAACACCGCCACCCTAGCCATGCAGCAAATCGAGGACGACAGCTGGCGCGGCAGCCTCGAATTCGCCGAAAGCCGCAACAACTTCCGCCTGCCGGCCTACCACCGCATGGACATCAGCGTCAACTTCCACAAGCAGAAAAAACATGGCATCCGCACCTGGAACATCAGCGTCTACAACCTCTACAACCGCCAGAATCCTTTCCTCATCTACCCCAAGACCACCTATTCCTACCGCGACGGTTCCACCTATACCGGTCTCTACCAGCGCTCGCTGTTCCCCATCCTGCCGTCGGTCTCATACATATATAAATTCTAAAGCGCCATGAAGAAACTCCTCATTCCCCTACTGGTCACCATCGGCCTGCTGACAGCCTGCGAGAAGCAGATAGTCATCGATATCGAGGACATGGAGCCCCGACTCGTCGTAGACGCCCTGGGCACCACCGGCGCCCCCCTGTCGATCGGCATCACCGAGAGCCGTCCCGTCTTCGGTCCCCACACCGACGAGGAGGGATTCCCGCGCATCGCCGACGCCACCGTCACCCTCACCGCCAACGGCACCGTCTACAACGCCAGCCTCGTCGACGACCGCTACATCCTCCCCTACAGCCCCCAGGGCGGCGACCGCCTCACCTTGCAGATCGACATGCCGGGACGGCCCTCGGTCAGCGCTGAAGCCACCGTCCCCGCCGAGCCCCTCGTCGGCGAGGTCAGCTTTCCTGCACTCGACATCGACAATCCCTCGAACGCCCTCTCGTTCTTCGCCACCATCACCGACCGCGCTGCCAGCAACGACTACTACTACATCACCCTCACCCGCTTCGACACCATCTACCTCACCTACTACAGCATCGACAGCCTGCCTATCCAGATCGATACCATCTACGACTCCGAGACAACTTTCGAATGCGACGACCCGCTCGTGGTCACCGACATGAATGTCATCGACATGATCGGTGAGATGGGGATGTCCACCTACTACGGCCAACAGCTCCTATTCAACGACGAACGCCTCGACGGCCACACTCACACCATCGAGCTCAACACCTACAATCCTGTCGCAGGATACTACTACGGCGCCGACTACGACAACTATACCTACGAGATCCACTGCACTTATATTCTCGAAGTGGGCAGCGTGAGCCACGACACCTACCTCTACCTCAAGACCCGCCAGGCCGCCAGGGACAACGACGCCCTGCTCAACCTTCTCTCCGAACCCGTCCAGGTCCACTCCAACATCGAAGGTGGCATCGGTATCTTCGGAGTCAGCAACCGCAAAGTATTCACCCATCACACCGTCTACCGTCCATGACACGCATACTGATTTCCGACCGCACCCACCCCATCCTGGAGGAACGCCTGTGCCAAGCAGGCTACGACGTCAGCGTCGAACCCGACCACGACTACCGCTCTTTGCTGCATGCCGCCCAGGGATGCGACGGGCTGGTGGTACGCAGCAAGGTCATCATTGACCGGCCTTTTATCGACGCCTGCCCCTCGCTACGCTGCATCGGCCGCGTGGGTGCCGGCATGGAAACCATCGACGTGGACTATGCCGAGCAGAAGGGCATCCGCTGTCTCAACAGTCCCGAGGGTAACCGTGACGCCGTGGGCGAACATACCGTGGGGTTGCTGCTGGCGCTACTCAACAACATCGCCCGAGCCGATGCCGAGGTGCGCCGCGGACTCTGGCACCGCGAGGAGAACCGCGGCCACGAACTAGGCAACCTCACCGTGGGCATCATAGGCTTCGGAAACATGGGCCAGGCCTTCGCCAAGCGCCTCAGCGGCTTCGGCTGCCGCATCGTCTACTATGACCCTAAAGACCTTAAGGACCTCAAGGACCTTAAAGCCTCTTCCCTCTCCCTCGCCGAGCTCCAGCGTTGCGCCGACGTGGTCTCTTTCCATGTCCCTCTGACCGCCGAGACCCACCACTACCTCGACGCCGCTTTCATCGACGCCATGCAAAAGCCATTCTTCCTGCTCAACACCTCGCGGGGTGCCGTGGTCGACACCGAAGCTCTGGTGGCCGGACTGGCGAGCGGCAAGGTGCGCGGCGCCGCCCTCGACGTGCTCGAAGACGAAAACATGCAAGCCGACACACTTTCAACTTTCAACTTTCAACTGTCAACTTTCAACTGCGTCTTCACCCCCCACGTAGCCGGATGGACCGTGGAATCGAAGTATAAACTCGCCGCCGTGCTTGCGGACAAGATAATAGAAACCCTGAAATGATCATCGTAGGCAACACCATCGTGTCGGACGACATCGCCGACCAGCGCTTCTGCTGTGACCTGGCCACCTGCAAAGGAGCCTGCTGCATCGATGGCGACAGCGGAGCCCCGCTACGCGAAGAAGAGGTGGCCACCCTGGAAGCCTTGCTCCCCGAGGTGGAGCCCTATATGACGCCGGAAGGCATCGCCGCCGTGCGCGAGCAGGGCGTGGCGGTGCGCGACAACGACGGCGACCTGGGCACCCCCCTCATCGACGGCAGCGCATGCGCCTACATCACCTACGGCGACGATGGCTGCGCCCTCTGCGCCATCGAGAAAGCCTACCGAGAAAAGAATCATCAATTTTCAACTTTCAATTTTCAATTTCCCAAGCCCGTCAGCTGCCACCTCTACCCCATCCGCGTCGAAGACTACGGTGAATTCACCGCCGTCAACTACCACCAATGGGACATCTGCCAATGCGCCAAAGGCCACGGAGACCCGCTGTACATCACCCTGAAAGAGCCCCTCATCCGACGCTTCGGCACCGAATGGTACGACGAACTGATAGAACAGATAAACCAAAGAGCAACAAATGGATAAAAAGAAACTGACCCGACTGGCCGTCATCCTCATCGTCGCAATCCTGGTAGTGGACCAGGTGGTGAAGATACTCGTCAAAACCCACATGCAGCTGGGCGAAGACATACCCCTGATAGGCACCTGGTGCCGCCTGCATTTCGTAGAGAACGAAGGCTTTGCCTTCGGCACCGCCATCGGCGGCGTCACCGGCAAATACATCCTCACCCTCTTCCGCATCGCCGCTTCAGCCTTCATCGCATGGCTCATAGCGAAATACATCCGTCAAGGACAACGAACATCACTCATCGTCAGCCTCATCCTCATACTGGCAGGTGCCTTGGGCAACATCATCGACAGTTGCTTCTACGGACTCATCTTCAATGAGAGTTACTACAGCGTTGCCACACTCTTCCCACCCGAAGGCGGCTATGCCCCCTTCCTCCAGGGACGAGTGGTCGACATGTTCTATTTCCCTCTGTTTGAGACCACTTGGCCACATTGGATACCGTTTGTTGGCGGACAGCACTTCGAATTCTTCAGTGCCATCTTCAATGTAGCCGATTCTGCAGTCACCATCGGCGTTACATGGCTGCTCATCGACCAACTTTTTCTGGCACCAAAGCACTCTAAATCAAAGAGAACAGAAATAGAGGACGCAAAAAGCTAAAAAAAATTTGGCCAGTTTGCGAAAAGTTAGTAATTTTGCACCCGCAAACCAAGAGATGGCGTCGTAGCTCAGTTGGTAGAGCGAAGGACTGAAAATCCTTGCGTCACTGGTTCAAATCCAGTCGATGCCACCACCCGAAGGAGGTTCATCATGATGAACCTCCTTTTTTTTGCAAAATGCAGTCAGCAGAAAAACCCTCATGAAAAATAATATTTGCTAGATTAAAAACATTTTGTATTTTTGCATCCGATAACCCATTGTCTAATCCAAAAGCCTAACACCTGATGGAGAAGCGAATAGGAACAATTACTATACTCATAAAGGAGCGTTTGCAGTCTGCAAACATCAATCAGATTCTCTCTGAACATGCGGATATTATACTCTGTCGGCAGGGGTTGCCATTCCACGACAGCATGGTCGCCGTCATCTCGCTCATTGTCGAGGGTACGGTGAACCAAATCAACGCCCTCACCGGCCAGTTGGGCCGCCTGCCGCAGGTGGAATGCAAGGCCGTCGTCACTAAAAATTGAAAAGTAAAAATTAATTCTAAAACAATAATTCCATGAAACATCAGAATTTCATCGATCGCGACAAGCTCTACGGGATGATTGACCAACCAGCTCCATCCGAGGGCGAATTGAACGACATCCTGAACAAGGCGCGCCAGCTGAAGGGACTGAACCTGCAGGATGTAGCACACCTGCTGAACGTCAAAGACGAAGCCGGTATCAAGAAAATCCTCGACACCGCCGAGTACGCGAAGAACGAGATCTACGGCCGCCGCCTGGTGCTTTTCGCACCCATCTACACCGGCAACGCCTGCGTGAACAACTGCGTCTACTGCGGCTTCCGTCGCGACAACAAGGCGCTGAAGCGCAAGATACTGACCCTCGACGAGATTGAGGCCGAGACGCTGCAGCTGCTGCGCATGGGCCACAAGCGCGCCCTGCTCATCTGTGGCGAGAGCCCACGCAACGACGCCAACTACATGGTCGAGGCCATACGCCGCACATACGCCGCCAAGGACGAGAAGGGCAGCACCATACGCCGCATCAACGTCGAGCTGGCCC
>CAMJJD010000020.1 GCA_946406015.1 uncultured Bacteroidales bacterium | reverse complement strand
CGCTGATCTTGAAGGGGTCGTCCTTCTCCTCGGCCTCGCCGGTCTGGCTGTCGAGCTTCTTGTCCATGAAGAAGTAGGTGATGAACATGATGAGGGCGATGCAGAGGAGCACGACGCCGAACTTGACGGCGTTGTCGACATGCACCTCGCCGCCCAGCTTGGCGAAGTAGGGGCTGAAAATCATGCAGGTGGCCACACCCAGACGGGCGAGGGCCATCTCGCTGCCCATGGCCAGAGCCGTCTCGCGACCCTTGAACCACTTCACGATACCGCGGCTCACCGTGATGCCGGCCATCTCGCAGCCGCAGCCGAAGAGCATGAAGCCGCAGGCGGCCAGCTTGGCCGAGGCGGGCATGCCGGCGCAGAAGGGCAGGATGGCACCGATGACGGGCAGGTTGCCGTTCCAGTTCAGGTTGTCGGTGAACCAGCGCTCGAGGCCGGTGCCGACGAAGTAGTCGCTCACGGCGTAGAACTTAATCAGACCGCCGACGAGCATCACAGCGCCCGAGAGCACAGCCGTGAAGCGCACACCCATCTTGTCGAGGATGATACCTGCGAAGATGAGGAAGAACACATAGACGTTGAGGAACACCTCGGCGCCCTGCATGCGGCCGAACGAGGCGCTGTCCCAGCCGCGGGTCTCCTGCATCAGGTCCTTGATGGGCGACAGGATGTCCATAAATACGTAACTGCAGAACATGGCCAGAGCCAGCAGCAGCAATGCAATCCAACGCATGGCGGCGTTGTCTCGCAAGGTTTTGATACCAGTTTGTGTCATACTATCTTGAATTTGTTTAACATTCAGAAAACAATGTGCAAAGATACGAATAAAAATCCATATAGTTCTATTTATTTTTCCTCTGGCTGTTTTTCAAGTGATTATAGGCAGTTCTTCGACAGTTCTTCGATAAATGTCGAAGAACTGTCGAAGAACTGCCGAAGAACCGTCGGAGAAAATGCGGGGCAGCGGCATACTAAAACGGCAGGGCGGGGCGTTATTAATGCATGGAATATATCTTTGAAAATCGGGACCATGTGCGCGACTACGAGTGCGACCTGCAGGGCATCGTCAACAATGCCAACTACCAGCATTACTTCGAACACTCGCGCCACCTTTACATCATCAGCCGCGGCGTGACCTTCAACGAGCTGCACGAGCGGGGCATCGACGTGGTGGTGGCCCGCTACGAGGCCGCCTACAAGGTGCCTTTGCGACCCGACGACGAGTACATCTGCCGCCTGCGGCCCGAGAAAGACGGCATCCGATATGTCTTCCACCAGGCCATCTTCCGCGCCGCCGACAACAAGCTCTGCTGCACGGCCAAGGTCGATTGCGTGGCCACGAAAGAAGGCCGGCTGATGCCCGGCCTCCCTGAACTGAATGAGTTGCTTTAGATGTTCACTGTTTGAACCTTTCTATCATCGTCATTAGGCTTTTTATATAGCGGTCTGCCTTCTCTCGGTCTTCGGCAGAGAGAAATACCCCGTTGGAATGAGCGAGTGGATTGCGGCAGTTTGCAATATGTGTCATCTGTTCTTTTACACGTTCCTTGTCATCAGGATTGCCTCCAAACACTTGTTTGAACCAATCCCAATCGTGTTCGACAAGTGTTGCAAAGTCGCTGATGTAGAAATAGTCCACAAGATGACTGTTGTAGTCGTGCACGCCGAAGAGGTCTTGAGTACGTTTGCGGTCATGACGGAGCCTGTCCATACGATTTTTGAGTACCTCACGCCCGTAAGTGTCTTCCCAATTGCCAGGATAGCATTGTGGCAGGAAGTTTTTTTTGTAAATATCACGCATGGCCTGCTCGAAATATGTAATGTTTTCCCATAGGGGAACGACATTTTGTTTGTGGCGAAGATAGTCCTCGAACTGTGGGGATAAAGAATGATAATGTATGGAGTTGTCTGGCATGAGTATTTCTTCTATGATGCCGTAATTGCGGAGCCGATCCACGTCGTCAAGGTTCAGGTCGACTTGTGGGCCGACAATGACCTGCATAAGCTTGGAGTCAAGAGTTCTATTGGAGGATAGACTACTACTATTGGCAAGCATTGAAAAGACTGACTTGTATTGTGTTTCAACAAGATTCGTTCTGATGCGGACCAAAATAAGTTCGTCTTTCCCATAGTTTGTAAAGACCTCCTTGTTCACCACATCTAGCCAGTTGGGCACACCTCCAGCATAGTCCTCAACAAATTTTATTAGTTCGTCGGTGATGATGCCGGCCTTGTCCATGTCCTTTAGGCGATTCCAATACAATTGCTTCTCTGCAATGTTGAATGGCTTGAAATCTATCGTAGTGCAGATGCCGCATATTTTTGACATGTCATTGTCTGGCTCTAGTTCAGTTAGATTGTTTCGTGAAATAATTGCCATTCGGAACTGCATCCCATCCTTGTCGCCTGTGGCTACACAACGTAAACGTGCAAAAATACTGATTAGGGACGTGTCGTCCAACTTCCCTCCAACTCGACAAAGTTTTATGATATTGTCAAATTCGTCAAGCACCATCCTTACTGAAATGCCTGCTTTGGTAAGTTCTTTGATGAATCCAGAGAATGCATCAGCTGGTGATGAGTATTGCACAGCTTCCATCCTCTGTTTAAGTATTTCACCCAAACCGTTAATATCCAGGTTGTTCTCTCTTACCTCATTCATCATCTCGCTCATCATCCCCATATACACGTCAGTGATGGAACTTCGCTGGTCCATAGAAATATACGGTGTCAGGTGCTTGGGGTTGAAATTTTCTCCGTTGCGGTAGATTTCACGTGCGTTTTTGAGGAGTGATGTTTTCCCGATGCGGGGCAACCCGTGGATGCTGAAATTCTGCCCACGTTCATCTTCGTAGAATTGATGTACAATATTGTCTAATTCTGCCTGATGGCCCACAAAGCGTTCTCCCGTCACAGGTGCCCCTGTACCTATCAGCGCGTCGGACAGCCGAGTGGCTGTGACAACAACGGCTTCGGTCCGGGTCTGCGGGGGGGCAGGTACTTTCGTGGGTTGGGTGGTCTGCGTCGCATTGAGTGCCTGCCGTTGCAAACGACGTCTACGCGAATCAATGGAAATGGCGAGGAGTGCCCGTTGGAACATGATGATTCGAATGTTATAGTAGCCGCCATCCTTCTGTTCTATCACTTCACGTTCCTTCAGGTCATCAATAATGCAGAGGGTGCGGTCCTCGTCCAAGGGTGGATCAAGTTTGGCCGCATCCCTAACGAGTCCTGTTTCGGTTCTGCCCTCGATATCTTTACGTTCCATTGCCTGGGCGATAAGTCGGAGCACCATTTTGGTGTCGTTTTTCCAATCGTCTCCAAACGAATTGTCAGCAGATAGGAGGCTGTGGAAGACGCTGTCGTAGCTGTCGTTAATATCTGATAGGTATTCTGATAAAACTTTTTCTACATCGTTCTCTGTGGCTCGGTTAATCCTGCGTCTGTTCATATATGCTACCATCTTGTCCATGAATATCATAAGGAAGTATGGATTGCAGGCGGTAAGTTCTTTGATTCGAGGCACAGCATCGCTCACAAAGCGGGAACGGTGGTCGTTCTCGTCTTGTGTCGGCTCTATAATCATCTTGTTTGCGGCTTCGTCGGAGAGGTAACCGAGACGTACACACTCGATTACGCCGAAGGCATTCTCAGCATAAGGCTCCGATTTGAACTGGCGTACTGAATCTTGCCCGATGAAAATGGCCGAGAGACGCACGCCTTTCTCTTGCGTGACGGCTTTCCATTGTTTCATGATATCCTTGGGAAGCATGCCTCTTTTTATGTGACCATAGACTCCTGTGAATTCGTCTATCATCAGTATTATTTTTCGACCTGTCCATTTCTCAGTCGCATCCATTGCCGCATGCAGTGCTGTCATGTCCTCAATGAATAGGCCGGCGGGATTATTTGATTCGCGATATCGTGCCATTATCTTGCTGTCGATTTTGGCAGTATCGTTTCCTGAAAAATCTCCTTTCAGATAGTAATAATCAAGTTCCGGATCCTCACTGCGCACTGCGGACACCACGTTGCTCATAATATACCAGAAGAAGATATCGGATCCTCCTCTCATTTTTGTCTCATCCAATAGTTCGTAGCTGAATTTTACACACAAGGGTTTGGGTGTGCGGGATACCAACTCTTGGCGCAGATATTCGAGGAAGGTGGTTTTGCCGCTTCTGCGTTGTCCATAGGCTAACAGTTGTTTCACATGATCGGTGCTACAGAGCGAGTCGGCGAATTTCTTTATTTCCTCCTCGCGACCGAAGAACATGTCTTTCGTTGGCGCCGAACTGCTCAGATTTTTATTGTATTTGTTGGGGATTTCATGGAATTCCGATTGTAGTTGAAGCGACAATTGCTTGTTTAACTGTATTTTCTGCGACCCGTTCATGCCAGGTGCATCGTATGTGAAGGAGACACTTAATGGGAGCGCACCTTCCTCAATAGCACTGTCGGAGATTCTTATTTTCTGATGCGAAGCAACCTCCATTCCTCCAAGGATGGTGTCATATACCTGAGTGAATCCTTCTAAGTGTTCTTCCATTTTCTCATCTTGCGCAATGGCAAGGGCATAGTTTCGAGCAGGTGATTTGCCGGCTTCGTTTCGTATCACAATATCGAATTCTGCCGTGCGGTCCATCAGATCCAAATAGCAGTCGCCTGTCGTGTCAAAACTGAGTGTGGGTCTCTTCCTCTCTATGATGTCCTTGAAGTCACCATCCATGATTTTCTGCATGTGGCGTAGCAGGGTGACAAGTGAATCGTACGAGAATCGTGTTGGAGCCTCTGCGTATTTTTCAATCAGATCGTTAATCTTCTTCCTGGAATCGCCATAGGACATTTCCTTGTATGTCAGGTCGACTGTGGTAAAATACTCCCTGATGTTTTTCCTTAATAAGGCACCCAATTCCTTTATACGGTCTAGGTCTGTGCCAGAAAGCAGGTCGGCGTATTCGAATCTCGCTTCTTTCTCAAATTTATCATATCGGACTATGATATCATCGAATGAATTGCTTTGGCACATGATTTCCACAATTTCGCCTAATTTGTTAATCCTCTCGTGTTTCTCCTTGATGAGTTGTGCCCATGCCCTTTTGAAAGCCTCTTTCCCGTCGCCATCACCTATGTTTATGCCGTTCTTAGAGAGATACATTATGGCCGGTTGCTGGTAGTTGCTTTCAAATAATTTTTTTACCAGAAAATGGAATGATGTACGATACTGCATAATCATTGCCATTTTTTCGAAGAAGTCCTCTTGTTCAAACAAGTTTTGGCCATCAAGGACCTTGTCGGAATTTGCATGTATAAATACGTACGTGCCATTGGCGCCTGCGGTACCTGTGTCAACAAAGCTTTGTAGATATTTTGCAACTATATCGTAAACTTTTAATGCGTTTGTCCTTCCTTTGATGGTTGATCGTGTCGCAACACTTTCACATAATAAAAAACGTAGTTCATCCTTCCCAATTTTCTCGTTCTTGTAGCGGGCTAAGGCTGAGTTATACAATGCAGTAGAGAGGTTGTAACTACGGGCGTCGGAATCCAATCCGTTTAGCTCTCTCTCCAGTCCGGCAAGCTGAAGGTGTATTCTGGCATATTCTTCATAACCTCTAGCATTGTTCTTTTCCTTCTTTATGGATTCTAATTCTTCCTTGTTGTGCGGTTTGTCGTGGGGGAAGATTTCTTCCCAAGTGTCTTCAAAATGTTTGGTGTACAGGCTTTCACATAAATCCTCAAATAGTTTTTCATCACTCAGATATTCACCTTTAAGTTCCTTTAACAAATTCCCGGAAGCTCGCTTTTGGTTGGCATCACCCAACTCTATTGCTTTTTTTGTGTATTCTTCAGCCTCTTCATATTTTTCAAGTGACTGATAGCAACGAGCTATTTTGTCGAATAGCGTGGATAGCTGGTTGTTTTTTGTATCTTCTCTTCTTTCTAGATGCTTCATCCTCTGCTTGTAAAATACGATTGCGTCTTCATAATACCCATTGTTTTCCAGCCATGTTGTTATCGACGACAATGTTCCGCTCTTGGTTATTATCTGTTTCTCATCATCGAGGAGTTTCTCCTCCTCAATGTATTCGTATGCCTTTTCCGTTTTCCCAAGGTTGCCGTAGCAATAGATTATTCCTATGTGGGATTCCGCCTCCTTGTTCCCCTCTTCAATTGATTTCTGGTAATATTGAATGGCTTCTTCATATCTCTTTTGCCGTTTTAATAGATCTTCAGCCGTTTTGAAGTTGCATTTCTCTTTGGCTTCTAGGTTATTATGTGTTTTTGACTGTGTTGGAGATACTATGGAAGGTTGGTAAGAGGATGACGTCATTCGGTTGCGGAAAACATTTAGCCTTTTCTCTAGTGATTTGTTATCACATCGCTCCATCAGCATCTCCATGATTGCCACCGCTCTTGTATGGTTATAGGCCGCCGATGCGGTGTCTGCTTTAGAATGTATTTGTTGTGGCGTCAAGGCTCCGATGACAATTTGCAGCATTCCATCCATTTGGGCCCAAAGTACTGGTATGTGGGCCTCTGTCTTCCGTTGGGTCGTCAGAACGTTGATTTGTTTCACAATGTCTCTGTCAAGAAGCGTCTTGGAAACATTACATTCTTTCCCGTCTATTGTTTTGATTGTTACGCTCGCTGATGCCAATTTTGTTATATATCCCATCGGTTGTAATGGAACGCTGATGTCGGTTTGTTTCTTATCTGGCAGGGGCACAGTAAACAATACAGATTGGTTTGTCTCTTCTGACAGACTGGGCTTTGTGATCTCCTTGAATTCTGGAGCATTAGTTGGTGATTCCTTGTCTTTTGTGTCTTTGAGTTCTGTCTCATCCTTTTTCGCTCCTGCCTTGAATTTCTCTTTGTACCTGCTATAGATGGCGGGGTATTTCTCCAATAGTTTGTTGAATATGGACAAAGCAACGTCACTCTTTTTTTGCTGGCTAAGCATGACATTGGCTTGGGAGAATAGTTGTTCGGCGGTATAACTGTTACCCCACACACTGCATACCTTGGTCCCATCCATGCTCCATGAAGCCAGAAGTTTTGCATTCTTCCTCTCGTCGTCAGGTAAATATGCAATTTTGGCTGCCAGTTCCTTGTCTATCACAGCGTCTAACTCTGCTTCCACGGGCTTTTTCCCAAATTCTTTAAGTATCATGGAATTACCGTTTATTTCCATAATCCGGCCCATTGGTGCCATCGGGCGTTTGTATGGAGGTAGTGGCTCTTTAGCCTGTGTTATGGCTGAGGTTGATTCGTCCGACTTGGCTGGAGATGCATCTTTTTTTTCTGTCGAAGTATCGCCACTTATCATCTTGGCTAGCTTTTTGATTTTCTGTTGTTGAATGGTCGCTTCGGGGTGTTGGCGGATGACTGATTCATGCAACCCGTAGGCCATCTTTAAGGTCAACTCATCGGCCTCTAATGGGGCGGCAAGAGAACGCATCTGCGCGGGAGTCAGTAATCCTGTTAGAACTGTTACCTCACCCTCGTATTCGCCGATTAGTACCTTCGGTTTTTTATCTGGTTCAAATGCCAAGAGTTTTTGCCTCAGTATTGTGTCGACCACAGCATCCATTTGCACCGTGATTGCATTGCCATCTTGTCGGGTGACAATCACTAAATCACCAAACACGCCCGACACTTCGCCCATAGCATCCATCGGGGTCTCTGTCCATTTTTTTTCCTCGGTTTCTTGTTCGATGTCACCCTTTTCTGGTGTCGAATACAAAAAGTTTTCCTCTGCTCGGTCTTGCGTAAGTCTCCCGTCTTTGGTTTCTGCTAGGGTGTTTTTTACTTCGCCTTCGGTTTCTGATGCATCGGAATCTCCCGGTGCTTTGGAAATATCCACATTTCTGGGAATACCAAGCATCGACTTGAGGTTTCCGAGAAGTTTCTTTTGCAACTTTGCCCTTTCAGGATAGGCGTTGACGATGAACTGGTACAGTGCGCAAGCTCGTTCATATTCGCCGAATTGTTCGCACCTTTTGGCCCATCCATTTATTTCAAGGCTTTTTCTTCCTCTAACAACAGCAATCGGTTTACCCTCATAGCATGCCCATAATACCTCGATGTTCAGTGGTTCCCCATTGCGTATTGCATCTCTCACATCATCTTTCAGCTTCTTGTCAGACAGACAATAGTGCGACAACACTATCGGATCGCTTCCGTTCGGCATGATGGTAATGTAATTGGCATCGGCGTTGATGATGCGTCCCATCGGAGCGAACTCCTCCTCGTACCACGGGATTTCAATTGCTGGACGTGGCACCTCAGGCGTATTTGCCTGCACTTGGTCTTGTTTTTCCTGCTTCATTTCTTTTGGGGTATCAGAGGAAGCAGGTTTCTTCTCCTCTAGTTCTTTGTCTTCTGTTTTTCCCTTAGATGAGATAATTGGGGTAGAAGGAGAAATAACACGTACTTTGGTCACTTCAGACCAAGCTATTGCAAATATTGGGTACTTGTCTGAAGACACGGTGACGCATTCGTCGCCTATTTCAAGCACACGACACAGCAGTATCGGATAATCCTTGTTGCTAGTCTGAAGTTGTATGCCGTCGCCTTCGTGCAACTGGCTTTTTATAATTTTTATTGATGTTTGGTTCATTATAGTGCAATTCTATGAGTGACTCGTCTACTTTATAACCATTACCTTTTACCCCTAAAACTTAAATCGCTATTACTCCACGTTGAGCAGGTAATAGTTCTTCTTGCCTTTCTGCACGAGGATGCAGCCGGAGGCAAGGATGTCGGCGGCGGTGAGGGTGCAGTCCTCGGACACCTTCTGCTTGTTGACCGAGATGCTGTTCTGCTTCAGCTCGCGGCGGATGGCGCCCTTGCTCTCGAACATGCCCACCTCGGCGGCCAGGTCGACCAGCGAGGCGCCGGCCTCGATGGTGGCGCGGCTCACGCTGTACTGTGGCACGCCTTCGAAGACGTCCATGAAGGTCTGTTCGTCGAGCTTCTCCAGACCTTCTTTTGTGGCTTTGCCGAAGAGAATGCTGCTGGCTTCGATGGCGGCGTTGTCTCGCAAGTTTTTGATACTAGTTTGTGTCATACTATCTTGAATTTGTTTAAGATTCAGATATAATATGCAAAGATACGAATAAAAATCCATATAGTTCTATTTATTTTTCCTCTGGCTGTATTTCAGCTATTTAAGGATTGTTCTTTAGGTGTTCTTTACGAAAGCGCCTGCGGCGGCCGGCAAGCTTGCTTGCTTCGGCCAATAAAAATGCGAAACCCATGACTGCGCAAGCCTGCACGTTGCAGGCTTGTTCGCAGTCGACCATTTGTGCGTGGGGGCTTGCAAAGCGTGTGTAGCAAAAGAACAGTAAAAGAACAGCAGAAGAAAATAGGGTGGCGGGAGATACTAAACCGGCGGGATGGGACGTTGCCTGGAGGTAGTAATGGAGTAGAGGTAGTAAAGGAGTAAAAGGCAAGAATTAAAAATTTAGAATTAATAATCAAAGGTAGACAAGAACATTTGTCTTAACTACTTACCTACTGTCTACTTAACTACAAGGAGGGGGCTTAAATTGAAAATTGAGAATTGAAAATTGAAATTAACTTTTCGAATTTCGAAGCAAAAAAGGCTCCCCTGCGGGAGCCTTTTTTTGTTAGAGCGTTACTGGTTGTTTAGCGAACCACGACGACGCGCTTGGCGGCGGCGTTGGCCACTTTCACCAGGTAGACACCGCTGTTGTCTACGCGGAACTCAACATGTTCGGTGGCGCTGGCTTTGCGGCTCAGCATGCGGCCGTTCACGTCGAAGAGGACTACTTGCTTGCCCTCGGCACCGCGCACGACAATCATGTTGTCGATGCTGTAGATGTTCACATTGTCCATATCAACATCGTCGATACCCTGGACAGCCTCGAAGACGGCGGTCACCGAATGGTCGGCGTCAATGTTGCTGATGGTGTAGACGGTCTGGGCACCTTCGATGGTGTCACCGTTGTCGACCCATGCCACGAAGCGGTAGTTGCTGTTGGCGTTGGCCGTGAAGGTGATTGAGGAGCCTTCAATGACAGTGATGTTGGTGCCGTTGGCCACAGGCTCACCGTTGGAGAGGACATTACCCATCGTGGCGTTGTAGTTCACCGTCACGGTGTACTCGTTGGGGGTAGTACCTTCAGCGGCAAAGAGCACATTGATGCTCACCGTAAGGCCATACATCTCAGCGTCGACAATTAAAGGCTCAGCTGCCATCTCGGCGATGTACTCGGCAATCTCGGAGGTGTCCGTAAGAGTTTCGTCCGCAAGAACACCTATCAACGGGTGTGTTGCGGTGAGCTGGAGAGCATAGATATAGTAGCCGGGGTTGGGCTGGATACCGAACTCGACGGTGTCGCCTTCAACGTAGTAGTGCGTACCGGGAGCAGGAGTAATCGTACCCATGGTCGGGTCGTTGACCGAGGTGATGACAGTCACGCTGTCGTGCATCACGGGAGCGTCGCCGGCGGCGAAGTTGGCCGTGAAGCTCATCGTCATACCGAGGTAGTAGTCGGCAGTGTCGAGAGAGAAAAACTCCTCGAGCCCCAGATTGATAACGGTGTCCTGAATGGTATACGGACCGTAGCTATACACAATGTGCCAGCTCTCCACATGATAACCGGCGTTAGGAACAGCCCTCACCGAGAAGGTGTCGCTGGCATAGAGGACATGCGAGCCGGGAGCAGGGAGGATTGTACCCATCGTCGGGTTGTTGACAGCGGTGATAAGGACCAGCGAGTCGGGTTCAGGCACAACGCTGTCGGCAACGAAGTTGGCTGTCAGAATCATGCTGGCGTTGTAGTCGGCGAAGTTCTGCGGCACATAACCGAAGAATACCGGGTTGTCGGTTGAGGTGTAGCTGTTGACGACAGAACCAGAGACAACCACATCAAGCGTCCAGCTGCTCAGGCTGTAGCCGGCGGCCGGGATGGCGGTGGCACCGATGGGATCGCCTACATAGATGGTGTAGGTGCCGGACGCCGGGGTGGTGGTACCCATCGAGGCGTCGTTCACAGCGTAGGTGATGGTGGTGCTGTCGGGAGTGCCGGGCTCGAAGAAGGCCTTGAAGATGACAGGGCTTTCTCCCATGAGGATATCGGCAAGGATGAAGTATCCGTTGGCGTAGCTGGCGTCGAAGGTGTCGATTTCATTGCCGACAGTTATCTCCCACATCAGGAAGCGGTATCCGGCTGTGGCCTGTGAACCGAAGTGCACCGTGTCGCCGGCGAAGTACTGATAGGTGCCGGGCGCCGGGAGGGTAGTACCCATGGTGGGGTTGTCGACGGCGAAGGTCACAAACAGTGTGTCGGGCACTGTCGGTTCGGCCTCGAAGAGGGCTGTCATCGTGAGGCTGCCGTAGGCCATAAAGATACTGGCGGGGAAGTAGGCGCTGATGTAATTGGCATCCAGGGTGTCGGCATCGGTCCCGGCGGCTATGGCCCAACCGACGAACCGGTAGCCGCTGTTGGGTGTGGCGCTGAAGTACACGGTGTCGCCCTCGGGATAGTAGTAGGTGCCGGGGGCGGGGGTGATGGTACCCATGGCGGCGTTGTTGACGGCGAAGGTGACGGCCAGAGTGTCAGGTTCGGTCGGGTCGGCGGCGAAGTTGGCGGTGACAGTCCACTCATAGCTGCCATAGCCATGGGCGACAACCAGGCCACCAAAGAGATCGAACACGTTGGTCGCGGTAGTGGCGACAGTGGTGTCAAGGTCGGTGGTGCCGTTATATGTTACGTACAGTCCCCAACCCTGGAGATGGTAGCCGGTGTTGGGCATGGCGATGACGCTGCAGGTGTCGCCCTCATAGAAGTAGTGCACGCCGGGAGCGGGAACCGTGGTACCCATGGTGACGTCATTGACGGCCACGGTCACCTTCATGCTGTCGAGTGCCGGAGGAGTGGGAATGTTGTTGCCGCAAGCGTTGGCCACGGTGTAGAACACGGCGCCGTCGGTCAGCGTGCTGGCGTCAGTCACGGTGTAGAGCACGGTGTCGTTGCCGTCCAGAATCTGGAAGCCGGCCTCGTAGTCGTAATTGCTGCCGCTGGTCCAGCTGAAGCTCACGGGAATACCGCTGCACACGCTCACCTGGAAGGTGTCGTAGATAGGAGTATTGTATTGACTTTGGCTGGCCATGTTATAAGTGGCCACAGTGGCACCGTTCTGACTGATGGTGAGAGCGGAATTGTCCCAACCGTCGCCATAGCCGTCGGTAGCGTAAATCTTAACCGTGCAGCTGCCGCCGGCACAGTCGGTCGTGAACGTCACGAGGGTAGGATCGGAAGCGTTGTCGGCCGTGCAGTTGGTCACCACAGCGAAGGTATAGGCCGTCGAGGCGGTCAAACCGCTGAAGGTGTAGGTGGTGGCAGTCAGGCCAGTGGCCACGACCGAACCGTCGGCACCGATAATGGAATAGGTGGCACCACTGTTGTTGTCGTCGGTCCAGCTGATGGTGGCGCCGGTGGCGCTGACATTGTCAACAGTCACAGCGCTGACGGGGTAGCAGTAGGAAGCGGTCAGCTCAGCGACAACCACGCTGTCGACAGCCACACCGTAGCCGTAACCGTCGGTCATCTCGAAGGCCACCTGGTAGGTGTTGGTGGGAATCATCACGTTATCAACAGTCCAAGACTGGATGTCGTTTGTGTATTCTGCTGCCATGACCCAACTGTCGGAGGCGGAGGTGCGATAGTACACTCTCAACTCATCCTGGTCGCCACCCCACTCTTTCTGGATGTGGGCGTAGGTAAGCTGCAGGATGGTGGCATTGGCGGAAGCGTTGATGACGGGCGAAATCAGCTTGGTGACATTGCCGTTGGAGGCATGGCGGATATAAGCATAGTTGGAGCCCTCGTAGGTGTCACCGGTGCTGCTGTAGCTGCCAAACTGCCATGTGCCGGGGCCGTCGGTGGTCCAGCAGTCAAGTGTGGCACTGTTCACCTCGAAGGTCTCCGTGAAGGGCAGGGTTATAGCTGTGCAAGCGGTAGTGAAGGACACTGTCGCCATTTCGCTCTCGTTGGTGCCACACACGCTGCGCACACCATAGGTGTACTGGGTCATGGCGTTCAGACCGGTGAGGGTGATGGTGTTGGCGGTGACATTCTGTACCAAGGTGGTAGCACCATCGGCAACGGCGTACACATTGTAGCTGGCGGCATCGCCGGTCCAGGTCAGCGTGGCACCGTCGGCGGTGATATCGCTGGCGGTCAAAGCGGTGGGGGCTATACAAGAAGGAGCCGCATTGAAGACCACGCTGTCGATACCCACACCGTAGCCGTAATGGTCGGTATATTCAAAGGCAATCTGATAGATGGTGCCAGGGATAGTGACGGTCTCAACTGTCCAAGTGGCCACTGCATCAGTGTAGTTGGCAACCTGCTGCCAGGCCGCGTCGGAGGAAGCACGGTAGTAGATGGCGAGATTGTCGATATCGCCAGCCCAGCTGCGCTGGATGTGGGCGAAGGTAAGCTGCAAACCGCTGGTGACACCGTGCAGGACAGGCGAGATAAACTTGGTGACATTGCCGGTTGTACCGTGGGTAATCTTGGCGTTGCCATTACCTTCGTAGGCACCGGTGGAAGCTGTGTGGTCTCCCGTACCGATAGTCCAGTTGCCGGGACCGTCAGTGGTCCAGCAGTCAAGTGTGGCACTGCCCTCCTCGAAGGTTTCCGTGTAGGGCAGCACGATGGTGCATTCGTCGAGCTGGGGTTCGCAGCCCTTCAGGCGCATTTGCACACGCTCTTGATAATACTGCTTGCTACCGGAATATGTATTGTTGGTTGGGTCAGGATTCTGGCTGTCGCTGTACCATACCAGTGTCTTGTATCCGCTGCTGGCGGCGGTGTTGAATTTATAGGCATTGCCGTCGTAATCGTTGCTGTTGTCATCGATGATAATCATCAGGTTGCTCGTGCCGTCATAATTGTAAGGTGTGGTGAACTGGAACTCGTTCCACCCTTGTGTGCAGTTCAAGGCACCGCTGTAGACCAATACGGCAGTATTGGCGTCGAGCAGCTCAAGGTCGCTGTTGCTTGAGAAGGTCGTCTTGGTGGTGGGTTGAATCCAGATGGAGACGTCTGTCTTTTTAGTCGAGGCCGAGGAGTGACTGTAACGATAGCTGATGCTCGTTATCTGTCCCAATCCCTGCAGCTCGGCAGCATCGATGATGGTCTCGCTGAGGGAGTACCGGTAGTAGTTGTGTATGGGGTTGTGAGCCGTACTTGTTGACGTGGTGTCGCCTACCGTCAACACAATGTCGCAGCCCGAGGTATCGGAGCCGGGGCCGGGATCGGGAGTGCTCCCGGAGTCGGTAAAGATGCCACGAATCATGAAGGCTATATCCCAACCGCTGTTTACGATAGAGCTGAAGCTCGACCCCCACAGGGCGCCGTCGGCGTTACCGCTGCTGAAGGAGTAGGAGCAGGGATAGGCCACGCCGTTGTCATGGAGCGTAATCCAGCAGTTCTGGCCGGAAGGTATAGTCACCGGTGTCGACAGCGTCATGGTGTTCCAGGCCTCCTCGTCGGTCAGCGTGAATGTCTGGCTGTGGACAGTCGTGGTGGGCGTGGTCGTACCCGTATAGATTGTCAGGTCGTAGGTGCCGCTTTCGCTAAGAAAGTATTCGACAGCCGTCAAGACATGGCCGCTGGCCACTACGCTGCCGGGTATCTTGATACCCCAATAGCAGTTGCCCGAACCGTTTCCTAGGCTTCCTTGCCTGCCATTGAAGCTGTATCCGAGGGTGTCGCCCGTGAGGGGTCCGACGTTGGCGGTGATATTGACAGTGCCGCCAGTGGCGAGAAGCGTACGCGGGTTCTGCACGCTGCCGTCGCTCCATTGGTAGAGACGGCAACCTGTGTTGGCAGTGGCCCGTAGGGTGATGGTGTCGGCATAGTTGTACGTGCCACTTCCGCTCACGCTGCCATAGGAGGTATTGGCGGACGAGGCGTTAACGGTGGTGGTGGCCGAGGCACTCCAGTTGGTCATCGGCTCTATGCCCAATATGGCGGAGTTGCTCAGGTTGAACGTGTAGGTGGAGTTGCCACCTGTGCCGCCCGTTCCCGGGTGCAGGTCGCCCATGGTGTAGTAGCCATCATAGCTGCCACCCCAACCCCAGTTGAAATGGAACTGGCCCTGATTGTTGTAGCCGTCGCACACAAAGGCATGGCCACCCGAGGGGTCTCTGCCACTGTAGAGGATAGGATGACCGCTGTTCAAGTCAGCCTGCAGCAGGGCACTCCACTGGGCTTCGGTATAATTTGCCTTGAGTTCATAGTGCAGGGTGGGTTTATACTTGAAATAGCTGAAAAAAGCATTATTGGCTGCAGCGGTACTCAAATTAGTGGAACCCGAGAGTGCTCCACTGCCACCAGTGGCACTGGGACCGTATTCCATCTCGACAGCCACACCGAAGTGGTACATCAGCGTCGCCACTGCATTGACCTGGGCAGTGCTGCTCGAACCCGAGAGCGAAGTGGGCATGCTGCTCCAGTTGTAGGTGGTGGCACCGAAGTTGGCGCTCTGTGTACCGTAGGTGGAAAGAGTATAGCTGTGCGATCCGTAACCGGTTGCGGGATGGTTCCAGAACTTCATTATCTGTGCTGCGGCTGTGGCGACGCATCCAGTGACCGTCCTTTCGTTGTAGGTGTTGTCGTAGGGGCAAAGATTGTTGTAGTACGGGCTCTGGTTCCATTGGGTGGTCACCAGCGGACTCACTGCCGTGGCCATCGGAGGCAGAGGGGCTACGCCATTCTCTAGATTGTCCCATTGCTTGCGCACCTCCGGAGAACCGCCATGATCCAATTCACCGTACCGCTCACGGTAGAATGCAATCTGTTCTTCATAGACATCCATCCAGTCTTTCACATGGGCGGGCATGTCCCTGACGGGGAAAGAGGACGTCTCGGAATAGCCCAGCACAGGCAGCACGCAGTCGTCGGCGGCAATGAGGATGAAGCCGCCTTCAGCTCTCAGCGTGAAGACATAGAACTCGTGGAAGGGAGTCTGTGCGGTGATGTCGGTCAGGTTGTCGTAGGTCTTGCCTGTGACAGCCTGCAGCCAGTGCGACGCAATCCGGCTGGCAGTGGAGGGCTCCACTGGTTTTGCCATAGCGCTGGCAATAGTGGCCAGGGCGGCAAACAATAATAATACTTTTTTCATATAGTGGGGTATTAAAGGGTTTCAGGCAAAAGGTCAAAAAGCTGAAGAGTTGATTTCAACTTTCTACGTTGAGCAGGTAGTAGTTCTTCTTGCCTTTCTGCACCAGGATGCAGCCGGAGGCGAGGATGTCCTGCGCGGTGAGGGTGCAGTCCTCGGCCACCTTCTGCTTGTTGACCGAGATGCTGTTCTGCTTCAGCTCGCGGCGGATGGCGCCCTTGCTCTCGAACATGCCCACCTCGGCGGCCAGGTCGACCAGCGAGGCGCCGGCCTCGATGGTGGCGCGGCTGACGCTGTACTGCGGCACGCCTTCGAAGACGTCCATGAAAGTCTGTTCGTCGAGCTTCTCCAGCCCTTCCTTTGTGGCCTTGCCGAAGAGAATGCTGCTGGCTTCGATGGCGGCGTCGAGGGCTTCCTGCGAATGTACCATCAGTGTGACCTCCTGGGCTAGGCGCTTTTGCAACACACGCAGGCCTGGGTCTTTCTTGTGCTCTTCCACGAGGGTATCAATCTCTTCCTTCTCCAGCGAGGTGAAAATCTTGATATACTTCTCTGCATCGTCGTCGCTGACGTTGAGCCAGAACTGATAGAACTTGTAGGGACTGGTGCGTTTGGGGTCAAGCCAGATATTGCCGCTTTCGGTCTTGCCGAACTTCTTGCCGTCGGCCTTGGTGATGAGGGGGCAGGTGAGGGCGAAGGCTTCGTTCTCGAAGCCCAGCGTGCGGCGTATCAACTCCGTTCCTGTGGTGATGTTGCCCCACTGGTCGTTGCCGCCCAGTTGCAGTTTGCAGTGCTTGTGCTGGTAGAGGTAGAGGAAGTCGTACCCCTGCAGCAGCTGATAGGTGAACTCGGTGAAGCTCAGACCATCGCGGGCTGTGCCGTTCAGACGCTGCTGTACGCTGTCTTTGGCCATCATGTAGTTGACGGTGATGTGCTTGCCTACCTCGCGTGCAAAATCGAGGAAGGTGAAGTCCTTCATCCAGTCGTAGTTGTTCACCATCTCGGCGGCGTTGGGTTCCTTCGACTCGAAGTCGAGGAACTTGGCCACTTGTGCCTTGATGCATTCCTGGTTGTGACGCAGCGTCTCTTCGTTCAGCAGGTTGCGTTCCTGGCTTTTGCCCGAGGGGTCGCCAATCATGCCCGTGGCGCCGCCCACCAGGATGATGGGCTTGTGGCCGCAGCGTTGCAGGTGGCGCAGCATCATAATGCCGCAGAGGTGTCCGATATGCAGTGAGTCGGCCGTCGGGTCGGTGCCCAGATAGGCCGTCACCATTTCTTTCTGGAGAAGTTCTTCTGTTCCTGGCATCATCTGTGCCAACATTCCGCGCCAGCGGAGTTCTTCAACAAAGTTTTTAATCATTGAATGATATATAATATATATAATGATTCATAATTTAAATTATACAAAAAGAGGTGCTGCCTGCGGGCGGCACCTCTTTTGTACTTTCATTCTTGATTAACGCACCATCATCTTGGTGGCGGCGGTATGTCCGCCGATGGTGACGTTCACCAGGTACATGCCCTTGGCCATACCCTCGGTGCCGATGGTGTAGAGCTGCTCACCTTCGTTGGCATAACCCAGGTTGCGCTCGGCCACCATGCGTCCGTTGAGGTCGTAGATGCGCAGCACGGCGTTACCGGCCTCGATGGCGGTCAGGGCCAGGTTGGCCTCGCCGTTCATCACCGGGTTGGGGTAGATGTTCACGCTGTTGGCGCCCACGGTGTTGACGGTGGGGATGCTGACGGGATTGTAGTCGCTCGAGTCGCTGATCTCGTTCACCGTGTCGGTCACGAAGGTCATGTCCATGAAGATACCGCGGCCATAGGTGCCGAAGTAGATGGCGCGCGGCCACTTGGTCTTGGCGAAGAGGTACTTGTTCTCCGTGATGCCGGTGTGGGTGGTGGTACGGCGCACGGCCAGCTTCTTGGTCTGCTGCACGATGCTGGTCACGGGGACGCCGCGCAGGTGGTCGTACTGGTTCCACGAAGTGCCGTTGTGGACGAACACACCGTCGGCGGTACCGACATAGATGAAGCCGGTCGAGTCCTCAATCATGGCACAGTAGGCGGGGATGCCGACATGACCCGTGATGGGCAGTGGCGTGGCGGTGGCGGTCCAGCTGTTCGTGCTGGCGTTGTTGATGACAAGCACGTTGGTGTAGCTGTCCGAGTAGTCCTCGAAGGTCACCACAATGCGGTCCTGACCCGGACGCGGGTCGACGGCGATGCTGCTGATGGGACGGTTGAACCACTCGCTGCCGCCTTTGTTGAACTTGATGTTGCGCAGCACGCGGTCAGACGTGTCGCTGGCGGCGTTGATCTGGCGCTGGGTGAAGGCGGGATACTGGTGGAAGTTGATGCGGTCGAAGCCTTCGATGCGGTAGAGCTGCGAACGGTGGGTGCTGTCGTCATAGGTGCTGACGTAGGCACAGCGGCCATCGGTGCTCATGACGGCATCGCGCGGGTAGAGGTTGGCGTTGCTCGAGGTGCGCTTCACGTTCAGGATGGGAGCCCACCACATGAACTTCTCGCGCAGGGCCTGCTTCACTTCGGGGTCGAGGTGGGTGTCTGCGTCGATGACCGAGTCATACACCTTGCTGAAGTCGTTGACCGTCCATGAATAGAGCACCGAGCTCTGCACGGGACCCGTCTGGGCCACGATGAGCATGCGCGACATCACGGGGTTCTTCACCGTCAGCGAGTCGCTGGCGCGCTGAGCCTTCTGGTACACATATTCGAAGGGATAGTCGGAGTTGTTCTTGGCCATGAAGATAGCCTTCGAGTTCTTGGGAACCATCTGGTTGCCATCGGTGATCATCACCGTGTCGCCGTTGGCGTTGAAGAAGTAGCCTTTCAGGTCCAGACCCACCTTGATACTGTCGCGCATGTAGGTGTCGTTGTCCGTCTCCCACAGCGAGATGCTGCCCACCTGGGGACCGCCGATGACTTCCTTCGTCAGGAAAGGCACGCCCGAGGTCCAGGTCTGGTTGTTGGTGTAATCCATATAGTCGTTGAAGGCACGGCCGATGTTGCCGTCGCTCGACGACACGAAGATGTTGCGGTGCAGCTGGGGCTCAATCTGCTGGAATGCCGAGGCAGCCACCTTGCCGCCGTCGCCGTTCCACAGGATGTTGGCGTCGTGGTTCATGTTGCCCAGCTCGCCGTTGTCGTACCAGGCGGGGATGCGGGAGCCGCCGTGATGGGCCAGACGGGCCTCGATGAAGGGGCAGGCATTGTCCTTGGCACCGCTCAGAATCGAACCGTCGGGAGCCACGGCCACGCTCGTGATCTGCACGTTGTTCATGCCGCGGTTGATATTGTCGTACGAGTTGAACTCGGTACTCGTGCTGTAGATACCGCCGTCGGTGGCGATGTAGTAGGTCGTCACAGGCTCGCCGTCCACAACCTTGAACAGCGACACCATCTGCTGGATGCCCGAGTGCACAAACACCGAAGTGTTGAACACGTTCGACATGTAGTCGCCGGCATTCAGCTCAAACTCGCTGTACGAATTCTTCGTCCACTGGTAGTTGGCACCCTCCAGGAATCCCTCGCCGGTCCAGATGTTGGTGCCGCCGAGCATGACACGTTTGGGGTTGCCCGGATCCACCACCATGGCACCGCAGGTGAGACCGCTGTTGTACATCAGCGGCAGCACCGACGAGGTGGCCAGGGCCGTCCACGACTGGCCGTTGGTGGTCAGGTATACGTTCTCCATCAGTCCGTTCGCACCAATCACCATGGCATAAAGGTAGCGGTTGTCGCTCGGAGCCACAGCCAGCTTGATGGCACGGTTCTGGCCGCCGAAGGCACTGTTGGTGGCCGAGATGTTGATGGGGTTCGGGGTCGTGGTGGTCAGGTCGCCCAGACGGTACAGCTGGTTGCCCACGCTGAAGTAGGCCATGTTCAGGTTGCGCACCACCACCAGCTGGTCGATGCTGCTGCCCTGCAGGATGGCGTTCACGTTGGTCTGTGCCCACTCCGCGTCGATGTCGGCCGCGGCGGTGTTCACCACCCAGCGGTACAGGCCCGTGTTGGTGGCGGCGAAGAAGAACATCGTGTCGTTGCGCATATAGTAGTCAAGTGCACGCACGGCGCCGAACTGCTCGCTGTTCAAAGGCGAGGTGTAGGCAATCAGTTTGAAGCTGCCCGTCGAAGGGATGTAGCGGTAAATGCCGCGACCCTTGCTCGACATCTTCCCGTAGGTGCTGCCCAGCGTGTACGTATTGTCACCCGTGCCGACAAAGATGGTCCCGTCGGGACCCTGCACCATCGCGCTCACAGGAAGCGTCGTCTCATAGCCCATGGCGTCGTAGTAGCGCACCAGGTGCCACGAGTCATGATTGTTCACCAGCTGCTCGCGGTAGGCCTCGTCCTCGACGTTGGCATACAGGTTGCGGAGCACATCGCTGTTCGACGTGCGCACATACAGACCGCCGGAGATGGCACCGGCATAGACCGTGGAGAGGCTTGAATCCTGCCGGTCGACAATGACGCTCGAGACCTGGCCGCCGATATTCGCCGGTCCAATCTCGTAGAACTGGGCGCTCGCCGCCCCTCCACTCAACGCCATTACGCCTGCAAACAAGCCGAATAGTACTTTGTGAATCTTCATAAGATATTATTAATTAATTTGTTATTTTAATTCTCTGCTAAACTTTTAATGCACAAAGATACAAAAAAAATCGAATATATAAATATTTTCTTTAAAAAATTTAGCAGGTAGCCCTACCCGCTATTAATAGCCCCCCCCCCCTACGGGGTATCGGTATGGGTTTCCTCGTAGGGAATTGCTATTAATAGAAAGCTCCTCCGGAGCATGATGGTCGCCGTGTCCCTACCGGCTAAAACCCCTATGGGGTATATCGTACGGCCACAATTCACGATAATTCACGGTCAATTCACGGCAATTCACGTTAAAAAAGAACACCGTCTCAGGTATATTGTACAGCTGCAACTCACGACAATTTATGTTCATTCATGGTAATTCATGTTAATAATACCACCGTCTCTTGCGGACACGGCACGCCGTGTCCCTACAGAGAGAACGCACGCCCGAAGGGTCCCTACAGACAAAATTCACGATAATTCACGGTCAATTCACGGAAATTCACGTTAAAAACAATGTCACAACCGTAAAAAACGGCTCCCGCAACGCTCTCATCCTCAGTATTCCGTGCTATCATGTCTTACCGAAGTCTTTATGAACTCAATACATACCCTTGAGGAAAATTTTCTTCGGTAAGCAATAATAAGGCGAAAATAACGTTCAGGTATGTAGTATGTTTAATTTAAATAGTTGGTTATGGCTAAGATAGTACAAGGAGTTGCGGGAGGGTTCAGCGGGTCGGTGGGTCCTGTGGTGGGCTACCAGTGGCGCGGGCGGTGGTGCATGCGGAGCCATCCGCAGGCGGTGCGCAACCCGCGCACGGAGGCGCAGCAGGAGCACCGCCAGATGTTCAAGGAGGAGGTGCAGCTGGCGTCGCGCATGAACTGGGTGCTCAAGGAGTCGTTCAACGCGCTGTCGCTGGCCGAGGGCCTGACGCCGTGCAATTTCTTCATCCGCGAGAACCAGCATGCCTTCGCGTGGAGCGACGAGCGCCTGACGGTGGACTGGGCGTCGCTGCGGCTCTCGATGGGGCCGGTGGCGCCGGTGGCCTTCGGCGTGCCGGAGCTGACGGAGGAGACGCTGACGGTGGCGTTCGAGAAGAACCCGCTGCATGTGCGTGCCGACGCGCACGACAAGGTGTACCTGTATGTCTATTGTCCGGAGGCGGAGCAGGGTTACCTGGCGGCTCCGGTGTACCGCCACACGCAGCGCGTGAGCGTGGTGCTTCCGCGCACGTTTGCCGGGCGGGAGCTGCATCTGTGGGGCCTGGTGGAGGACCGGCAGGGACGCTGGTCGGAGAGTGTGTATATAGGTCTCGGCAGCCTCACCCCCAACCCCTCTCCGATTGGAGAGGGGAGTAGCCTCACCCCCGGCCCCTCTCCGGATGGAGAGGGGAGTAGCCTCACCCCCGGCCCCTCTCCGATTGGAGAGGGGGGTAGCCTGACTAGCCCTTCTAGCCGGGCTGGCCTGACTAGGGAGGCTAGTTCGGCTAGCGCGGCTAGTGCGGCTAGTGCGGCGGGCGCGATTCCCCCGTCGGGGGAGCAGCCTGGATAGGGCTCCTGTGTGTTAAATAAAGTTAAATATGCTTGGTGCGTGAGCCAAAAGGCATTGTGTCGTCGTCTATAAGGACGAAAAACAAAGGTTTTGTTGTTATGATAAATGCTTTTTTGCCTCGCGCGCGTTGTTTGTTTGTAATTTAAAAGAATTATTCCTATCTTTGCATTGTCGGAATGGTGCCGGAGGTATAATGTTTGTTGTTGGAAATCATGTAGTAAGCGCTCTTTTACGGCGTCGGGTCATGGTGTTGGTCGCCATGATGGCGATGGTTGTGCCGTGCGGCCACCTGCGGGCCCAGTCGGCGGAGACGCCACAGCTGCCGCAGCATGTGTGCGCCGGGGCCTCGGTGATGGTTGATATGACGGAGAGTGTGCAAACCACGCTGGGGCAGAGTGAGCGCATCTTCCTTCCCGACGGGGTGCCCTGCGGCAACCTGGGTTGCTCATACGTCTCGTCGGTGACTTTCGATGCCTTCCAGCCGGGAGCCACAGTCACGTCGGTGGATGATATCAACTACTTGAGGCTGAATATAGAGCATTCGTGGATCGGCGACATCCTCATCAACTTGGAGTGTCCCAACGGGCAGCATGCGTCGTTGCTGAACTGGAGCTCATCGGGCCATTCGCAGTGTACCGACCAGGTGCCTGCGTCCAATATCGGCTGGCAGACAGATGCCCCCAATATGTCGAAGGGGACGTTCCTGGGTCAGGCCTATGACTATCAAGCTTCGCCCGCGTGTGACTCGACCTTGCCGTACAATGCCCCCGGGGTGGGGTGGAACTATTGCTGGAGCAACAGCACGACGGCGGGCATCACCTACGCTCCCGGGCCGGGGTCGTTGATTTATCGTGCCGAGCATTGCCACGATGGCAAGGTGGATTCGAGCGATGTGGCGGCGCGCAGCAATTTCTATCACCCCGACCAGAGTTTCGCCAGCTTGGTGGGCTGTCCGCTGAACGGCACGTGGAGCATCGAGGTGATGGATGCATGGAATATCGACAACGGTTATGTCTTCAGCTGGGACCTCTCGCTCAATGCCGAGCGGGTGTCGGACACCGACACGTGCGAAATCGTCACGATGTACCTGACGGGACCTTACATCTCGCCCGTCGGCAACACCCTTTATCGGCTGGAGTTTCCCGACAGCCTCGGAGCCGACACGACGGTGAGCTACCAGTTTGGTTGGACGAACAGCTGCGGCGACACGTTCGACACGGTGATGTATGTCACCATCCATATGCCTGTCGGAGGGACGGAGCAACTGCATGGCTGTCCGATGGCCACGTGGAACGGCGTCGGGTATGTCTTCGACACCACTTTTGTGTCGCGCTTGACCACCGTGTACGGGTGCGACAGCCTGGTGACGGTGAACATCACTACGGGTCAGAAGTCGTATGTCGACATCTATGACACCATCTGCCGGGGCGCTACGTATGTGTTCTACGGCGATACCTGTTCGCCGTACTATACCCGTCTGTATACCCACACCTTCCCGGATTCGAACGCCATGGGTTGCGACAGCGTGGTGAGGCTTCATCTGAATGTGGCGAACATCACGATGTATGTCAACGACACCGTCGACGGAAGCCAGCTTCCCTATACCTACAGGGGGTATGTCTTTATGGGAGAGGGCTCCCAAACATTCATATCCTCCTCTGAGGAGGGGTGCGACACGGTGGTGAACTATCACCTGCATGTGGTGAACCGTGTGTATTTGAATTACGACACCCTCGTCTGCCAGAACCAGATGCCGCTGAAGTGGCGCGGGGTGGATTTCGCCGAGGCCGATACGGTGGTGCAGGTGTTTCCTGCCGCCGACGGGAATGATACGGTCGTGACGCTGGTGCTCGCCTACCTGCCGAGCTATATTGACACAGTGCAGGGGGTGGCGTGCCTGCCGTCGGGCTACCGCTTCGGCGACAGCGTCTACTATGCGGCTGGCACCTATACGATGCCGTTTTTCAGCCAGTTCGGGTGCGACAGCACGGTGACGCTGGAGCTGGCTGTCGGCGAGATGGCGTATGCCGACTTGGTCGACACCTTCTGCTTCGACCGGTATTACGAGTGGCGTGGGCAGACGGTAGGGGGCGAGAACACGGAAGAGTGCCGCTTCCAGCTGTCGGACACGGTGCATGTGCCCGGCCAGTGCGACTCGGTGCTGACGCTCCGGCTGGTGCAGCTTGCGCGTCCGCAGCTTGTGCTGACCGACAGCGTCGACTGCCAATGGCTGGAACACCATCTGAGCGTGGCGACGGACATGCCGTACCGGCATTGGTGGTCGAGCGACGGCACGTTTGTGGCGGAGGACGGCAGCTTGTCGGCCGTGGTGACGCCCACGTATCCCGCCGTGGTGTACCATGTGGCGGTCGACCGTCGGAAGGAGGTCTATTGCCCGCTGGAGGCATCGTTGGCGCTGTCGCCGGTGCGCATTCCGGAGGCAGCCATCAAGCTGCAGCCCGAGGTGCTGACGAGGGAAGCCCTCGGCTTCCAAGCCTACGATGTCACGCACGACGAGGTGATGGAGCGCACCTGGTACCTTGACGGAGAGATGCAGTACAGCCACAGCAACCCCTTGGAGGCCTATGCCGACAGCCAGAGCGACAGCGTTACGGTGACGCTGGAGGTGTACAACGGCTACTGCCGCGACACGGCGGAGGGGGTGCTCCATGTGATACGGGTGAATATGTTCGCTCCCAATGTGTTTACCCCCGACCAGGGGACGGAAAACCGCTTCACGGTGGAGACCAAGGGTGTCGAGATGCTGGAGCTGTGTATCTACAACCGGAACGGCTTGCTGGTGTATCGTACCGACCGGCCGGCCGAGGGGTGGGACGGCCGCGACCTGGACGGGAGACCGTGCCAGCAGGCCGCCTACGTGTGGCTGCTGCGCTACCGCGCGGCCGACTATCCCGAAGTGACGCGCACCGCCACCGGCTCGGTGACGCTGCTGAGGTGAGTGTGCCTGAGACGGTAGGATTTTTTTTCATTTTTTAACTTTTTATAGTATACGGGCGATACAATATTTTCCCGTTTCTAGTGTTATGATAAAGTTTGTGTGAGGGAGTAGGAGAGTGGAAGAGACAACGAGACTACGGGACTTGGTGGCTTGGGCACTCAGACACCCAGTCACTCAGTCACTCAGCCACTCAGACACCTAATGACTCAAAAGAATAAAAGATATAAAGACATTGCAATATGGAAATGGTGAACATTCAAGAACTGAATGACCGTATCGGTCGCGAGAGCGCTTTCGTCGACGTGCTGACAATGGAGTTGGGCAAGACCATCGTGGGGCAGAAGCACATGGTGGAGGGCTTGCTGATAGGCCTGTTGAGTAACGGCCACGTGCTGCTGGAAGGTGTGCCGGGATTGGCCAAGACGCTTACCATCACGTCGCTGGCCAAAGCCATCGACGCCCGTTTCAGCCGCATACAGTTTACGCCCGACCTGCTGCCGGCCGACTTGCTGGGCACGATGATCTACTCGCAGAAGAGCGAGCAGTTCATGGTGAAGAAGGGGCCTATTTTCAGCCACTTCATCCTGGCCGATGAAATCAACCGCGCCCCCGCCAAGGTGCAGAGTGCCCTGCTGGAGGCCATGCAGGAGCGCCAGGTGACCATCGGTGAGCAGACCTTCAAACTGGAGGAGCCGTTCCTGGTGATGGCCACGCAGAACCCCATCGAGCAGGAGGGCACCTACCCGCTGCCCGAGGCACAGGTGGACCGCTTCATGCTGAAGGTGGTCATCGGCTATCCCAAACGCGAAGAGGAACGCCAGATACTGCACCAGCAGGTTAATGAGAGTCAAAGAGTCGAAGAGTCGAAGAGTCAAAAAGCCATATTGAAGCCGGAGGACATACTGAAGGCCCGCGACCTGGTGCGCGAGGTGTATATGGACGAGAAGATTGAGAACTACATCACCGATATCGTCTTCGCCACACGCTATCCGGAGCAGTACGGCTTGGAGAAGCTCAAGCCCTTGGTGGCCTATGGCGCCTCGCCGCGCGGAAGCATCAACCTGGCGGCGGCTTCGAAGGCCTACGCCTTCATGCACCGTCGCGGCTACGTCATCCCCGAGGATGTGCGTGCCGTGGCCATGGATGTGCTGCGCCACCGCATCGGTCTGACCTACGAGGCCGAAGCCGAGAACGTGACCAGCGAGGAACTGGTCAGCGAAGTGTTGAACCGGGTGGATGTACCCTGATGAGTGTTAAGTGTTAAGTGTTGAGTGTTAAGTGTTAAGTGTTGAGTGTTAAGTGTTAAGTGTTAAGTGTTGAGTGTTAAGTGTTAAGTGTTGAGTTTTAAGTTTTAAGTGTTAAGTTTTAAGTGGTCAGTGTTCCGTATACTGTAAACTGTAAACCGTAAACTGTAAACTGAAACTATTACAATGGATGAAGAGATTATAAAGAAGGTCCGCAAGATAGAGATAAAGGCGAGGGGGCTGTCGCAGCAGATGTTCAGCGGCGAGTATCACTCGGCCTTCAAGGGGCGTGGTATGGCCTTCAGCGAGGTGCGCGAGTACCAGTATGGCGACGACGTGCGCAATATCGACTGGAATGTGACGGCGCGTCTGGCGCATCCCTACGTGAAGGTGTTCGAGGAGGAGCGAGAGCTGACGGTGATGCTGCTGGTGGATGTGAGCGGAAGCAACCGCTTCGGCACCCACTCGCAGTTCAAGGAAGAGCTGGCCGCCGAGGTGGCCGCCACGCTGGCTTTCAGCGCCATCGCCAACAACGACAAGGTGGGGGTGCTGCTCTTCAGCGACCACATCGAGAAGTTTATCCCGCCTAAGAAGGGTCGCAGCCATATCCTGCGCATCATACGCGAGCTCATCACCTTCCGTCCGCAGAGCAACGGCACGGACATAGGACAGGCGTTGGGATATTTCCAGAATGTCATCAAGCGCCGCTGCACGGCATTCCTGCTGAGTGACTTCTATGACCGCAATTACAGCGATGCGTTGAAGCTGGCCGCCGGCAAGCACGACTTGGTGGCGTTGCAGCTGTTGGACCGTCGCGAGGAGCGGATGGAAAATCTGGGACTGGTGAAGTTCTACGACCCCGAGAGCACGGAGACGCTGTGGGTGGATACCGGCAGCAGTGCGCTGCGACGCGCCGTCGATGCGCGCACGGCGGCACATCGCCGCGAGGTGGAGACCACCATGCGACGCTACGGGGTCGACTTGGCCACCATGTATACCGGCGAAGACTTCGTGAAGCCTTTGCGGAACCTGTTTTCGAGGAGGAGTTGATTAGTGTTAAGTGTTAAGTGTTAAGTGATTAGTGTTAAGTGTCGCTTTTCAATTTAAGATGAAGAGAATAGAAAGAATAGGACTGATAGGACTGATAGGGTTTATGGGACTCTTGGGTGAGTGCCGTGCGCAGGCTGTGCTTGGCGCCGACACCATCGACTTGGGTGACCAGACGACGCTGGCGCTGCCGTTGTCAGGCGGCACCGCGCCGGCAGTTGACTTCGGCAAGGTGGAGGTGGTGGGACAGCAGTTCGACACCGCCACGGGGCTCCTTCAGTCGACCGTCACCTGCTTCGAACCCGGCGACCACTGGCTGCATGTCGGCGACGACTCACTGCTGCTGGTGGTGCTCGATGTGGATGTAGACACGACGACGGCCGAGATACGCGACATTGCGCCGCAGGAGCGTGTGCCCTACACCTTCTGGGAGCTTTTCCGCTGGGTGCTGCTGGCATGGGCTGTGGCTGCCGTCGCCATCGTGGTGTGGTGGCTTGTGGACCGCAAGAAGCGCCACGGGAGCATCTTCGTGCACCAGGAACCTGTCGACACCCGCAACCCCTATGAGCGGGCCAGCGAGGCGCTGGAGACGCTGCGCGAAAGCCGTCTGTGGCAGGCCGGCAAGGTGAAGGAATACCATACCGAGCTGACCGACATCGTGCGCCGCTTCATCGAAGAGACCACCGACATCCGCGCCACCGAGATGACCAGTGAGGAATGTGTGAATGCGTTAATGTGTAAATGTGTGAGTGCTGATGCAACAAATACTCAAGCATTCAAACAATCAGGCATTCAGGCATTAAAAGGAATCTTCACGACGGCCGACCTGGTGAAGTTCGCCAAGAGCGAGCCGCTGCCGCACGAGCATGAAGCTTCGCTGAAGGCGGCAGTGGAGTTTGTGAACCGCCTGTGGGAGCAGGTGAAACCCCAAGAGACAGGAGATAAGGAGACAGGAGATAGGGAGATAGGAGGAAAGGAGCTATGAACAACATCACTTTTGTACATCCTTGGTATCTGCTGGGCCTGGTGCTGGTGCCGCTGTTGGCGGCCTGGTGGCTTTGGCGCTACCGCAAGCAGGATGCCGCCGTGCAGCATAGCGACATCGCCGTCTTCGACGGCATGGGCAAGAGCCTGCGGGTGCGGCTGCGTTGGCTGCCCTACGCCCTGCGCTGTGTCGCCGTGGGCGCCATGGTGGTGGCGTTGGCAAGGCCGCAGAGCAGCCTGAGCCGTCAGGAGATGACGGTGGAGGGTATCGACATAGTGATGGCGATGGATATCTCGGGTTCGATGCTCGCCGAGGACTTCCGTCCCAACCGCCTGGAAGCGGCGAAGAAGGTGGCTGCCGAATTCATCGAGGGACGCAAGAGCGACCGCATGGGTTTGGTGGTCTTTGCCGGACAGGCCTTCACGCAGGTGCC
>CAMJJD010000019.1 GCA_946406015.1 uncultured Bacteroidales bacterium | reverse complement strand
AGAGGAGGTAAGGAGATAAGGAGTAGAGGAGATAAGGAGTAAAGGAGATAAGGAGTAGAGGAGGTAAGGAGATAAGGAGTAGAGGAGATAAGGAGTAAAGGAGATAAGGAGATAAGGAGATGACCGAAGCGTTTCTGCACTATGTTTGGCAGCATCAGATGTTTGCTTCCCGGGAGCATACGGAGCATGACTGCGGGCTGACCACCACCGATGGCCAGCCTGTCGTCGTCTTGCATGCCGGAGAGCCAAACCACGATGCAGGGCCCGACTTCTTCAATGCGCGACTGCGCATAAACGGCCTTGAGTGGGCAGGCAACGTGGAGATACATATCCATTCCAGCGACTGGAACGTCCACCGCCACCAGCGCGACGCCGCCTATAACAACGTCATCCTGCATGTCGTCTACGAGCATGACGCCGACATCGTCCTGCAAAACGGCAAGATCCCTCCCACGCTCGAACTAAAACCCTACCTGCATCCCTCGTTGGTGGCCAACTATGAGACCCTGATGGCTCCTTCTGTCGCCAACGCCATCCCCTGCAGCGGCAGGGTGGGGGAGGTCCCCTCCTTCATGCTGACCTCATACCTTGAACGGCTCACGGTCGAGCGCATCGAAGCCAAGGCCGCCACGGTGCGGCGCTTGCTCGAAGAGAGTCATGGTGGCTGGGAGCAGACCTGCTACTGGCTGCTGGCACGCTACTTCGGCGGCAAAGTCAATGCGTTGCCGTTTGAGCTGCTTGCCAAGTCGACCGACCCGCGCCTTCTGGCCCGTTGGGCGGACAACAGGCAGCGCCTCGAGGCCCTCTTGATGGGGCAGGCGGGACTGCTTGAGGGCTATTTCGAGGATGACTATCCCCGAGCCCTGCAGGCCGACTATGAGGCCTTGCGTGCCGGCGCCGGACTGTCGCCCATCGGCGACTACCTGTGGAAGTTCTATTGTCTCCGTCCCTCCAGCTTCCCCACCATCCGTATCAGCCAGTTTGCCGACCTGATGGCGCAGACCAGAAACCTCTTCGCCACGCTCCTCCCCATGACCGACGTGAAGGAGCTCGAGCGCCTCTTCTCCCGTCGTGCCGCCCCCTACTGGGACACCCACTACCAATTCGACCAAGCCACAGCCAAGGCTTCGGTCAAGCATATCGGCCGCACGCAGGCCGACCTGCTGATCATCAACGCCTGGGTGCCGCTGCTCTTCATCTACGGTGTCGACCATGGACAGCAGCACTACAAAGACCAAGCCTTGCACCTGCTCACACAGCTCGCTGCCGAGAACAACGCCGTCGTCCGCCGATGGCAGGAGGCGGGTGTCAGCCCGTCCAATGCGGCCGAGAGCCAGGCCTTGCTGCAACTCACCAACAACTATTGTTCCCAACGCCGGTGCCTCGAATGTCGCATCGGCTACCAACTGCTGAAACACACATGAAAGCGTCAGAAATAAAAGAAACCATCCATGCGACGTCCGCGCGTGTGCCCGCACCTGATGCCGAGGTGGAGCACCTGCTCACCGACAGCCGCAGCCTTGCCGATGTCCGCGGCACCCTGTTCTTCGCCATACCCACCCAGCGCAACAGTGGATGCCGTTATGTGGACGACCTCTATCGTGCCGGCGTGCGCCAGTTTGTGGTCCCCGACGGCAGTAATTATGACTATCCCGATGCCAATGTCTGGAAGGTGGCTGACGTGGTCGCCGCCCTGCAGCTGCTGGCCGCCAGCCACCGTAGCCGGTTCCACATCCCTGTGGTGGGAATCACGGGCAGCAACGGCAAGACTGTCGTCAAGGACTGGCTCGTCCAGCTCCTCTCGCCCGACCGCCGCGTCGTGGCCAACCCCAAGAGTTATAATTCCCAGATCGGCGTGCCCCTCTCGGTATGGCAGATGAGCGCCGACCACGAGCTGGCCATCTTCGAGGCCGGTATCTCGCAGCCGGGTGAGATGGAAGCCCTGCGGCGCGTCATCCAGCCCACCATAGGTATCCTTACCAATATTGGTTCGGCCCACGACGAGAACTTCGTCAGCCGAGAGCAGAAACGGCAGGAGAAGATGAAGCTCTTCGCTTCGTGCGAGGTGATAATAACGCCCACCGACAGCCCGCTCCAGCTTCTGGCGGTCGAGGCTGACGACCAGACGTCAAAACTCTCCCTCCGCTATCAGGGAGGCGACTTCTCCGTCACCATCCCTTTTACCGACCGGGCCTCGCAGGAGAACGCCATGTGCTGCATCGCCTTGATGCTGCATCTAGGCTATACCCCCGCCGTGATAGCCGACCGCTGCGCCAAGCTGACTCCTGTCGAGATGCGCATGGAACTGGGCGAGGCCGCCGGCAACAGTCTCCTCATTAACGACAGCTACTCGCTCGACCTCAACTCGCTCACCATCGCCCTTGACTACCTTGCCCACCAGCACCATTTCCGTCGCACCCTTATTATGAGCGATATACCGCAGGCGGGTGTCGACGACCGCACACTCTATTCCCAGGTGGCGCGGCTTCTGCACCAGCGTGGCGTCAGCCGCTTCATCGGCATCGGCAACTCCATTGCCCGGTGTGCCGACCTCTTCGCCGATTTCGAGAGTGCTTTCTATCCCACCACCGACGACTTCCTAGCCCGTCACGACCGCGCATCGTTCCACAACGAGACCATCCTCCTCAAGGGTGCCCGTAGCTTTGGCTTCGAGCGCATCGCCAAAGTGTTGCAGCGCAAGAGTCATGAGACCGTCATGGAGGTCAATCTCGACGCCTTGGTGCATAACCTCAACTACTTCCGCTCCCAGCTCCAGCCGTCCACCCGCCTGATGGCCATGGTCAAGGCCTCCAGCTACGGTGCCGGCACTGTAGAGGTGGCCAGCACCCTCCAGTTCAACCATGTCGACTACCTCACGGTGGCCTATATCGACGAAGGTGTCGAGCTTCGCCGCAACGGCATCACCCTACCCATCATGGTGATGAATCCTGAGCCGGCGGGTTTTGACGACATAGTCCGCTACCGTCTCGAACCCGACATCTATTCCTTCCGCATCCTCGACCTCTTCGCCGCCCACCTCCGTGCCGCCGACCAGAAGGACTATCCTATCCATATCGAGTTCGACACCGGCATGCACCGGCTGGGCTTCACCGGTGCCGACGTGGAGTCGCTGCTCCGCCGTCTGACCGAGCTGGAGGGTGTGCTGAAGGTGCAAAGCGTCTTCTCCCATCTGGCCTGCAGTGAAGACCCCGCCATGGACGACTTCACCCGCCGCCAGATCGACCGTCTGCGCCAGTGGAGCGCCTCGCTGCCGGGCATCAAGCACATACTCAACTCCAGCGGTATCAGCCGTTTTCCCGAGGCCCAGATGGACATGGTGCGTCTCGGTATCGGCCTCTACGGTGTGGCTCCCGAGCCAGAGGTGCAGCGCCAGCTGCGACAGGTGTCGCGTCTTGTCACCCGCATCTCGCAAATCAAGGCCATCCCTGCGGGCGACACCGTGGGTTACAACTGCCGTTGGCGGGCTGCGCGTCCTTCGCGCATCGCCATCCTCACCATCGGCTATGCCGACGGACTGCATCGCGGACTTGGCAACGGCAACGGACGGGTACACATCAACGGCCATGAGGCCCCCATCATTGGCTCCATCTGCATGGACATGTGTTTCGTCGACGTTACCGACGTGCCCTGTGCCGAGGGCGACCGTGCCGTCATCTTCGGCGACCCGGGCCTGCCGGGAGCCCCCGGCGACCTCCTGCAGCGCAACGCCACCGCTGCCGGCACCATCCCGTATGAGCTGCTCACCGCCGTGGCACCCCGTGTGAAAAGGGTGTATTACCATGAAGAATAGCGGGCTGGAATATCATACTTCGAAATATGAAACAAAACAGGCCTTGTGTGCGTTAATATAAAATGCATTTGTGCAAGTGATACTGAACTGAACAGGATAAGAACATGAAAATGGACCTCGAAGAACTCGGCGAGATGATAGCCAAAGGCATCAATGTCAAGGCCAATATCATCCCCATGATAGATACCGACAGCGAGGAAATATTGCTCAATACCGATGGCATCGAGAACGAGATGCCTGTGCTGCCTCTGATGGACCAGGTGCTGTTGCCGGGTGTCATCATTCCCATTGCAGCCCAGCGTGAGAAGTCGCGCCGGCTGCTGAGTGACGTGAAGACCCCAAACCAGCATATCCTTGTATTTCCCCAGCGCGATGCCAGCGACGACCCCGACGAGCACTGTCTCTACCCTGTGGGTGTGGTGGCCAAGGTGCTCAAGACGTTCGACCTCCACGATGAATTCACCGTGGCCATCCTCCAAGGAGTGGTCCGCTGCCACTCGCTGATGGTGCACCGCTACACCCCCTACATGATGGGTACCGTCACGTTGGCCCCCGAGTCGGTTTCCGGCATGGAGACGCCTGCTTTCCGTCGCCGGATGAAGTTGCTCCGCAAGCAATATAAGGAAATCATGCGCTCGCGTCTGCAGGACGAGGAGTTGGGCACCATGCTCGGTGGCATCGGCAGCGACAAGATATTCATCAACTTCGCCTCGACCCATATCGATGTGGAGAGCGACCAGAAATACGAGCTGCTGGCCTGTGACAGTTATCTGGCCCGTGTCGACAAGCTGCTCGAGCAGCTGGGCACCCTGAAAGGGCTTGACGAGCTGCGTCGTGAGATAGACAATAAGACCCAGGAGGTCATCGGCAAGCAGCAACGCGAATACTACCTGCGCCACCAGATGGATGTCATACAGGAGGAGTTGGGTGAGAACGGGTCCAACCCGCTCACCGACGGCGATGTGGCTGAATTGCGGGCCCGTGCCGCCAAAAAGAATCTGCCCCAGAGCGTGGCCGAGGTGTTTGAGAAAGAGCTGGGCAAGCTCTCACGCATCCATCCCATGTCGCCCGACTATTCGGTGCAGCAGGCATATTTGGACACTATGCTCGACATACCGTGGAGCGAGTCGGCGCAGGAACACTATGACATTGCCAATGCCCGCGCTGTGCTGGAACGAGACCATTACGGTATCAAGAAGGTCAAGGAGCGTGTCATTGAATACCTTGCCGTCCTCAAACGGCAGCAGAGCCGCGCTTTGCAGTCCAAGGCGCAGGTGCTGTGCCTCGTGGGCCCTCCGGGTACCGGCAAGACCAGCATCTGCCGTTCGGTGGCCGAGGCTCTCGGACGTCCCTACCGTCGGGTGGCCTTGGGCGGTCTGCACGATGAAGCTGAAATCCGCGGCCACCGCCGCACCTATGTCGGTGCCATGTGCGGCCGTATCATGCAGGAGATTATCAAGGCGGGGGTGAATAATCCTGTCTTCGTCCTCGATGAAATCGACAAGGTGCAGACCAATTCCTTCCACGGCGACCCCTCGTCGGCATTGCTCGAGGTGCTTGACCCCGAGCAGAACAGTCATTTCCATGACAACTTCGTCGGGGTCGACTACGACCTCTCGCATGTGCTTTTCATCGCCACGGCCAACAGCGTGGGCGACATACAGCCCGCCTTGCTCGACCGTATGGAAGTCATAGATTTCAGCGGCTATGTGCTTGAGGAGAAGGTGGAGATAGCCACGCGTCACCTCCTGCCGCGCATCATGCACGACAACGTTATCGACCGGCGCACACTGAAGATACCTTCCGAAGTCATCCAGTTGGTCATCAACCGCTACACTCGTGAGGGCGGCGTCCGCCAGTTGGAAAAACAGCTCTCCAAGCTGGTCCGCCACCGTGTGGTGATGCTCGAAAGCGGTGTCAAGGGTGGTGTCAAGGTGACCCCCGAGGAGGTGAAAGAGGTGTTGGGTCTGCCCATCCACGAGAGCGAGCAGGCTGGCAAGGAGGCCCGCGAAGGCGTTGTCACAGGTCTCGCGTGGACGCCTGTAGGAGGCGAGATACTCTTCATAGAGGCCTCGCTCTCGCATGGCAAAGGGACGCTGACCATGACCGGCAACCTGGGCGACGTGATGAAGGAGTCGGCCACCCTGGCTTTTGAATATCTCAAGAGCAACGCCGCTTCTGTCGGAGTGGCCCAGAAGGACATTGAGTCGAGTAACATCCATATACATGTGCCCGAAGGAGCCACGCCCAAGGACGGTCCCTCGGCGGGCATCACCATGTTTGTGGCCATGGTGTCGGTATTCTCCCATCGCAAGGTGCGTCCCGAGGTGGCTATGACTGGCGAAATCACCCTGCGCGGTGCAGTGACCCCTGTGGGTGGCATCAAGGAGAAGATACTGGCCGCTAAGCGTGCTGGCATCACCGACCTCATTCTCTGCAATGACAATCGTCGTGACGTCGAGGAAATCGAGTCGACCTACCTTGAGGGGCTCACGTTCCATTACATCACCCACATGAGCGAAGCGCTGCCGCTGGCACTTGTGTCGAATAAGAACAAAGCAAAACGAGGAAATGGGAAAAAACAGTAGTCTGACGGACGTGCTCCGAAAAGGCCGCCGTCTGGTGGCGCTCTGCGTTGGCCTGTCGCCATTCCTTGCGACGGCACAAGGGGTGGTCTTCTCCTCGCACGAGCAGCCGTTGGCTGTTTTTGCGGGTCAGCCGCAAGGCCTTTCGGTGGTCGACAGCGACCTCTACATCTATTCCGCGGGTGTCTTGCTGAAGACTGACCGCCAGAACAACGACGTGGTGGGTTTCATGCCCGACACTGATTATGTCAAGCTTGACGAGGATGTCAACTATGTCGTCCGCCAGCCTGCCACAGGTGACATCTACTTCACCCGTCGTGACCGCAAGGGGCACTCATGCCTCTATTTCAGCCACCGCGACGGCAAACGTGTCAAGACCAAGCGTATCAAGTGGGACGACATCGAGGTGGAACATCCCACCTTCTCGGCCGACGGTCGCGTGATGGTCTTCTCGTCGGGCGAAAAGCGCCGCAGCTATGGCGGCTATGACCTGTGGTATTCCCGTTTCGGTGACGAAGGATGGAGTAAACCCGTCAACATGGACAACCGAGTCAACAGTCCGGGCGACGACGTGACACCTTGTATTGTCGGCGACTACCTCTACTTCTCCTCCAACGGACGTGACGAGAACCGCAAACACCTCAATGTCTATGCCACGCGCCTCATCGCCTTGCAGGTGACTGGTGACACCGTCGGCATGCTGCAGATTGGTCGCAGCCGTGTACAGCAGTTGCCGCAGGGCATCAACAGTGCCGTCAGTGACTGCTTCGACTTCGTAATCGACCCGTTGAGCGGCACCTGCTACTGGGTCAATGCATCCTCCGGCCTCCGAAGCTATAACGGAACTCTGGCCGCCATGACCCTGTGGGGACATGTCTACAATACACGCAACAAAGCCCTTGCCGGAGTCCGGGTGACGGCCCTTGTCGATGACCAGGCGGTGGCCATGGCCTCCAGCGGCGCCGACGGGTTCTACCGTATCACCTTGCCTGTAGGCGGTGCCTACCGCATCGAATACCAGATGCCGAAACGATTCTCGCACTACTATCAGTTGCAGACTTCTGCCGACCTTGCCGGCAACCTCATCGGGGAGGAGCAGCATGATGTGGTGCTCGACAGTCTGCCTGTGGGGCAGCCTTTCCAGTATACCGACCTCTTTGGCCCCGACGCCGTCGTGGAACTCAGCGCCCATGGTATCGAGACGCTCCGTCCCCTTGTTGACTTCCTCACCGACAATCCCTCGTTGCAGACCGAGCTGATTCTCAGTTGCGACTTGACCGACAATGCCGAGTTCAACGCCCTGCTCACCGAGCAGCGTCTCCTGCGCCTGCGCGACCATCTGCAGGCTCTTCTGCCTGCCGGCGTCGTGCTTCGTATGCATAACGGATGCGAAGGACGCGACGGCTGCACCACGGCCTCCGGTGACACGCGCCTCACAGTGATAATGAAATAAGGACTACGGTTTATAGTTTACGGGGCTGATGCAGATAAATGTGCTGCGTCAGCCCCGTAAACTATAAACCGTAACCTCTATAAAAAATTGTCGGGGTGAAAAGACTCGAACTTTCGACCCCTTGCACCCCATGCAAGTGCGCTAGCCAACTGCGCCACACCCCGAACAATTTATCTGGCCTTCCGGCCTTCAAATCGGTGATTCCTTCTTTCGAAATCGGGTGCAAAGGTACTACTTATTTCCGATATGGCCAAATTTTTTTTTCAAAAAAATACATTTCTTGTGCATGCCCATTTGATAAACAGACGATTGTGATAAAAGAACAGTCTCTGCCGATTCTGGATTCTGTTGCTTGGAAGGCGTTATGTGACATTTTATTTTCTCTTTTTGCAAATGTTTTGTATCTTTGCAATGACAATTGACCGGGTAAAGTGTTTTAATTGATTGTATCACTGAAAAATAGTTTCGAAATGGCAAAGGCGAAGACTTACTACTACTGTCGCGAGTGCGGCTACCAGAGTGCCTCGTGGCTGGGGCGTTGTCCGGAGTGTGGCAAGTTCGGCACCTTCGATGAGGAGGTGGTGAAGGTGGAGAGTGGAAAGCAGAAGATGGCGAGTGGAAAAATCCAGTCCACGGCCAAACGTCTGCAGGAGGTGACATACAGCCAGACGCCACGCCTTTCCACCCACTGCAGTGAGTTCGACCGAGTGCTGGGCGGCGGCATTGTGCCCGGCAGCCTCCTTCTTCTCGGAGGAGAGCCCGGCATTGGAAAGAGTACACTCTTGCTGCAGACCGCCCTGGCCATGTCGTCGGTGAGCGGCTCCTTCCGTCTGCTCTATGTAAGCGGCGAGGAGAGCGAGGAGCAAATCAAGATGCGTGCCGACCGGTTGTTGGGTGAAAGTGAAAAAGTGAAAGGTGAAAATGCTGACCTTTATGTTGTGTCAGAGACTGTGACACAGCGCATTTTCGAGCATATCGAAGCAGTGCAACCGGAGCTGCTGATTGTGGACTCCATCCAGACCATCACCACCGACGACCTTGACTCGCCGGCGGGCAGTGTGAGTCAGATTCGTCAGTGTACCACCGAGTTGCAGCATTATGCCAAGACCACTGGTGTGCCGGTGCTTCTCATCGGCCACATTACCAAGGACGGCACGCTCGCGGGTCCCAAGGTTATGGAGCACATCGTCGACGCTGTGCTGCAGTTCGAGGGCGACCGCAACTATGGCTATCGCATCCTTCGTTCGCTCAAGAACCGCTTCGGCTCCACTGCCGAAATAGGTATTTTTGAGATGTTTGCGGGAGGGCTGCGGGAGGTGCAGAATCCCAGTGAGTTTCTGCTTGGCCAGCGCGACGAGACCCTCTCGGGTGCCGCCGTCAGCGCTGTTCTTGAAGGGGCGCGGCCCCTTTTCGTCGAGGTGCAGAGTCTCGTGAGCAGTGCCGTCTACGGTACCCCCCAGCGCAATGCCGGGGGCTTCGACCTACGCAGGATGAACATGCTGCTGGCTGTTCTCGAGAAGCGGTGCGGCTTCAAGCTGGGAGCCAAGGATGTGTTCCTCAATCTGGCCGGCGGCCTGCGGGTGAACGACCCTGCCTTGGATCTTGCCGTGGCCTGTGCTATCCTCAGTAGCAATGTCGATATAGCCATATCGCCGCGCGACTGTTTCGCCGCCGAGTTGGGACTCAACGGAGAGGTGCGTCCGGTGAGCCGGGTGGAGCAGCGCATTGCCGAGGCCGACCGACTGGGCTTTGAGCGCATCTTCGTGTCGAAATACAGCATTCGCGAGATTGGTTCGCGTAGTCATCACATCCAGATTGTCCCCGTCGGAGTCATCGAGGAGGCCTTCCGCGCCCTCTTCGCCTGACATCGTTGTACATTAGCCGCCGTCCGCTGGCTATTTGTATGGTCGGTTTTCGGCATTTCTTCGGCGAAGCAATGCCGGGGAGGATGTGTGTAAATGGAGGAGGCTAATGGGAAAGAGAGTCCGTTTTTGGGGCGTATGTTGATAAAAAGTTTTCACGTGTGCGAATTATTTTGTATATTTGCATTTTCACGGCATTGTGCCTTGTAGGGGCAAGATGTTGTGTTTGAATGTATAATATAAATATGAGAGAAAAGAATATCAACCCGTGTAAAGTGAATGTGGCCTCGGAGACAGGCCGCCTGCGTGCGGTGCTGCTGCACCGACCGGGCGTGGAGATTGAGCGTATGACGCCCTTGAACGCAGCCCATGCGTTGTACAGCGACATATTGAACAAGCCTATTGTGGACACCGAGTACCATTATTTCAGCGGTGTGCTGGAGAAGTGGACGCAGGTGTACTATGTGGAGGATATACTGGAGGAACTGCTTAAAGACAACGACATCAGGCGCCACTTGGTGGAGGAGAGCTGCGATATGGACGACTGTGACGACGACTTGAGCGAGCAGCTGATGGTTCTACCGGCCGACGAGCTGGCACGAGTGCTTGTCGAGGGCTACGAAGATCCAGAATGGGACGGCAAGGACGACGAACGCTACCTGCTGAAGCCGCTGTATAACCTCTTTTTCACCCGCGATGCATCGAGCACTGTGTACGACCGCGTGCTGGTGAACTCGATGAGTTTTGAGGTGAGGGAGCGCGAGACGCTGATATACGAGGCCATCTTCCGTCACTTCTTCAAGGTGGACACGCTGAATGCGATGGCGTGGGACCGCGACGCCCGTACCGAGGGCGGTGACGTGCAGATTGCCGGTCTTGACCTGCTCTGTATCGGTCAGGGTATCCGCACCAACACCAAGGGCATCAAATATCTGGCGCAGACCTTCGCCAAAGAACGCGAGAAGTTCAACATCCTGGTTCAGGAGCTGCCCAAGAGTCCCGAGTCGTTCATCCACCTCGATATGGTGTTCACCTTCCTCGGCAAGCACCGGTGCATGGCTTTCGAGCCGATGCTGAAGAAGACCGGCCTCTTTGCAGGCAAGGATACCACCCTCATTAGTATCGAAGGCGGCAAGGTGAGCTACACCAAGGTGCCCAACATCGTCAAAGGTCTGGAACAGCTGGGGTGGGAGATAGCGCCTGTCATCGGCGGTGGGAGAGACCCGTGGGTGCAGCTGCGTGAGCAGTGGCATAGCGGGGCCAACTTCTTCTCGCTGGGCGACGGCAAGGTGATGGGCTACCGACGCAACACGCACACCATCGACGCGCTAGACAAGGCTGGCTTTGCCGTGCTGAAGGCCGAGGACATTGTGGAAGGACGTGTGAATATGGCCGACTACGACAAGTTTGTGGCAGCCTTCCCGGGTTCGGAGCTTCCGAGGGCCGGCGGCGGCGCGAGGTGCATGACGATGCCGATACTGAGAGACTAAGCCACGCCTCCGATCCCCTCTTGCAAGAGAGGGAGGGTAAGAAAAGAAGAAACTAATAACAACAATACAATGAGTGAATTAGAAGCGAATACGGTGTCTGCTTCCATGGTCTCCAAAGAGAGAGGTAAGGGGATGAGACCGTATCATCTGGCAAACAATGTAATCGGGTGGGTAATCTGCCTGATTGCATGCGCTGTGTACATCATGACGGCGGAAGCGACGGCGTCGTGGTGGGATTGCGGCGAGTATATCTCGACCGCCTTTAAACTGCAAGTGGGGCATCCCCCGGGAGCCCCGACGTTCCAGCTCATCGGGCGTCTGTTCTCGATGTTTTCCTCGCCCGAGGAGGCTGCCCATGCGGTGAATGTGATGTCGGCCGTGTGCAGCGGTTTCACCATCCTTTTCCTCTTCTGGGGCATCACGCTGCTGGGCAAGCACCTGCTTCCCGACCCGAAGAATCCTTCGCTGAAGGACTGGCGCACCTGGGGCGTCTTCGCCGCCGGTGTGGTGGGCGCCTTGGCCTACACTTTCAGCGACACTTTCTGGTTCTCGGCTGTCGAGGGTGAGGTTTATGCGATGTCGTCGTTCTTCACGTCGCTGGTGTTCTGGGTTATCCTGAAGTGGGAGGAGCAGAGCGACGACCCGCGCTCGCTGCGGTGGCTGATACTCATCAGCCTGCTGGTGGGTGTGGCCATCGGCGTGCACCTGCTGAACCTGCTGACGGTGCCGGCAATTTTCTATGTGGTGTATTTCAAGAAATGGCCTAAGACCACCTGGAAGGGATTCCTGCTGACGGGAGTGCTGAGCGTGGTGACGCTGGGTGTCATCCTGTGGGGCATCATCCCGGGTATTGTGAATGTGGACTCGGCGGTCGACGTGTTCTTTGTCAACACGCTGGGCCTGCCGTTCAACAGCGGCACCATCTTCTTCTTCACGCTGCTGGCTGCCGCCGTGGTGTGGGGACTGTGGTACACGCATAAGAAGCAGAAGCCTGTCCTCAACGCTGGAATTCTGGCTTTCGCCATGCTGGTGATTGGATACTCGACTTTCTTCGTGCTGGTGATTCGTGCGAACACCAACACGCCGCTCAACGAGAATGCGCCGAAGGATGCAGTGGCCATGCGTGCCTACCTGGGTCGTGAGCAGTATGGAGACACGCCGCTCTTCAGCGGCCAGTTCTACACCGCCGGCCGTCCCATCAACGTGAAGCAGGGCTACACCAAATATGTGCGTGGCAAGAGCGAGGAGGGCAAGGATCGCTACATAGTAGCCGCCCACGCCCAGAAGTATGTCTACCGCGAGCAGCACACGGGTGTGTTCCCCCGTATGTGGAGCGATGACAAGGACCGTCAGCATCCGAAGTTCTACGAGCTGTGGGCCGGCAAGGTCTATGGCGACCAAAAGCCCAGTGCTGCGCAGAATCTGAAGTTCTTCAACCGCTACCAGCTGGGTTGGATGTACTGGCGCTACTTCATGTGGAACTTCGCCGGTCGTCAGAACGACGAGCAGGGTCACTATTTCAACGACGACGGCTCGCGCGACTACCTGCGAGGCAACTGGATCAGCGGCATCAAGTTCATTGACGAGGCCCGTCTGGGACCGCAGGACAATCTGCCCGACCACATGGAGCAGAACAAGGCACGCAACCGCTACTATATGTTGCCGTTGCTGCTGGGTATCATAGGTCTGATATACCATATCCGCCGTCACCCGAAGGACGCCTTCATTGTGTTCATCATGTTCTTCATGACGGGTCTGGCCATCGCCATCTACCTGAATATGCCACCGCGTCAGCCACGTGAGCGAGACTATGCCTTCGTTGGCTCGTTCAGCTTCTTTGCCATCTGGATAGGCTTGGCAGTGATGGGTTTGACGGAGTGGATAGGAAAGCTCTTCAAGAAGAACAGCGAGCGAGCCTCGAAGGTGGCGCTGCCGGTGGTCTTCGTGGCCTGCATGGCCGCAGCTCCCTGCCTGATGGCCGCGGAGAACTGGGACGACCATGACCGGTCGGAGAAATATGCCGCCCGTGACTTCGCACAGAACTACCTCAAGAGCGTCAACCAGCAGGGTATCCTGATTACCTTCGGCGACAACGACACCTTCCCGCTTTGGTATGCCCAAGAGGTGGAGGGTACCCGCACCGACGTGCGCATCCTCAATTACACACTCTCGGGCATGTACTGGTATGTGGAGCAGCTGTACAACAAGCTGTATGATAGTGAAGCGCTGCCGTTCACACTGCCCAAGGAGTTCTATGGTCTGGGCAAGGATGCCACTTACATCGTCGACCGTAGCAACGAGTATCTGGAAGTGACCGATGTGCTGGGGTTGTTGCGCGACTATCCCGAGCGCTTCACCATGGGCTCCGGTGACGACAAGGTGATGTACATCCCCACCAAACGCTTCAAGATTACCCTTGACATCCCTGCGTTGGTCGAGAAGGGTGTCATCCCTGCCGAGCTTGCCGACAAGGTCAACCCCGAGATACGTTGGGAAATGAACAAGCAGGTGCTCTATCGTCATGAGCTCATGCTCCTCGATATCATCGGAACCAACAAGTTCATGCGTGACATCAACATAATGAACCCCAACACGCAGCGCATTCCTGATGTGTTCCCGCCGGTGCGAACCTACACCGTGCAGGACGGCATGAACTACAAGTTCCTCCCGTACCCGCGCCAGCAGCGTTTCAGCGACCGCACGGCCGACTACTTCATCAACGGAGTCGACGGCGAGCCTTTGAAGTGGGGTAACCTTTGTGCCGACATCTATGTCGACCCCATCAGCATGAATATGGGCATTGTGCAGCGTCAGACGATGACCTTGTTGGCTGCCGACGAGGTGGAGAAGGGCCATGTCGACAAGGCACGTGCCATTCTCGATGCCGCTTGGGAGGCGTTCCCGGCCAAGAACTTCCCTGTCGATATCTATGCGGTCTACATCTACACCGGCAATAACAACTATGTCGACGGAGTGGGACTCTTCCGCGATGTCTATGGTGAGGAGCGTGCCATTCAGCTGTGGAAGGATGCCTTCGAGCACTACCGTCAGGAAGTGGCCTACCTGCAGCGCTTCTCCGGCGACAAGATGCAGGGTGTGCGTAACACGTTGCATGCCGACCTGCAGATTGTCGGGGTGCTCTCAGACATTGCACGCCTTACCCTGAACAACACCGAGCTGGCTCAGCAGGCCGAGAACCTGCTGAACCAGTTTGGCCCCTACTATGCCAACAAATGACAAGGTGATGGGGAAGTCCAAGCAACCGAAGCCTAAGAAGTACACCTTGACGCTCTCCGAACCCGAGGTGCGCCGTCTGACGGCCTACGCCGAGGACTGCGGAGTGGACCGCCCCGCGGCGCTCCACCGCATCGTCAGTCAGGTGCTGCGTCAGTATTCCCTGACGCCGTCGACCAAGCATGACAAGCGTCAACTCGGCCTCTTCGACTCGGTGCAGATTGATATCTTCAACAATACCGCTAAAGTGAATAATAATGAATAAGGATATGAAGAATGTGATTCGTATCATGCTGGTCGCCGTGCTCATGGCACTGCCCATTGTGGCCCATGCCGAAGAGGAGGGCGAGTCTTTCGACCCCGGTTCGATGATTATCGGCCATGTGACCGATGCCCACTCGTGGCACATGTTCGACTATGTCAAGGACGGCGAGGAGCACGCTGTGGCCATCCCGTTGCCGGTCATCCTCATCAACGACGGACATCTGGATGTCTTCAGCTCGGCCAAGTTTCATCATGGCCATGCCGACTACAAGGGCTATCGCCTCGTGGGTGGCGGCGCCACCAAGGAAGAGATTGTCTGTGTCGACGCCGAGGGTAGCCTCACGGGTGCCAAACCCGTCGACCTCAGCATCACCAAGACTTCGGCTGCCATCATGATCGCTACCGTGCTGCTGCTAATCATCGTCTTCATTGCCCGTGCCGGCTACAAGAAACGTCCCAACCAAGCCCCCAAGGGACTGCAGAGTCTTGTCGAGATGCTCGTGGTTTTCGTCCGTGACAGCATTGTGCGGCCCATGATAGGGGAGAAGCACTACCAGCGCTATCTGCCCTACCTGCTCACACTCTTCTTCTTCATCTTCTTCTGCAATATTCTGGGCCTCATTCCCTTCTTCCCGGCAGGAGCCAATGTGACGGGCAACATTGCCGTCACAGCCACCCTTGCGGTCATTACCTTCCTCATCACCAATATCAGCGGCAACAAGCACTACTGGGTCGACATATTCAACACACCCGGTGTGCCGGCGTGGCTCAAAGTGTTCCCCCTGATGCCGCTGGTCGAGTTGGTGGGTGTCTTCACCAAGCCTATCGTGCTGATGATCCGACTTTTTGCCAATATGACCGCCGGCCATATTGTCATCCTCGGCTTTATGGTCATTATCTTCATTATGAGCAATCTCTTCGGCACTGCCGTGGGTGGCGGCGTCAGCGTGGTGAGTATCTTCTTCAGTGTCTTCATCTCGCTGCTCGAATGCCTGGTGGCCTACATCCAGGCCTTCGTCTTCACCATGCTTTCGGCTCTCTACATCGGTATGGCTGTCAGTGAGCCGCACCATGCTGAGAGTTAAGAGTTAAAAGTTAGTAAACCCAATAAATCTATATTATATGAAATCAATCAAAGATATCAATTTCGCAGGCCGCAAGGTGCTGCTCCGCGTGGACTTCAACGTCCCGATGAACGACCAGAAGCAGATTACCGACGACACTCGTATGCGCGAGTCGATGCCCACTATCGAGAAACTGCTCCGCGACGGTGCCGCCATTATCATTATGGCCCACTTCGGTCGTCCCAAGAAAGGAGGCTTCGAACCTGAGCTGACCCTCGAACCCGTGGCCAAACACCTCGAGACCATGATTGACCGCCCCGTCCGCTTCACCCAAGAACTCCTTGGCAGCGGCAAGCCTGAGCAGATGGCCAAAGAACTGAAGGGTGGTGAGGTGATGCTCCTCGAGAACATCCGCTTCTACCCCGAAGAGACCAAAGGTGGTGAGAACCTCGCCCGTCAGTTGGCTGCCCTCGGTGACTGCTACATCAACGACGCCTTCGGCGCCGCCCACCGCGAGCATTCATCGACTGCCGTCATTGCCAAGTTCTTCCCCAACGACAAGTACTTCGGCTTCCTCATGGAGAACGAGGTGCGCAACCTCGAGAAGCTGATGCAGAATCCTCCGCGTCCCTTCACCGCCATCATTGGCGGCTCGAAGGTGAGCAGTAAGATTGGCATTCTTGAGAACCTGCTCGACAAGGTTGACAACATGATTATCATCGGTGGCATGCGCTACACCTTCACCAAGGCCCTCGGCGGCCGCATCGGCAATTCCATCTGCGAGGACGACAAGCTCGACCTGGCAAAGGAACTTATGCGCCGTATGGACGAGAAAGGCGTCAAATACTACCTGCCTGTCGACAGTGTCATCGGCGATAAGTTTGGCAACGACGCCAACACGCAGATTGTCCCCAGCGGCGAGGTGCCCGACGGCTGGGAGAGCATGGACTGCGGTCCCGAGAGCTGCAAGGCCATTCACGACATCGTGATGAACAGCAAGACCATCCTCTGGAACGGCCCTGCCGGTGTCTTCGAGCTGGAAACTTTCGCAAAGGGCACCAAGGCCATCGCCCAAAGTGTTGCCGAGAGCTGCAAGAAGGGTTGCTTTGCTGCCGTCGGCGGTGGCGACTCGGTGGCTGCTGTCAAGCAGATGCACCTTGCCGACCAGATGAGCTACGTCTCCACCGGTGGCGGCGCCATGCTTGAATACCTCGAAGGCAAAGTCCTTCCCGGCATCAAAGCCATCCAGGACTAAGCTGTTTCTCTGACCGAAAAGGTCCTTAAGGTCTTTAGGGACTTTAAGGACCTTTGTTTGTATATGGGACATTTCTTGCCGATAACGTTGGATGAGGTGAAGCGCCTCGGGTGGGAACAGGTCGACGTAGTGCTCGTCACCGGCGACGCCTATATTGACCATCCGTCGTTTGGCACCGCCGTCATCGGACGTACCCTCGAGACGGCTGGCTACCATGTGGCCATCATCCCGCAGCCTAACTGGAGGGACGACCTGCGCGACTTCCGTAAGTTCGGTGCCCCAAGGCTCTTCTTCGGCGTCACCAGCGGTGCTATGGACAGCATGGTGAACCACTATACCGCAGCCCGGCGTCTGCGTCACGACGACGCCTACACGCCTGGAGGACAGGCGGGCTTCCGGCCCGACCGCGCCACCTATGTCTATACCCGCATACTGAAGCAGCTCTACCCAGAGGTGCCTGTTGTCATAGCTGGCATCGAGGCCTCCATGCGCCGCCTGGCGCACTACGACTACTGGGACGACAAGCTCTTTCCTTCCATTCTGATTGACACCCCCGCCGACCTGCTCAACTACGGCATGGGCGAGCGCACGACGCTCAAGATTGCCCGTCTCCTCGACGAGGGCAAAGGCGTTGAAGCCTGCCGCGAGCTGCCGCAGGTGGCGTATGTCCTTAAGGACTTTAAGGACCTTAAAGACTTTAAAGACCTTAAGGAGTTGCACTCTTTCGAGGAGTGCCAGAAGAGCAAGCGTTGTGAGGCGGAGAACTACCATATCATAGAGCAGGAGAGCAACAAGGTCGAGTGCGCCACGCTAGTGCAGCGGCACGGCGACCGCTACGTTGTCGTCAACCCACCCGAGCCGCCGATGACGAGTGAGGAGATTGATGCCTCGTTCGACCTGCCGTATCTGCGCTTGCCGCACCCAAAGTACAAGAAGCGCGGCGCGATACCGGCTTTCGAGATGATACGCTGGAGCGTCAACACCCACCGCGGCTGCTTCGGCGGCTGCTCGTTTTGCACCATCAGCGCCCACCAGGGCAAGCAGATAGCCTCGCGCAGCGAGGAGAGCATCCTGCGCGAGGTGGAGACCATTACGCAGGACCCCGAGTTCCACGGCGTGCTCACCGACCTCGGTGGCCCCTCGGCCAACATGTGGCGCATGAAGGGCAGGAACCCCGACCTGTGCCGCAAATGCTCGCGCTATAGTTGTTCCATGCCGTCGATGTGCAAGAATCTCGACAGCGACCACCGGCCCATGATTGCGCTGCTGGAGAAAGTTGCATCGCATCCCAAGGTGAAGCATCTCTATGTGGGCAGTGGCATCCGCTGCGACCTGTTCCAAGAGGTAGTGAGAGATAGTGAAAAGGGAGTGAAGAGGAGCGAAAAGACAATTGTTTCAGACGGTACTAATTATGGGTGGGAGTATTTCAAGGAGGTGGTCTTGCACCATACTAGCGGCCGTCTCAAGGTGGCACCGGAGCACACCTCCGACCATGTGCTGGCGCTGATGCGCAAACCGTCGTTCAGCCTTTTCAAGGAGACCAGGCAGCGCTTCGATGCGATATGCAAGCAGGTGGGGTTGCGTTACCAGCTCATCCCGTATTTCATCAGCTCGCATCCGGGCTGCCGCCTCGAGGATATGGCCGACCTTGCCGTGCAGATGAAGCAGATGGGCTACCGTCTGGAGCAGATACAGGATTTCACGCCCACTCCCATGACGCTGAGCACCGAGATGTATTACACAGGCATCGACCCTACGACGATGCAGCCTGTCTATGTGGCTACCACGCCCGAGGCCAAGGCTGACCAACGACGGCTATTCTTCTTCTACAAACCGGAACTGAAGGGGCAAATAATTCAATCTTTACGCCGGTCTGAGTGCGAAAAATATGTTTCTAGATTGTTTGGAGATAATAATAATAGTACTGGAAAACAGTCTTTTAAAAGAAAAGTGTAAAAAATATTTGGCCAGTCCAAAAAATGTTCGTACTTTTGCACCCGCTTTCAACAAAAGAACGTGGTTGGAAGTGACCCTTAAAACTGCCGCATTCGTCTAGTGGTCCAGGACATCTGCCTCTCACGCAGAAGATCATCAGTTCGACTCTGATATGCGGTACGAAGCCTCTCCTGAAAAGGGAGGCTTTAGTTTTTTTGTGCTTGGTGGAATGAAATAAAAGTCGTATCTTTGCAGATTGAAATATGGGACGCTATTTTATACATCTGGCCTATAACGGAGCGAATTACAACGGCTGGCAGACGCAGCCGAACCTGCCGACGGTGCAGGAGACCCTCGAGAAGGCGCTCTCTACACTGCTGCGACAGCCTGTCGCCGTGGTAGGGTGTGGTCGTACCGACACAGGAGTACATGCCAGCGACTTTTACGCGCACTTTGACGCTGAAAGTGCCGTCGACTGTGGCCAGCTGGTGTTCAAACTGAATAACCTGCTGCCGCCGGATATAGCCATCTACGATATCTTCCCGGTGGCTGACAATGCCCATGCGCGCTTCGACGCCACCGCGCGTACCTACCAGTACCACGTGAGCGACCGTCGTCTGCCGTTCCGCCAAGGACAGTATTGCCGCATCTATTTCAGTCCCGACCTTGACAAAATGAACGAGGCTGCCCGTGTGCTGATGGAGTACGATGACTTCACCAGCTTCGCCAAGCTGCACACGCAAGTGAAGACGAATATCTGCTACCTATCCGAAGCCCGGTGGGACTTCGTGCCAGTTAAGAATTGTGAGTTAAAAGATAAGAGTGAGGCTGACGCAGATGAAAGACTCATAACTCATAACTCAGAACTCATAACTGAGTATGAGTGGGTATTCACCATTCGCAGCAACCGATTCCTGCGCAATATGGTGCGGAGCGTTACGGGTACGCTGCTCGACGTGGGACACGGCAAACTCACCATCAACGGGCTGCGTGAAATTATAGAAAAGAAAGACCGCTGTGCGGCGGGCGTGAGCATGCCGGCCTGCGGTCTCTTCCTGACCAAGGTGGAATACCCTTGGCAGTTATGAGTTAAGGGTTAAAGGTTAAGGATTATGAAGTATATAGAAGTGACTTTTACGATGGAGTCGACGGAGCTGTTCCGAGACTTGCTGGTTGATGCACTGGGTAACGAGGGACCATACGAGAGTTTTGTGGAGACGAAGGAAGGCTTGAAGGCCTATGTGCAGGCGTCGCAGTATGACGCTGGGTGGCTTGCCTCCACCGTGCAGGCCTTTCCCGTGCCGCTGCACTACGAGGTCGCCGAGATGGTGGACCGCGACTGGAATGCTGAATGGGAGAAGGAACACAAAGCTGTCCTCGTGCAGTACAACGGCGGTAGCGTCTGGGTGCGTGCGCCCTTCCACCCCCATCGTGAAGATGTGGACTACGAGTTGATTATAGAACCCAAGATGAGTTTCGGTACAGCCCATCACCCTACCACCTACATGATGCTCAGCTATGTGGCCGAACTGCCGATGGCGGGCCGTCGGGTGCTTGATATGGGCTGCGGTACTGCAGTGCTGGGTATCCTGGCCAAGATGCGTGGTGCAGCCTATGTGGAAGGCGTGGATATTGACGAATGGGCTTTCAACAACGCCCGAGAGAACGCTGCTTCAAATGGAGTGGAACTCACCCTTAAACTGGGTGATGCCAACAGCTTGCAGGGCAACTTCGACGTCGTCATCGCTAATATCAACCGCAATATCCTGCTGAACGATATGGACCGTTATGCCGCGGTGCTCAACCCTGGTGGCACGTTGCTGCTCAGCGGCTTCTACGAGGCCGACGAAGGTGTGCTCATAGCTAAAGCCAATGAACTGGGACTAATGTTCGAGGACAAGAAAAACCGCGACGGCTGGAGTGCACTTCAGTTAAGAGTTGAAAAATCTTAACTCTTAACAGTCATGATTGTTTGTATTGCAGAGAAGCCAAGTGTGGCTAGAGAGATCGCCAAGGTGTTGGGCGCCAATGCTTCGCACGATGGCTATATGGAGGGTAATGGCTACCAGGTGACCTGGACCTACGGCCACCTCTGCACCCTCAAGGAACCACAGGACTATACCGACTATTGGAAACGGTGGAGTCTCTCGGCGCTGCCAATGATACCGTCGCGCTTTGGAATCAAACTGATAGAGAATGACACTTACAAGAAACAGTTTGCTGTCATCGAACGGCTGATGCAGGCTGCCGACGGCATCATCAACTGCGGTGATGCGGGCCAGGAGGGTGAGCTCATCCAGCGTTGGGTGATGCAGAAGGCCAAGGCCACCTGTCCTGTGCAACGCTTGTGGGTGAGTAGCCTCACCGAGGAGGCTATCCGCGAAGCCTTTGCCAACCTCAAGCCGCAGGACGAATACCAGAGTCTCTATGAAGCGGGACTTTGCCGCGCCATAGGCGACTGGCTGCTGGGCATGAACGCCACACGTCTCTATACGCTGCGCTTCGCCCAGGCCAAAGGGCAGATACTCAGCATTGGTCGTGTACAGACACCCACACTGGCCATGATTGTGAAGCGCCATTTCGAAATCAAGAATTTCAAGCCCGAGAGATACTGGGTGTTATCCACGGTATACCGCAATGTGACCTTCAGTTCCACCAAAGGCAAGATGAAGAATTTGGAGGAAGGACAGAAGGCCATGGATGCCATCAAGGGCAAGGAATTTACCGTCACAGACATACAACAGAAGGCTGGTACCGAGGCCCCGCCGCGACTGTTCGACTTGACTAGCCTGCAGGTGGAGTGCAACAAGAAGTACAGTTTTTCGGCCGACGACACCCTGAAGCACATCCAGAGCCTCTACGAGAAAAAACTTACCACCTATCCCCGTGTCGACACCCCTTACCTTTCCGACGACGTCTATGCCAAGTGTCCGCAGATTCTGCAGGGCATCACGCCATACGCCCCGTTGGTTCAGCCTCTGATGGGCAAGAAACTGAAGAAAAGCAAGAAGGTTTTCGACAGCAGCAAGGTGACTGATCACCATGCCATCATTCCCACGGGTCAGAATCCTCAAAATGTCAGTCTCAGCATCGATGAGAAACGAGTCTACGACATGGTGACACGTCGCTTTATCGCTGTCTTCTACCCTGACTGCAAGTTCAGCACGACCACCGTCCTTGGCGAGGTGGAGGAGGTTGAGTTCAAGGCCACCGGAAAGCAGATACTGGATGAAGGGTGGCGGGTGGTTTTTGGAGGCCGTTCGGAGCAGTCGGACGAGTCGGAACAGTCTGACAAGTCGGACGACAAGGAGCAGACCTTGCCCAAATTCGAGCAAGGCGAGCATGGACCCCATGAACCGACGTTGACAGAGAAACAGACTGTTCCTCCCAAGCCCTATACCGAGGCTACGCTGCTCCGTGCTATGGAAACTGCTGGTAAGATGGTCGACAACGAGGAGTTGCGCGATGCCCTCAAAGCCAACGGCATCGGCCGCCCTTCGACGCGTGCCGCTATCATCGAGACTCTCTATAAGCGGCAGTACATCAGTAAGGTACGTAAAAGCTTGGAGCCTACGCCCACGGGCATTGCGCTCATTGGCGTCATACAGGAGGAACTGCTCAAAAGCGCCGAGCTCACAGGTCAGTGGGAGAAGAAGCTGCGCGACATCGAGGCGCACAAGTTCTCGGCAGCACAGTTTGTCGATGAACTGAAACAGCAGACCGTCCAGCTGGTGCAGGAGGTGATAGCCGACGGCACCCGCAGGATGCAATATTCATAATAACTAGACACAATATAACGGGAAAGGCCGCGTTAATAAATATTATGATAGCAGAGAATATAGCCAAGATACGTGCCTCGTTGCCCGAGGGGGTGACGCTGGTGGCGGTGAGCAAACTCAAGCCCGTGGAGGATATCATGGAGGCTTACAATGCGGGCCAGCGTGTTTTTGGCGAGAACTATGCCACCGAGTTGCGCGACAAGGCTGCCGTGTTGCCCAAAGACATCGAGTGGCATTTCATCGGCCACCTGCAGGGCAAGCAGCTGAAATATTACATCTCCTTTGTGAGCATGATACATGGCGTCGACTCGATAGCGCATCTGGAAGAGGTGGAGCGTGCGGCCGCCAAAGTGGAACGTACTGTCGACGTGTTGCTGCAGGTCCATGTTGCCAAGGAAGAGACCAAGTTCGGCTTCGCCCCCGAGGACCTCGACGAACCCCATGAGCTGGCACAGCTGGTGTTGCCGCATGTAAGGGTACGCGGCCTGATGGGTATGGCTTCGAATACCGATGACCTCGAGCGGGTGCGTGCCGACTTCCGTGAGGTGAGGCGTTTCTTCGACAGCCTCAAGCAGCAGGCCTTCGCCGACATGCCCTGGTTCGACACCGTGTCGATGGGCATGAGCCACGACTACCCGATAGCCGTCGAGGAGGGCAGCACGCTGGTGCGCATCGGCAGCAGCATTTTCGGAGCAAGAGATTATAGCAAGAAATAGTATATGAAAACCAAAGACATCAAAAAAGAAATCCTTTCCTACCTGCTCATCACGGTGGGTATTCTGGTCTACACCTTCGCATGGTCGGCCTTCATGCTGCCGGCCAAGATAGTGGGTGGCGGCGTGAGCGGTATCTCGTCAGTGCTCAACATCGCCGCCGGTGTGCCGTTGCCAATCGGTGTGCTCAACTTCATCATCAATGCCATCCTCCTTGCCATAGGCTTCAAGGTCCTTGGCTCCAGGTTCGGCGCCAACACCATCTACGGCATCGTGATGAGTTCGCTGTGCTTCATCCTCTGGCAGCAAGTGCTGCATGTAGAGAACCTCTTTATGATTGACGGCAAGATGGGCTTCGAGCCCTTCATGTGTGCCCTCATCGGCGGCGCCCTGTGCGGCGCGGGCATCGGCCTCACCTTCACCATGGGGGGCAACAGCGGTGGCACCGACATCATCGCACTTATCATCAGCAAGTTCTACAACATCTCGCCCGGCAAGGTCATCATGTACCTCGACATCTTCATCATCGGCAGCTCCTTCTTCGTCTCGCACCAGATCACCAACGTCATCTATGGCTATATCGTGATGGTCACCATGACCTACGTCCTCGACCTTGTGCTCGACGGCAACAAACAGAGCTATCAGATTATGGTCTTCTCGCAGAAGAATGAAGAAATTGCCGATGCGGTGACCAGGGAGGTGGGCCGCGGCGCCACACTCCTTGACGCCGAGGGTTGCTTCACCAAGCAGCAGCAGAAGGTGCTCCTGATGATGGTGCACCGCACCGACAAGCCCCGTGTGATGCAGATTATCCATCGCATAGACCAGAATGCCTTCATAAGCGTGAACAAGGCGCAGGGTGTCTATGGTAAGAATTTTGAAAAACTGAAACTATAAAAAACGTAATAACGATATAACGTCATGAAACTCATCTCGCCTTCACTTCTCTCAGCCGACTTCGGCAATCTGCAGCGCGACATAGAGATGCTCAACGCCTCGGAGTGCGACTGGTTGCACGTTGACGTGATGGACGGCATCTTCGTGCCCAACATCAGCTTCGGCCAACCTATCGTGAAGCACATCAAGAAGCATGCGCAGAAGCCGCTTGACGTACACCTGATGATTATGGACCCCGGCCGCTATGTGCAGGATTTCCGCGACGCCGGTGCCGCCATCCTCACCATCCATTATGAGGCATGCCACCACCACGACCGTGTGCTCCACGCCATCCATGATGCTGGCATGAAGGGTGGGGTGGTGCTCAACCCTTCGTCGCCTGTAAGCTTGCTCGAGGATATCATCCAGGAGTGCGACGTGGTGCTGCTGATGAGTGTCAACCCCGGCTTCGGCGGGCAGAAGTTCATCGAGAATACCTACAACAAAGTGCGCCAGTTACGCGCCCTTTGTGACCGTAAGAATCCGCAATGCCTCATCGAGGTCGACGGCGGTGTCAACCTGCAGAACGCGATCAAGCTCTTCGAGGCCGGTGCTGACGTCCTTGTGGCCGGCAACGCTGTCTTCAAGAGCGACGATCCCGCCGCCACCATCCATCAGATGAAACAATGAGCCGTCCGCAGCTGATTATTGCCCCCGGCAAGGAGAAAGCCATCCTGCGCCGCCATCCGTGGATATTCTCGGGTGCGGTGAAACGTATCGACGGTGAGCCGCAAGAGGGTGATCTTGTTGACGTTGTTGATGCCCGCGGCCAATGGATGGCTACCGGCCACTACCAGCAGGAGAGCATCATCTGCAAAGTGCTGACCTTTGATGTCCAGGAGGCGGCTCTCCCCATAGAGGAAATCCTTCGTCGGCGCATCAAATCGGCTGTGAACTATCGTGTCATACTCGGTTTCTTCGGTGATGAAAGAACCAATGTCTTTCGTCTTGTCCATGCCGAGGGCGACTACCTGCCAGGCCTTGTGACCGACTGGTATAATGGTGTGTTGGTGCTGCAGGCCCACTCGGTGGGTATGCACCGCCTGTTTCCAATGCTGACAGAATTGTTTGTGAACGAGTTGCATGCATATCACGGCTACCCACTCAAGGCTATATTTGACAAGAGTGGCGCCACCGTCCCAGGTGGCGGTGTGCAGGACGGCATTATATGGGGCGAGGAGATTGCGGAGAATGAGCTTATGGAGAATGGCATACGTCTGATGGTGAATTTCTACGAAGGCCAGAAGACGGGTTTCTTCATCGATCAGCGCGAAAACCGCGCTCTCGTTCAGCAGTTGGCATTTGACCACCGCCTTCTTAATTGCTTTGGCTACACTGGCGGTTTCTCTTTGGCAGCCCTGAAGGGTGGTGCCGACTATGTGGAGACCGTGGATATCAGCAAGAAAGCCATCACCCTGTGCAACCGTAATGTGGAGCTGAACTTCGGCACTGATGCCCCCCATTGCGGTGTGGTGGCCGATGTGCTTGACTATCTGAATACCATTGATAAAGGCGATTATGCGAGGGGGTTCGATTTCATCATCCTCGACCCACCCGCTTTTGCCAAGAACCACCGTTCCTTGCAGCAGGGCTTGAAGGGCTACCGCTCCATCAACCAGCGCGCCATGGAGAAGATTGCTCCCGGTGGCTTGCTTATGACCTTTAGCTGCAGCCAGGCCGTGAGCAAGGAGGACTTCCAAACCATGGTGTTCACCGCCGCTATGAATGCTGGCCGCCGTGTCCGCATCGTGCGCCAGCTGCCCCACGCCATGGACCACCCCGTCAGCATCCACCACCCCGAGGGTGAGTACCTGAAAGGGCTTTTATTGCAAGTAGAATAGAAAAAACGATACTAAACAGATATATGGAATTAGGATACCAGAAGATAGACAAATACGATGAGCAGTGCGTGGCCGAGATGGCGGAGCACTACAAGGCCATCCTCAAGCTCCTGGGCGAGGATCCCGAACGCGAGGGATTGCTCAAGAGCCCTGAGCGCATCGCCAAGGCCATGCTCTTCTTCACCAATGGCTACGACCTCGACCCCGAGACGATTCTGCGCTCGGCGATGTTCCATGAAGACTACAAGCAGATGGTTGTCGTGAAGGACATCGAGCTCTATTCGCTCTGTGAGCACCACATGGTGCCTTTCGTTGGCAAGGCTCATGTGGCCTACATCCCCAACGGTACCATCGTCGGACTGAGCAAGATACCGCGGGTGGTCGACGCCTACGCCCGTCGCTTGCAGGTGCAGGAACGCCTCACCAAGCAAATCAAGGACTGCATCCAGAACACGCTCAACCCCCTCGGTGTGGCCGTGGTCATCGAGGCGCAGCACATGTGCATGTCGATGCGTGGCGTGCAGAAGCAGAACAGCGTCACTACCACCAGCGACTTCACGGGCGCCTTCATGAAAGACCCCAAGACCCGCGAGGAGTTTATGAATATCATTGGCGTAAACCTACATTGATGTTTAGGGAGTTAAAGAAGTTAGGAAGTTAAAGTAGTTAAAGACAAATGCATAATCTATTCAAAGTCCTTGTCTGTGCGTGTCTGGTTGTCACCTGTCACCTGTCACCTTTCACCTTGAACGCGCAAATCACCCATTCCAATCAGGGACAGGTGGACAAGACCGCCGACGCGTTGATGAAGAAGGCAGCAGGAAAGTTCGGCAACGTGAGCTTTTCGGTGACGGCGACGGTATTGGACAGCAAAAAGAAAGAGACGCTCCGACAGTCGGCACAGGTGCTCTACTGCAAGGGACACTACCGTGTGACGGTGGCCGACCAGGAAATCATCTGCGATGGCACTACAGTGTGGCAGTGGAACAAGAGCGCCAAGGAGGTCGTTGTCAATAATATGAGCAATGACGATATGAATCTCTTCAACCCCGCACGTCTGTTGGCCAGTTACGATAAGAATTTCCGTGCCAAGTATATCCGTACCGACGACGATGGCACGGCGGTGGTCGACTTGCAGCCACGTTCGGCACGCAGCTTCCACAAGATACGCCTCTTCATGGTGGAGAAGAGCGGCCTGCTGCGCCGTATGGAGGTGCATAAGTTCGACTCGGGTCGGGAAGTCTACGACATCTCCAACTTCAAGAACGCCGGTACGTCGGCGTCTCAATTCACCTTCGACGCCGCAAAGCACCCAGGAGTGGAAGTGATAGATATGAGGTGAGAGTTGAGAATTAAGAATTAAAAATCAAGAATTAAGAGTTATGAAATGGTCAATAATCGTTAATCATTACCCATTAACCATTAATCATTACCCAGGCAGTACATTCGTCTTTAACTTCTAGTGAGCGGAGCGAACGATAACTTCTTTAACTACCTTAACTCCCTTAAAAAAAGTAACCATTAACCATTAATCATTAAACATTACCCATTACCCATTAACCATTAATCATTACCCAGGCAGTACATTCGTCTTTAACTTCTAGTGAGCGGAGCGAACGATAACTTCTTTAACTTCCTTAACTCCCTTAAAAAAAGTAACCATTAAACATTAACCATTATCCATTGAGTAAGATACTACTGATAGAAACTGCTACTTCCGTTTGTTCGGTGGCGTTGGCTGAAGAGGGCAGGGTAGTGGCTCGGCGCGAGAGCGACGCCCCCAACGCCCATTCCACCCAGCTGCCGCTGTTCATCAAGGAACTCATTGACGGCGTGAAGCTTGACGCCGTCTGTGTCAGCGCCGGACCCGGAAGCTACACCGGCCTGCGCATCGGCGTGAGCAGTGCCAAAGGCCTTTGCTACGGATTGGGCATTCCCCTGTTGTCAGTGCCCACGCTGCTGGGTATGGCTAGCCACTACTACCGCCAACACCCCGACTACCGCGGTCTGGTCTGCCCGATGATCGACGCCCGCCGCATGGAGTGCTACACTATGATAGTTCAGAGGTCGGAGGTCGGAGTTCAGAGATTGAGGGATACCCAGGCTGATGTCATCGTGCCGGGCATCTACGACGAGTGGCTTGACAAGGGCGAGGTGACCTTCATCGGAGACGGAGCCGAGAAGACGCGCGACATCCTGAGTGCCCATTCCAATGCACGTTACGACGACTCCTTCCGCATCTCGGCCGAAGGCATGCTGCCGTTGGCGGAAACCAAGCTCGCCAAGGGAGAAGTAGAAGACGTGGCCTATTTCGAACCCTTCTACCTCAAAGACTTCGTCGCCAAGAAAAGTGTCGTCCACGGACTGAGAGAGAGTTAAGAATTAAGAATTAAGAATTAGGGGTATGTCGAGTGTTGTATTTGAAAAGAGTCTTGAATTTGCAGTACGATGTGTTCGGTTCTATGACTATTTAAGATCCGAGAAAAAAGAATATGTTATAAGTAAACAAATACTTAGAAGTGGAACAAGTATAGGCGCAAATATTAGTGAAAGCCAGGGGGCGCAAAGTACTCCCGACTTTGTTGCAAAATTACATGTCTCGCTTAAAGAAGCGCGGGAAACTGCTTATTGGTTGCTAGTCCTGTATAAATCAGATAAGATTTCAGAGGCTGAATACGATTCAATGAACAAAGACCTTGATGAATTGATATCATTGTTGGTGTCTATTTTGAAAACAGTTAAAGCTGGCTCTTAATTCTTAACTCTTAACTCTTAACTCATGATGCGTTTTATTGGAAAGAGACTGCTGTATGGACTTCTGGTGCTGCTGGGGGTGGTGACGCTGGTCTTCTTCCTGTTCAACATCCTGCCGGGCGACCCGGCCCGCATGATGCTTGGGCAGCGCGCCGACCAGGAGAGCATCGACATCATCAACCGCGACCTGGGACGCGACAAGCCCGTCGCGCTGCAGTACCTCAACTACCTCAACGACCTGGCCCCCGTCTCGTTCCACAACAACAGCGACTCCACCGACTACTTCTTCCTCTCGTCCGAGAAGTACGCCCCCTACACCACGCTGCTGCGGGTAGGCTCCACCTCGGTGGTGCTCAAGGCACCCTATCTGCGGCGCTCCTACCAGAGCCAACGTCGTGTGAGCGATATACTGGCGACGGCTTTCCCGCAGACGGCCATCTTGGCTGTGGTGGCCATGCTGCTGGCCCTCGCACTGGGCATCACGCTCGGCGTGGTCAGTGCGCTGCACAAGGACAGCTGGATAGACCGCACCATACTTGTCTTCAGCACCCTCGGCATGTCGCTGCCGTCGTTCTTCGCCGCCATCCTCATCGCCTGGCTCTTCGCCTACGTGCTGGCCGACTGGACGCACCTCAACATGTTCGGCAACCTCTACTCGGTCGACGACTACGGCTGCGGTGAGTACCTCGACCTCAAGAACCTCATCCTGCCGGCCCTCACCCTCGGCATCCGTCCGTTGGCCACGCTCACACAGCTCACCAAGAACTCGATGCTCGAAGCCCTCAGCCAGGACTACATCCGCACCGCCCGCGCCAAAGGCCTCTCGCACCGCCGTGTGGTGGTGCACCATGCCCTGCGCAACGCGCTCAACCCCGTGGTGACCTCGGCCAGCGGCTGGCTGGCCTCCCTGCTGGCCGGTGCCGTCTTCGTCGAGTATGTCTTCGACTGGAAAGGCATGGGCGTCGTCATCGTCGACGGGCTTGAGAAGTACGACTTCCCCGTCGTCATGGGCACCATCCTCTTCATCTGTGTGCTGCTGGTTGTCATCAACATCCTCACCGACATCCTCTACGGCCTCCTCGACCCGCGGGTGAGGGTGAGATAACTGATGAAATGAGAATAACCTCTCTTTGTTGAACGTTAATTATCGTCAATTTAATCGTTAGTTGTCGTAAAAAAACTTTCACACCCCAAATCTCTGTAAAAGCCCATGTATAATTTGTTACATTTCTCCTCTAAAGAAAATTCTTGCTATCTTTGCACAACAGTGTTACACTTGGTAGTTGAATCTACAGATTATGACGAAAAAAGCCGGAACGCAATTTTTGCGCTCCGGCTGCGTTATCCCTAAAAACCAACGTTATGTTAGAAACCAAAACCGCTAGAAAATCCGGCACCTTCTTCCTGGTGCCCTTCCACTACGACGACCCCTCTTTGGAACCTTCCGATTATATTTGGAAAAAACAAGAGAAACCTGTCTCCAATGAGGGCAACCGAATCAAGGCTGATGCTGATGAAAACCGTGAGGTGCTGTATGCCCACATCATGGACTTCCTGCAAGGACAGACCCACAGTCAAGGGGTCAATGTCTCTCCCTTGAGAATCTATTCTGTGGTGTCGGACAACGGTAAAGAAGAATCGTTGGACTTCGGAAGTAAATTTTGGAAGCCTTTCTGCAAAAAACCGCATACTGTGGTTGTTGACAAGAAGTCTGCAACCCGGGTTTCCTTCAATCTGGACAGTCGAAACTCCTACCGTCCGACTTTATACATGAATGACCAGAGCTGTGTGGGGGTTATGGTCATCTATGTTACCTCGGAGTGCTCTACTGAGGACCTCATTAAACTCAACTACACCCTGCATAAGATTGGTAATGTGGAGGCAAAATGCTCCACTGATGCGTTTAAGGTGGATGAGAAAAAGATAAAGAATCCGTCGGATCTGGAGAGAGCCTTGCAGAGTGCCCGTCAGACGTATCATATGGCGTATCATTTGCTTTCTGGGAAAGATGAAGAGGAATGGGAAAACGGAGCCCTGGAATGGGATATGGGGCAGTTGGTAAACCTTCTCCTGCACGGTGGACACCAGAAAGAAAAGCATTTCCGTCTTTTCAACAATATCCGCCTCCATCTGCTAACTTATGCCATTGTTGATGACAGGAGCGACGCGGTGGGCGTCAACGACTGTGACGAGACATTGCTGTATCTTGCCCGTTGCTGTGCCCCCAACTATATTCTGCCTGTGAAAGACATGGTGGCGAAAGGCGCCGTGTTGCACACTTTCGACAATATCCATATCACCTCCTTCTCCGAAGGTTGTGCCATTATGGCTGTGGGGAAAAATGAGAACTGGAGTTTTATAGAAGGTTTTGACGCACAGATTAGGATGCGCTTCTTCTGGGTGTACCTTTTGGCTTTGCTCCAACGCTACGTAATGTTCAACATCAGCCGGAAACTGATGAATGTCGTCTCTTCAAATAACCAGTCGGATCTGTGGGACCTTTTGGAGGTGTACAAACAGATAAAAAGTACCTGCTATTGGACCGAAGTCTCACCGTTCACTCAGCATACCCAGTTCTACGAGCATTGTTGCAGAGGTCTCCGCCTCAAGGAAAGTTATGCCGAGATTGAAAGCAAGACGGAGATAATAAGACTGGTCGATGAACACGCCCTGCGTGAGGCTGTGGATCGACAGGACAGCATGCATGCTGCACGGGAACGCAGGCTTAGCCTGCTCGTCGCATTCCTCACAGTGGCGCAGGTAGTGGGTGTCGTGTTCGCAATGACTGAAGGCGGCTCTCCGCTTCAATGGATATTGACTTCCGTTTTTGGTGTGGTGATGATTATTATTCTGCTCTATGTAATGAAGATTGGGAAGAAGAGCCATTGACCCACATCCCAAAACAAAAAAAAGGCTGGCGCAGTCAAAACCGCGCCAGCCTTTTTTAACTCTTAACTCTCCTTGATATTGGTTTGTTCTAGACCGTAGCCTTTCTATTACTGGAACATGGTCATAATTACAGGAATATAAAATTAATCTCATAATTTAAATACCATGTCTGTTACAAAATCTCATATTTATTATGCCGTACTATTACACCACCTCAAAGTTTACCTTGTCAATATATTGAAAGAAGTGCGGTAAGTGGTATTTGTCAATATAATGATTGATCCCTATTTATAGTTTAGCAAGAGTGTTTCACCTATATCGTTAGTATAGACAAATAGAAAAGTTCATTCAAGGTGGCCCAAGCGACATCAAATAAAAAATGAGGCGGCCGAGTGCAAACTCGGCCGCCTCATTGGATTATTAATTCTTAATTCTTAATTAATTCTTAACTCTCCTTGATGTTCGGCTGCTCGAGGCCGTAGCCCTTCTTCTTGTCGACGGCCTTGAGGTAGACCGAAATCAAGAGGGCGGCGATGCCGAGGGCGGCCAGCATGACCAGGGCCCAGGTGTAGTTGAGCTCGTGGGCGGCGGTGCCTTCGGGGTTGGTGTTGTTCAGCACCATGCCGATGAGGGCGGGGAAGAGGCCGAGGCCGATGTTCTGAATCCAGAAGATGGCGGCGTAGGCCGAGCCGATGATCTTCTCGTCGACCAGCTTGGGCACCGAGGGCCACAGGGCGGCGGGCACCAGCGAGAAGGAGGCGCCGAGGACGAGGATGGTGACATAGGCCACCACGGTGCCGCCGACGGC
>CAMJJD010000018.1 GCA_946406015.1 uncultured Bacteroidales bacterium | reverse complement strand
ACGACAGCCGCGACACCTACAGCCACGCCCTCATCACGCGCGACTGCTGGCAGGCTACGCCGGGCCGCGTCATCGACTACATCCGCGGCATCGGTGTCTCGCTCGGCGGCCGCTATTACGAAGATACCGAGTTGCTCAGCGTGTGGCGCAAGGGTGACAAGGTGGTGGCCTTGGTGCGCAACCACGAGGGCAAATACGTCGAGTACACCTGCGACCACTTCGTCAACGCCATGGGTTGGGGTGCCGAGAAGTTCACCGACATGCTGGGCATCGACACGGGTCTCTATCCCGTCAAGCACCAGGCCTTCATCACGCGTCGTCTGCCCATGATGGGACCCAACGGAGGGCCGCTGGACATGATTATCGACCGTCGCCACTACAAAGGCTTCAGCGCCGTCTACGGCCAGCAGTTCGAGCACACGGGTCAGATAATCGGCTGTGCCAGCCCCGACACCGACGCCTACGAGACGCGCCAGAACATCAAGTATAACAGCAAGGAGTTCCTGGAGATTGTCAGCCAAGTCTTCGCCGAGTGGCTGCCCAACCTGAAGGATGTCAGCTTCTTGGCCTGCTGGGCCGGCCGCTACACCGAGCCGCGCTACATCGTCGACCCCGAGGTGGGTCTGCTCACAGGCTTGCGCGGCCACGGATTCATGCTGGGCCAGTACCTTGCAAAACTGTATGTCGACAAGTACCTCGGCCGTGAGGTGCCGGGCTATATGAAGGAACTCGCCCTCAGTGGCCACGGCCTCTCGGAGAACGCTTTCAAGTAATTGGCCAGTTATATTGCCATAGACCTCAAGTCGTTCTACGCCTCGGTAGAATGTGTCGAGAGGGGGCTCAACCCCCTCTCGACCAATCTTGTAGTGGCCGATGTGTCGCGCACCGAGAAGACTATCTGTCTGGCGGTGTCGCCGTCGCTGAAGGCCTACGGCATCGGAGGAAGGGCACGTCTGTTCGAAGTGGTGCAACGCTTGCGCGAGGTGAACCGTGACAGGCTCTACCATTCGCCCGAGGGCATCTTTCGCGGCAAGTCGGTCGACGACAACGTCCTCAAGGCGCATCCTGAGTATGAGGTGGACTATATCGCCGCGCCGCCGCGCATGGCTTTCTACCTTGACTACAGCGCCCGCATCTATCAGGTATACCTGCGCTATATTGCACCCGAAGACATCCATGTCTACTCCATCGACGAAGTGTTCATGGATGTCACCCACTACCTCGCCACCTACCGCTGCACGGCCCATGAGCTGGCGCGGAGGATGATAGGCGACGTGCTGCGTGAGACGGGCATCACCGCCACCGCCGGCATAGGTACCAACCTCTACCTCTGCAAGGTGGCCATGGATATCGTGGCCAAGCACCTGCCGGCCGACAAGGACGGAGTGCGTATTGCCGAGTTGGACGAGATGGAGTACCGCCGCCAGCTGTGGAGCCACACTCCGCTGACCGACTTCTGGCGCGTGGGGCGCGGCATCTCTGCCAAGTTGCAAGCCCATGGCATGCAGACTATGGGCGACGTGGCACGCCGGTCGCTTACCGACGAGGCGATGCTGTATAAACTCTTCGGCGTCAACGCCGAACTGCTTATCGACCATGCCTGGGGCTGGGAACCCTGCACGATGAAAGAAATCAAAGCCTACCGTCCAGCCACCCACTCGCTTTCTTCCAGTCAGGTGCTGCAGGAACCTTACACTTTCCGCAAGGCACGTGTGGTGGTGCGTGAGATGGCCGACGCGGTGGCACTCGGACTGGTCGACAAGGGATTGGTGGCCGACCAGTTTACCCTGATGGTCAACTATGACCGTGAGAGCCATACGGAAGGGGAGAAGGTGCGCGACTGGTACGGACGCGTGGTTCCCAAGCCGGTCCACGCCACTGCCACACTGCCGCAGCCCAGCTCGTCGGCCCGCCTCATCACACAGGCGATAATAAGACTCTATGACTCGATGGTCGATGCCTCATTGCTGGTACGTCGTATCACTATCGGTACCTATAATGTTACCCCGGCAGCCCAACAGAACACGTCTGACGTCCAGCTCGACCTCTTCTCCGACCCCGAGGTCGTAGAAGCGCAGCGAAAGAAAGAGCAGGAGTCGCTGGCGCGGGAGCAGCGGATGCAAAAGGCTACCTTGGCCATTAAAAGGAAGTTCGGCAAGAATGCCATCCTGCGGGGTACCGACTTCGAGGAAGGAGCTACCGCCCGCGACCGCAATCGACAGATAGGAGGACACAAGGCGTAGGTAAGAGTTATGAGTTAAGAGTTATGAGTTACGACGACATTATAGATTTGCCGCATCACCAGTCGACGACACGGCCCCACATGTCGCTTTACGACCGTGCGGCCCAGTTTGCTCCCTTTGCGGCGCTCCATGGCCACTCGGCGGTTATCAGCAATACGGCCGACCGGCATGTTGCCGATGTCAATGCACCGCAGTTTGAGGACGATTACCTCCTCAGCCTATTGTCTGAACAGGAATATGAAGAATAATTGAATTCTGTGTCGTTCTCAATATCTAGCTTCTGAAAATTATATTTTATCAACAAGATACTGAAGCAATTCGTCGAAATGATCCTGTTGACTTCTATTCAATGAATTGTATTTTTGTATACAATTGTCAAACCATGTATATAGAATAGGATCGTCAATACGTTCTACTTTGCGACCTTTCTTTTGTACAAACTTCTTATATGTGTTACAATTCCTCACAAAACGTATTTCTGTTGGAACCATTGATTGAGGAGAAGAAGAACTGCCTAATTTTTCTTTCAAGAAAGAAAGTAGTTCTTCAAAATAGTGTTTTCTATTATCACTTAATCTCTTATGTTCGAACTCCCATTTCTTGAACCAAGTGCATAATAATGGATCATCCACTAACTCCACCATCCGTTCATATTGTATGACAAAATTCTTATACGATTCACAATCTCGCAGGAACTTTATTTCTGTTGTTGTCCGAGGATACGATGAGAGCTGTCCCATCAAATCGGCTAACCGTTGTTTCATTTCGGCACTGGCTTCATCTGAACGATTGAGTTTGTATGCCCACCGATATAAATAACCCTCCAAACCTGTTGATCCACTTAGTGGATGCCAGCCGTGTTCTTCGACAAACTGTTTGTAAAGATTAAGCCATTCGTCAAATGAACGAGGAACAGAAACATATTTATCTTCATATTTTTTTTCTTGCAATCCAACATAATCACCAAAAAATTCAACCAGTTCTCCTTTTTCCACACATTGCTGAATAATAGTAGTTACACTCCGGTATGTTGAATCAGGGCGGTAGGTCAATATCTCTTTTGCAATTTTGCTTATTAAGGCCGGCTCCTGCTGCTGGGCAAGAATCTTCAGTGCCAGGTCTCGGATGCTTCCAACCATCTCACCCCATTCTTTTAATGCGAAAGTAGACGTCTTTCCAACGGGTATTATATTCTCATTGTTAGTGATATAGTATCGTAGTTGTTCCGGTTTGGTGAAGCCACATTCCGGACAATGGCTTTTTACGGCATCAAGGATGTCGGCCATATGCATTCTGTGTCCGGATTCTTTCAGAACTCTATATATGATGTCTTTGTAGTCTGTACGTGTTTTCTTTAGAATAATTGTACCATCATTGACTATTTCTCCGAAAACAGACTCGATTATTTCCCCAATCAGGCATAACAAATCGTGTAAGGTGTCTTCATCCGGCAATGCGGAATTATCCCAGTAATCTATATTTCTTGTAAAGAATGTTTCTATTGGTATAATGACGTCTTTTGTTCGGCTTAATTCGTTCTGACGTTTTACCTCTTTTATCATTCTTTTTAGGTTGAAGTGAGATATTTTCTCGCTAACCAAAAGATCAAAATAAGAATCTTTATTCTCGTCTTGCCGATATTTCACAATGGATTTACTATCTGGATAGACATACATTCTTCTTTTCCCCAACAAAACCAACATGGAAAACAATTGCTCCCTGTCAATGTGCTCTTGAACACACATCTTTCCAAATCGGAAGCGGAACGAATACACATACTGCATCTTTACAACAGAGTATGACAACCAATGCTCATTATTGAGAAAAGATTTCAACTTTGATTTTGAACCAACAAGAGTAGCGTCATCTGAATTGCGAAAGCGGTTTATGCAGGCTTGTAATACATAAAACATAGGAACTTCCCCCTTGACAGAATGGTAGTTTTTAATGAACTCCAAGTCAGACTGAAGCAAGTATTCTTGTATAGAAGACAATTTTTTGTCAACGGTGTTTTCCTCATTATCTTTTGTTTTGTAAGGGATAGGTACATGAAAGGGCTTTGTAATATCTTCTGTCGGCGTTTCTACAATGATGTCACTTGTCAGAGAAGTCTCGGTAAGTGTTTTGTATAAAACTTCATGCAGCTTTTCACACATCACCGATAATTCGTCCGCACTAATATCTCCACATCCTTTCAATGAATGAAAACTTAACTTGCCAAAAACCCATGGAATAATGTCACGTACAATGTGCAAATTGTTTCTGGCCAACACATTGTATGATCTCGTGGATAAGTTATGCTTTAACTCATCATAATACTCTTGTAAGCTTTTCTTCATCGAATTGTAAATTTATATTATGAAATTTGGATGCAAAGATAAGTGATTTTTTCTGATTGGCAAAATAATTATTTTAAAATGAGTGCTGGTGGCAATATTTAGCTAGAAGATTCGTTATCCAAATATGGATACCAAACAAGAGAAATATGAGCGGCTGCTGCCGCAGGTGAAGGCCCTCTGCGAGGGCGAAGAGGACACGATTGCCAAGATGGCCAATGTCAGCGCGCTGCTGCACCAGGAGTTTGGATTCTGGTGGACGGGCTTCTACCGGGTGTGTCCGGAAGTCGGAGGGCGGAAGTTGGAGCCGGCGGCCCCGACAGCGACTTCCGCCCTCCGCCCTCCGACTTCCGCCCTCATTCTAGGACCCTTCCAAGGGCCGTTGGCCTGCGTGCATATCGGCTATGGCAAGGGAGTCTGTGGCACGGCATGGAAGGAACGCCGCACGGTGGTGGTGCCCGACGTGGAGGAATTCCCGGGGCATATTGCCTGCTCGAGTGAGAGCCGCAGCGAGATAGTAGTGCCTATGTTCTGTGGAGAAGAGGTCGTCGCTGTGCTCGACATCGACAGCCGCGAGCTGGGTACCTTCGACGAGGTGGATGCCCACTACTTGGAGCAACTTGTGGAATTGATGTAAATGCGGTAATGTGAAATCCTGGTCCCTATATATTGCTGTGGTGGCGCTGTTTCTGGCACTAGTCAGCGGGTCGCTGACGACGACGGGCATGTTCATGGATGGCCTTATCTACAGCAATGTGGCAGCCAATATGGCTGAAGGTGTCGGCTCGTTCTGGCACCCGGTCTACACCGCCACACACCACCCCGACTTCTACCAGCATCCACCGCTGGCGCTGGGCTTGTTGGCGTTGTTCTACAAGGTGTTGGGCACACATATTTGGGTCACCAAGCTCTATATGGTGCTCACCATGCTTTTGTGCGCATGGCTTATCGTCAAGTTGTGGATGCGGCTCGGTGGCAAGCGCGAGAACGGTTGGATGCCGCTGCTGCTTTGGACGCTCATTCCCATCGTCACCCACTTTGCCTTCCAGGGCATGCTGGAGAACACCATGGTACTGTTCGACCTGGGCGCGATACTCCTGTTGTTGCGGCCCGACAGAAAGGCGTGGAACGCACTGCTGGCGGGACTGCTGCTGGCGGCGGCCTTCTTGACCAAAGGCTATACAGGACTGTTCCCGCTGGTACTGCCTGTTTTACTTTGGCTCTTCGACAGAAAGAAAGGTGCTTTGATGCAGACCGTCTGCATGCTTGGAGGTGTGTTACTTCCGCTTGCAGTAATTGCACTTGCGGTACCGGAGTCAAGAGGATATTTCGAAAACTACATGCAGCTGCAAGTGCTGGCTGGATGGTCGCAAGGTGAAGTGCATCGCTGGCAGATTATTGTTGATTTCCTTCGTAATACGGCCATCGTGATTGGTTTGGTGCTGTTGGTCGTTATTGTCAACAAAGGGGTGGGGCAGAAGCCCTCTCGTGAGCAGTGGGCTATGTGGGCGTTGGTGGCCTGCGCTGTGCTGCCGATGATGGTCAGCACCCGCCAGCGCGAGTTCTACCTGCTGACGGCGATGCCTGTGGTGGCGGTTCTGGCAGGTATGTTGATAGAAGAGCCTGTCGCCCGTTGGATAAAACCCTCAAAGGTGTTGCAATATATTGCTCTGGCGTTGCTGTTGGGTGCAGTTGCTCTTAATGTCCTCCGTTTCGGCAATGAAGGACGCGATGCTCAGCTGCAGCGCGACATGAAGGTTATCGCTCCACAGTTGGAGCGTGGTGAGATGGTGACGGTACCCACGCCGCTGTATTTCGACTACAAGCTGCAGGGCTACTACTACCGTGGATGCCGTGTGAGCCTCGGCGACCAGGAGCGTCACCGCCACCTGCTGACCACCGCCGACTATTCCGCCGACAACGCCTACCGTGAGGTTCCCCTGCCGACAGAGCAGTATCACCTCTACGAGCTACAGGCAGAATAATTATGCCAATTAAAATAATGTTCGTATCTTTGCAGTCGGAAGATATGTTGAAGGTCAAATTCTCACACAACACAATAAATACCGACATGTTGCGTCATGAATACAAAACTAAATGATATGCCAACGCTACGTTTATTGTTTCTCAAGAGCATCACTTGGATGTTCTTGCAACTATTGATTTTCCAAAGATTGCAGTTCTAAAGATACAGGCCTTTACCGCATTGTTAAAGGAAGGGCTATAGAAGTTAATTTTTGTTTTTGTTGTTTGAAAAAAATGTAGTACCTTTGCAGAATAATGCAAAGTGTATATACTATTGATAATAAATTGATACATATATGAATATTTCTTTTGATTGGCTTAAAGAGTATGTGGATATTGAGGATATGACTCCTCAGGAACTGGACGACCTGCTGACTTTCTCCGGCCTGGAGGTGGACAGCATGGAGAAGGTGGAGACCATCAAGGGCGGTCTGGAGCATGTGGTGATAGCGCAGGTGCTGACCTGCGAGCCGCACCCCGACAGCGACCACCTGCACCTGACCACTGTCGACGTGGGCGGCGAGCGTCCGCTGAACATCGTCTGCGGCGCCCCCAACGTGGCCGCCGGCCAGAAGGTGGTGTGTGCCCAGATAGGTACCAAGATATACACCTCGGATACCGAATACTACGAGATTAAGAAAGGCAAGCTGCGCGGCGCCGTCAGCGAGGGTATGCTCTGCGCTGCCGACGAGCTGCAGCTCGGCACCGACCACGCCGGCATCATGGTGCTGCCCGACGACGCCCCCGTGGGAATGCCCGCCAAGGAATACTTCCACGTGAAGGACGACTGCCTGCTCGAGGTGGCCATCACCGCCAACCGCATGGACGCCATCTCGCACATCGGCGTGGCCCGCGACGTGGTGGCTGTCCGCAATACCCGCGAAGGGAAACAGCTGAAGATTAAGTGGCCGGAGGTTGCTGCTGACCTTACCCCCAAAGCCTCCGGCGAGCCCATCAAGGTGACCGTCGAGGAGCCCGACCTCTGCCCGCGCTACACGGGCATCACGCTGCGCAACGTGAAGGTAGGGGAGAGCCCCGAGTGGCTGCAGAACCGCCTGCGCACCGTGGGTCTGCGCCCCATCAACAATGTGGTGGATGTGACCAACTTCGTCATGATGGAGGTGGGTCAGCCTCTGCACGCCTTCGACGCCGACCAGATTGCCGGCGGACACGTCATCGTGAAGCGTCTGCCGCAAGGCACCAAGTTCGTCACCCTCGACGGCGTGGAGCGCACCCTCGACGCCCGCGACCTCATGATATGCAATGAGCAGGAAGGCATGTGCATCGCCGGTGTCTTCGGCGGCCTGAAGAGCGGCACCACCATGGAGACCAAGAACGTCTTCCTCGAGAGCGCCTTCTTCAACCCCGTGAGCATCCGCAAGACCAGCCAGCGCCACACCCTGAAGACCGACGCCAGCTACCGCTACGAGCGCACCTGCGACCCCAACATCACCGAGTGGGCCCTGCGCCGCGCTGTGAAGCTCATCCAGGAACTCGCCGGCGGCGAGATTTGCGGCCAGATGGTTGACCTCTACCCGAAGCCCATCGAGAAGCCCGTCGTGGAGGTGAACTTCCGCCGCATGTTCGACCTTGTGGGTCAGGACATCCCGCTGGAGGCCGTCCGTACCGCTCTCACCTCTTTGGACATCGAGATAGTCAACGAGACCGCCGAGGGCATGACCTTGAAGGTGCCCACCTGCAAGGCCGACGTCACCCGCGAGTGCGACATTGTGGAGGAAATCATGCGCATCTACGGCTACAACAACATCCACATCGGCGAGACCGTCAACAGCTGCCTCTCCTACGGCAAGAAGCCCGACCCGCGCAAGCTGAAGAACGCCGTCAGCGACTACCTCACCGACAACGGCTTCAGCGAGATTATGAACAATTCGCTCACCAAGAGTGAACTATACGACGACAACCCCGACTTCCCGGCCGACCGTTGTGTGCAGATACTCAACCCCCTCTCGAAGGAACTCAACGTGATGCGCCAGACGCTGCTCTACAGCGGCCTCGAGTGCATCGCCCGCAATATCAACTTCCGCATCCTCGACCAGAAGCTCTACGAGTTCGGCAGGAGCTATGTGAAGGCTGACCTTAAAGACCTTAAGGACTCTAGTGACCTTAAGGAGCTGCCGGTCACCAAGCGCTTTAACGAGACTGAGCATGTCAGCATCTTCATGACCGGCAACATGACGCCCGAGAGTTGGAAGATGAAGTCCGCCGAGACCGACTTCTTCTACCTCAAGGCCTACGTCATGGACATCCTGCACCGCATGCGCGTCAACATGGGCCGCGTGGAGATGGTGCCGACGCAGTACAAGTTCTTCGCCGAAGGCCTCGACATCATCCAGCGCGACAGCAAGAAGCTGCTGGGCACCCTCGGCCGCATCGGCCGCGAGACGCTGAAGAAGATGGACATCAAGCAGCCCGTCTTCTATGCCGACCTCAACTGGACGCTCCTCCTCAAGGAGTACCCCACCAAGGAGGTGCTCTACCAGGAGGTGGCCAAGTTCCCCGAGGTGCGCCGCGACTTGGCCCTCGTTCTGAAGAAAGATGTCACCTTCGCCCAAGTCGAGCAAGCTGCCCAGCAGTGCGAGAAGAAGTTGCTCAAGAGCGTCAATCTCTTCGACGTCTACGAGGGCAAAGGCATCGCCGAAGGCTTCAAGTCCTACGCCGTCAGCTTCATCCTGCAAGACAAGGACAAGACCCTCAACGACAAACAGATTGAGGCTACCATGGCCAAGATTCAGAAGACCCTCGAGACCCAGCTGGGCGCGAAAATCCGCGGATAACAAGCCAATACAATATGAATTAGGCCCGCGACGGAACGTCGCGGGCCCCGCTCATATTATGGCCCCAGAATCATGATTTAAAGACAATTTGTTGTTGCATAATACTCATTTGTTTTATTGTTTTGCAAGGTTCCATGATAAATCAGATATACCATTACCATCTCTAATAGTTCCTTCAACCATCATTACGCTTGCTGTATATTTTGCACTTTTAAATGTATATGTATTTACCCATGTAAATGATAATTCGTCAAATGTAATATTGTGTCCTGTTAAGGTGTATGTTGCACTTTTAGGGTCGGACGGCTCGTCATCCATCATTAAATAATAAACTAATTCAGTATTAGAGGTGAACTCAAGTACAATGCTGGTCTTGTGAAGAAAAGAGCTAAACTGGCGAGACCATTTTGTCCCAACTAATTCATTATCGACTTCTTTTTGACAGGATACGAATAGCATAGTACAACATACCGCGAATAATATTTTTTTCATTTTATTATTTTTGTATACGCTCTTCCGCGCCTCGTCGAGCATTATTAATAAAAGAAGCGTGGCGCCGTATGCCGCTTCCTGTATAGAGGTCCTAGGAATAACCTTGCGAAAAGAAGATGCAATTAGCCCACGCTTATAAATGCGAAGAGCCATTACACTTATTCTGTTTCGCTGTGGAATTTCCTAGGTTCCTATACACAGAACGCGTATAACGCTTCACGATTTCCTTTGAAATCGACTGCAAAGATACGACAATTCTGCGAGGTGGCAAAATTTATTTTCCATGGCGGTTGGGGAGGGACAATAAAAAAGCGGGGCCGGAGGGCCCCGTTTAGATATGTTTGGGTGGGTTGTTACAGTGAGTTGTAGCTGGGTGAGAAGGTATCGCCGGCACGTAGGTCGCCGGTGGTGAGACCTTTCTTGAGCCAGCGCATGCGCTGTTGCGAGGTGCCGTGGGTGAAGCTCTCGGGGGTGGAGTATCCGCGGGCTTTCTTCTGCAGGTAGTCGTCGCCTATCTTCTGTGCGGCGTTGATGGCTTCCTCGATGTCGCCGTCCTGAAGCGAGCCGAACATCTTGTTCTCGTGGTAGCCCCATACGCCTGCGTAATAGTCGGCCTGCAACTCGATGCGTACGCTGGTGCGGTTCTTCTCTTTCTCTCCCTGCTGTGCCATCTGGCTGTGGGCTTGGTCGAGGGTGCCGAGGAGATGCTGCACGTGGTGTCCCACCTCGTGTGCAATGACGTAGGCACAGGCGAAGTCGCCCGCGGCACCGATGCTGCGGCTCATCTCGTTGAAGAAGTCGAGGTCGAGGTAAACCTGCTCGTCGGCCGAGCAGTAGAAGGGACCCGCCGACGAGGTGGCGCCGCCGCAGGCGCTCTGCACCGAGCCGTGGAAGAGGATGAGCTTCGGTGCGCGGTAGGTAAGGCCGTATTTGCGGAATTCGGTGGTCCACACGTCCTCGGTCGAGGCGAGTATCTGCAAGGCGAAGGTCTTGAATTCTTCTTCCTGCGCCGTGGGGGTGTACTCTTCGGTGGTGGTCATCTGACTCGAGGCCATCTGCTGAACGACCTGTGAGGGGTCTTTGCCGAGGAAGAGCATGATGAGTGCGACGATGATGGCGCCGCCTCCGCCTAGGCCGGCAATCTTGCCGACGCTGCCTTTGCCACGGCGGTCTTCGAAATTGGTGCTTTGTCTGCGTCCGTTGAGGTCCATAATATAATGTGTTAATGCGTTAATGTGTTAATGCGTTAATGTGTGAGTATTGATTCGAGGGGTTCGACGGCGGCAGGCCAAGCATAGCGCTCCTGTACGAAGCGGTGGCCGGCGTCGGCGATGGAGCGATGCAGCTCGTCGGTGCCGAGTTTCACTATCAGGTCGGCCAGTTCGGCGGCGCTGTCGCCGACAAGCAGGTGCTCCCAAGGGGTGGCTCCCAAGGGGGAGGCGGCCAGAGATGTGGTGACGCACGGCAAGCCCATCGACATGGCTTCGAGCAGCTTGTTCTGCATCCCCGAGCCGATGCGCATGGGGGCGACAAAGATGCTGGCGGCGGCATAGGCCTCGCGGATGTCGTCCAGACGGCCGCTGACGGTGACTTTGGGGCTGGCCAATGCTTTGACGGCCGGTTTGGGGTCGGCTCCAGCAATTAGCACTTTTATGCCATAGGGGCATTGCTTCCATACCAGCGGCATAATTTCTTTCACCAGCCAGCAGGCCGCATCGACATTGGGTGCATAGGCCATGTTGCCGGTGAAGACTATTGAATAGTGTCTGGTGTTTAGTGTTAAGTGTTTAGTGTTGAAGTAGTCGGTGTCGACGCCGTTGGGGACGAGGTGCACCGAGGGGTCGATGGCGTCGCGGTCGACAGCGCTGATGACAGTGGTGGCGTCAAAGAGGGTCAGCGCTTCCTGCTCCACACGTTGCAGGGCTTTGTGCTCATACTTCAACACTATCCGCATCAAGCCTTTTGAGCGTTCCATGCGGCGACGGGTGTTGAGCGAGAGGGCGTCTTGGAAGTCGAGCACCTTGCGGCAGCGGGAGCCTTCGACGGTGGGAATGGTGCGCACCATCTGGCAGTAGACCACGTCGGGTTGCACCTGCCGCTCCCATTGGCGGTAGGCCCGTCGTGCCCGGCGTGAACTCCAATAGCCTAGTTGTAGCGGTTTGCCATTGAAAAAAGCCTTGAGTATTCCCCACAAGCTCTCCCACCAACGGATTTGCACGTAGTCGACGGCTGTGCATAGGGTGTGGAGGTGGTCGTAGTCGTCGTGCTTCACCTTGTTGTGTGATAGGGCGAAGAGATAGACCTCGTGCTGCTTTGCCAGCTCGACAATCTGGTGATAGGCACGCAGCTTGTCGCCCTTGTCGAGAGGGTAGGGGAATCGCGGTAGCAGTACGAGTATCTTCATCGTTTAGAATAGTTGGGTCTGTGTGCCTTCGGCGAAGCCTTGGCGGTCGTCGATGGAGTCGATCGACGCTTCGGCGTCACCCTCCTGCTGCTCATCATTCGTTTCCATCTCGGCGGGGTCTTCCTTCAACGGCTGCAGCCAGTTGAACTTCTCCACGGCGAAGGTTGTGATACGTTTGCCGCGCGCCTTGTTGCTCTTGATGCCGATAAAGTCTTCCACCTCGATAATCTCGCTCTGTATCTTTTTGCCGCTGTCTTCGGTATAGACCACTTCGAGCCGGGGGTAGAAGTCGAGGCAGAGCTCGACGAGCGTGCTTCCGTCGTCGTCGAGGAACGGCTGCTTGCGGTCCGAGGGCTCGGGGATGAAGCGTTTGAGGTAGGGGTAGCCTTCGGGCGAGCGGTAGAGCACGGTGACGGGTTGGTCTGTCCGGAACTTGCGCAGCTCGATGAGGTCGTCATCGTAGTGGTTGCTCAGGTCGAACGAGGTGGTGCGGTAAGTGGCGTTCTGCATGATGGCCAGTATCTTGTCCGTACCGTGGAACTCGCCGAGGTAACGGCCTGCCTCGTTGACATTGAGCCGCTTGACGCTCTCGTCGAACCAAATCTTGCGGGCGCTGAGGGTGCTGACCCCCTCGTCCTTGAGGTTGATGGAGCGGACAGGGTTGCGGGTGAGGATGTTGCCAATCGACTGACGGCCCTTGATGGCAAGTGTCTTGAAGTCGAATTCGAAGGAGACTTTCTTTATCTTGGGGCTGCTGACGTGATGCACCGTGACCACCTCGGCCTCCCCGTTGGGGTTGGCCGTGAAGTAGAGCACCTTGCTTCCCTTCGAACCCTTGGTGAGCGAGTATTCGCGGTCGCGCGTGATGGCTGTGACCGAGAATCGCTTCACCATGGCGTAACCGGCCGTGCCGTCGCGGTAGATGAGGTTGTATACCGTGCGCTCGTCACGTTTGCGGAACACGCTGACGTAAAGCAGCTCCTTGCACTCCTGTGAACCCACAAACCCTTTCTCCTGCACCTTGGTCACCATGAAGGTGCCATCGCGACGGAAGGCGATGATGTCGTCCATGCGTGAGCATTCGCAGGCCACCTCCACGCCCTCTTCGCGTTTCAGTCCCCAGCCGACGAACCCGGTCTGGTAGTTGACGTATAGTTTCTCATTGGCCAGAGCCACCTGGGTCGACTCGATGTCCTCGAAGTTGCGTATCTCGGTCTTGCGCTCGCGTCCTTTGCCATACTTCTTCAGGATGTCTTGGAAGTAGCGGATGGCATAGTCGGTGAGGTGTTCCAGGTGGTTGCGCACCTCGTCCATGGTCATCTCTATGTTTTCAATCTCCTCTTCGGCCTTCTTGATGTCGAACTTGGAGATTTTGCGCACGGGCTTCTCGGTCAGCTTGAGTACGTCCTCGCGGGTGATGTCACGTTTGAACTTCTTCCGGTAGGGACCGAATGCTGCCAGCATGTCGTCCACCTGCTCGTCCCACGTGAGGCTGTCCCTCTTCTCCATTTTCTTGTAGATGCCTTTCTCAAAGAATATCTTTTCCAGGCTCACCCAATGCCAGCGGTCCTCCAGCTCGCCCAGCTGTATCTCCAGCTCCTGACGCAGCAGGTCGCGGGTGTGGAGGGTGTTGTGGCGCAGAATGTCGCTGGCGGTCATGAAGACGGGCTTGTCGTCGACGATGACACAGGTCTGCGGCGAGAAACTTATCTGGCAGTTGGTGAAGGCATAGAGGGCGTCGATGGTCTGGTCGGGACTGACACCGGAGGGCAGGTGGACGATAATCTCCACCTCGGCGGCCGTGTTGTCGTCAACCTTCTTTATATTGATATTCTTCTTCTCGTTGGCTGTAAGGATGCTGGCGATAAGCGTGTCGGTGGTAACGGTGTAGGGCAACTCGGTGATGACGATAGCCTTGCGTTTCTCGTCGTAGTGCATCTTGGCGCGTATGCGGAGACGGCCGCCCAGGGCGCCGTCGTTGTAGCGGCTCACATCGATGAGGCCGCCGGTGGGGAAGTCGGGATATATCTCGAACTCCTCATCGCGCAGTATTTTCACGCTGGCTTCCAGCAGCTCGCAGAAGTTGTAGGGCAGGATGACGCTCGTCAGCGTCACCGCGATGCCTTTGGTGCCTTGGGCCAGCAGCAGCGGGAATTTGATGGGCAGGCTCACAGGCTCCTGCTTCCTTCCATCGTAGCTCGGCTTCCACTGGGTCGTCTTCGGGTTGAACACCACTTCCTTGGCAAACTTCGACAGGCGCGCCTCGATGTAGCGGCCTGCGGCGGCATCGTCGCCGGTGAGTATGTTGCCCCAGTTGCCCTGGCAGTCGATGAGCAGTTCTTTCTGTCCCATGTTGACGAGGGCGTCCTTGATCGAGGCGTCGCCATGGGGGTGGTATTGCATCGTGTTACCCACGATGTTGGCCACCTTCGTGAAGCGTCCGTCGTCGGTCTCTTTCATCGCATGCAGTATGCGGCGTTGCACCGGCTTCAATCCATCGTCGATGTTGGGCACCGAACGGTCCAATATCACATCGCTGGCATAGTCAATCCAGTAGTCTTTGTACATGCCGCTCAGCGACACGGTCGCCCCTTCGCTGCTTGTCTGTTCAGGAGTGGTGGTCTCTTCGTTCTCCAGATTGATATCTTCGTATTCGTCCATAACTCTTTTTCTAACGTTTTGACGCACAAACGCATTCGCGCCCTGGTGCAGTAACGCTTTTATCGTTTCGAGGCATTGCGGAACATGCGGTTCCAGCGTATCTTGCCGTGGTCTTTGTCAATGCTGTAGTAGATGAACTGCGCCTTGCCCACAATGTGGTCCTCGGGCACAAAGCCCCAGTAGCGGCTGTCGATGCTGTTGTGGCGGTTGTCGCCCATCATCCAGTAGTAGTTCATCTTGACGGTATATTCCGATGTCTCCTGTCCATTGATGAATATGCGGCCCTCCTTCACCTCCACCTTGTTGCCCTCATAGGCCTCAATCACGCGGCGGTAGAAGGGCAGGTTCTCCACCGTCAGCTGCAGCGTCTCTCCCTTGGCGGGAATATGCACCGGACCGTAGTTGTCTATGCTCCAGTAGAGGCTGTCGACATGGGGGAACATTGCGCCGCCGTCGACCGAGTCGGCCGGGTGTATGAACGGCTGTATGTCCAGCACCTCGTACTTGCCGGCCAATTTGGCAGCCACTGCAGGCGACAACGGAAGGATATAGTATTCTGTATTGTTGAGGTACATCTGTTGATGGGCCCGCTCTATGTCCTCATGGCTCACGCCCATCTTGTCCAGCACCCGCTCGGGCACCACGATGGGGTTGAACAGCACCGCATAGGTGTATTGTGCCTCGGTCGGCGTCTCTATCGGCTCTCCGTTGATGAGCACCTGCCAGTTGACAATCTGCAGGTCTTCGCCCGGCATGCCGATGCAGCGCTTGATGAAGTTCTCTCGCTTGTCCACCGGTCGCACCCGTATCTTGCCTATCGGCACCCGGTTGCCATACTCGTCCCACACACGATCCTGCTCCACCGCCTCGCGGCCGTAGCGGCGTACCAACTCGTGGTAGCTCTGGTTGCTGAACTGCGCCGTGCACATGGTGTCGCCGTCGGGATAGTGGAATACCACCGCGTCGTATCGCTCCACCTTGCCCAGCCCCGGATAGCGGTGGTAGGGCAGTTGTATCCACTTCAGGTAGCTCTCCACACGGCCGTCCGTGCCCGGCAGCACGTTGTGTATCAGCGGCACCGCCAGCGGCGTCTGCGCCACCTTCGCACCATAGGCCATCTTGCTCACCAGCACGTGGTCGCCTACCAGCAGGCTCTTCTCCATCGAACTCGACGGTATGTTGTACAATTCCACGAACATGCCGCGGATAATCATCGCCGCCACCAGCGCGAACACAATCGCGTCGGCCCAGTCGCGCAGTCCCTTCTCCTTCCGGGGCTTCTCCACCGCCGGGTCCACATACACCGTCCGCGGGTGCATGCCCAGCACGGGCAGATAAATCCAGGGGAAGATGACCGCTGCAGTCTGCTCCCAGAAGTTGTAGCGGCGGAACACACGTGCCGTCTCCACCACCAGCAGCAGGAATGCGAACACATTGAACGCCGGTATCAGGAAATACAGATACCACACCCACTTCTTGCCGCACACTTTCACCCACACCACGATGTTGTACACCGGCACCAATGCCTTCCACGGTGCCACGCCAGCTTTCTTGAACACAAACCACAGGCCAAGTATTGTGCCTGCAAAATACAGTATCAAAAGGATGTTGTATAGCATTGTTTAATTGTTTGGTTGTTTATCTGTTTTGTTTGTTTTCTCGTTCGATTGTATGAGTGTTTGTCGCGTCGGCGCTCATGCATTGACGCATTCAATAACTGTGTGAGTGCTTGTTGCGTCTGCATTCAAGCATTAACGCATTGGCGCAATCAAGCAGTTTGTCCTTTTCTTTGTTCCAGTCCATATCGCTTCGCGCTTGGTTGAAATTGTAGCGGTCCTTGCCGAGTGCAAGCACTTTGCGTATGCTGTCGGCCAGCGCCTGGGCACCCGGTTCGCGCATCACCTCGCCGATGCGGTAGCGTTTCACCGCCGCCGCCATCTCCGGCAAGTCGCTCACCACCATCGGCACGCCCGCCTGCACAAAGTCGCCTATGCGGTTCGGCAGTGCGTAATGGTAGTTCAACCCCATGTCTTCCAGCATCACCAGCCCCACGTCGGCCTGCGGTGTCAGCGCGTGCATCTCCTCCGGCATCAGGCGTCCGGTGAACGAGATGCGTCCGCTCCACGGCTTCGAGGCGGCATAGGCCTTCATTTCCTCCAGCAGGTCGCCGTCGCCGGCCACCACCAGACGGCATTCCGGAAGCCATTCCAGCGCGTCGATAGCCCAATCCACTCCGCGCCCCAGGTTCACTCTGCCTTGGTAGAGCAGCAGCCTCACCCCCAGCCCCTCTCCAAGGGGAGAGGGGAGTGGATACCCTTGCCGACTACCCCCCTCTCCAATCGGAGAGGGGTAGGGGGTGAGGCTGATATTTCTCACCACCGTCATCGACACACCCAGTTGCAGCCGGTAGTACTCGGCGATGCTGTTGCACACTGTCAGCAGGGCGTCGCATTTTGGCATCAGCCACCGCTCCAGCGTGCGCCACACCCACTTCACTAGCGGCTTGTGCTGTATCTCGGGCACCTCGGGGAAGAGTTCGTGGGCATCCATCACCAGCTTGGCGCGACAGCGTCTGGCGGCAAGGTAGCATCCCAGCAGGGTGTCGGTGTCGTTGGCCCAAACGATGTCGGGCTTCTGCTCCGCCACCTTGCGGCGCAGGCCGCGGTTCAGCTCCAGGTAGAACCGCCATCCGCGACGGTGGCGTGTGGGCACATCGAGCCGACCTAAGACCACAACGTCAAAACCCGCCTCCGTCAGTGTCCGACGGTGGCGGTCCACGCGCTGGTCAGTCAGCAGGTCGTTGCTCACAGCCATCACGATGCGTCCCTTGTTCTCTTTCTCCAAAACATTTCATTAACGAACAAACTCCATCTTTCGTATTATTGTTGATAAATATTATTTTTCCATATTATCGGCAGCTCCCGTCATCAATTGTTGTGTACACCCCGGTGCCAATTCCACCGTTTGGAGGTGTGTTTGTAATTAGTTGTCTTATAGTTGTTTGATTGCTGTTTTTTGCAAAACTAAAAGAACAGTAAAAGAACAGTAAAAGAACAGGTGAATAAAATACTATGAATCAGGTATGTGTGTTTTTTGACCAGTATACCGATTATTTTCGTATCTTTGCAGTCGGAAAAAACTGATATATTAATCGACTGAAATATTTGTTAACAATTGAGAACGAAACATCTATTGTTATTATTCCTCCTCCCCCTGTGGGTGGGTTGTTCGGCTCCAAAGAAGGCTGCCGACAATGCCGGGGCGTTACAGCTCGACAAGGAGCAGGTGTGGCAGCTGGTGGCTCAGCGTGGCAAGGATGAAGCTCCGTCGGCCGACCCCGTCATCCTGATGTTCCACCCTGAATCGGGCACCCTGCGTGGCCGTGTGGCCTGCAACCGCTACTTCGCCGACTATACGCTGCGGTTCGACCGCGTCACTGCCGAGGGCACGCGTTATGCACTTAAGGTGGCCTATGTGAGTGGCGGCGACGTGCAGTGTCCCGAGGGAGATATGGCGGCGCAGGATCGCTACCTGGCCCTGCTGGGCAAAGCCGATGCCTGCCTGCTGACGCCCTATTCGCTCACCCTTTTCCAGAAAGGCAAGGAGACGCTTAAGTTCGAATTGCAATGAAAGTCAGCTATAAATACCATACTTTCAATCTTCCGCTGCGGTGGCTGCGCTGTCTGAAGCGTCGCATGCGGTGGGTGCGTGCCGCCGGCTGCGTGGTGCACGACGATGCGGGCAACATGCTCCTCATCCTTCGCAACGGCCGATGGGACCTGCCCAAAGGCAAAGTGGAATCAGGCGAGACCCTCCTTCAAGCTGCTCTCCGCGAGGTGGAGGAAGAGACGGGCATTGCCCCGCTACCCACTACCCGCTATCCACTACCCATTAAAACTTATCACACCTTCAACCTTTACGGCGGCTGGCACCTGAAGCAGACTTCGTGGTTCGACGCCCATGTCGCCGGCAGGAAGCCGGTAGGGAAACCGCAGGGCGAAGAGGGCATCACCGAGGTTGTGTGGGTCACTCCCGACGAGTGGTACCGTCGCCTGCAGGGCAGTTACGGCACCTTGAAAACACTCTCTACGAAATGGATGCAGTCAGCCAAATAGCCCTCTCCATGATTCCGGGCCTGGGACCTACCAGTTGCCGCAAGCTGCTCGATGCCTATCCCGGCCAGGATATCTTCTCTCTGCCGCCAAACGAGTTGAAGCTGGCTTTTGGCAGTCACCTTCAGCCGCTCGAGGCCATTCTGTCCAAGGCCACCCATGCGCGTGCCGAGGAAGAACTGAAGTTCTGCGAACACAACGGTATCAAAGTGTTGTTCTGCACCGATGCCGAATATCCCACGCGCCTCAACCGCGAAGAGACGCAGGACTGTCCTGTTGTGCTCTATGTCCTCGGCGCAGCCAATCTCAATGCGGAACGCATGCTGTCTGTCGTCGGCACGCGCCGCGCCACCTCCCAGGGGCGCGACACCACCGACCGCCTGGTGGAACAGCTGCAATATTTGGACCTGCCCATCGTCAGCGGCCTGGCCTATGGTATTGACACGGCGGCACATACTGCTGCACTCCAACATGGGTTGCCGACTGTGGCTGTGCTGGGTCACGGGCTTGACCGTATCTATCCCTCTTCCAACAGGCCGCTGGCCAAGCGGATTCTGGAGCAGGGTGGGGCATTGGTGACAGAGTATCCCAGTGGTACTGCCATCAACCCGCGCTTTTTCCCCGCCCGCAACCGCATCATAGCCGCGATGTCCGACGCAACGCTCGTTGTGGAGGCTTCGGACAAGGGCGGCGCCCTCATCACGGCCGCCATCGCCGCCGGCTACCACCGCGAGGTGTTCGCTGTGCCCGGACGTCTCACCGACACCTACTCGCGTGGCACCAACACACTGATTGCCACCCAGCGTGCCCAGATGGTGCGCGACGCCGACGACATCGCCGACTATATGGGATGGCCTCGTCGGCAGGCCGGGTTGTCCGATTCGCAGACTTCCTTGTTGCCCCAGCTGTCGTCCGATGAACAACGTCTGTACGGCTTGCTGAAGCAAGGGCGGCAGCTCTCCATCGACGAGCTTGTGGGGCTTAGCGGCTTCCCGATGCCGCGTGTGGCATCAATCCTGTTCAACCTTGAAATGCAGAAGGTGGTGCGCGTCTTGCCCGGCCACCTCTATGAGTCCATCGACTGAAAAAACATCTTTCCCGAAGCAATAATCAATCTCATCTTCCCGTTATAGATATTATGATGAAAAGAACCCTTCAATACTCACTTTTGGTTGTCGCCGCGCTCTTGACGGCGGCCTGCAGCGGCCGTGGTGGTCGCACCGAGACTTTCAGCGCCGCCGACGGCAGCGTCACGGCCACTCACAATCTGCGTTCCGGCGCGTGGAGCATCACCGACGCCCAGGGCAACGAGCCTGTGTCCGACTACGATTCGATGCGCGTTGTCGAAGTCAGCGAGGACGGTCACCCCATGACGGTGGTGTATTACTCCGGCAATCAGCAGCGCTGGCTGCAGTATTTCAGCTCCATGCAGCTCCGTAGCGAAGGCACTATGGTCGACGGCCAGCGCGAAGGACGCTGGGTGTTCTACCACCCCAACGGCCTTCCGCAATGCGAGGCTACCTTCGTCGGTGGCAAGGAGGAGGGCACCTACCGCGTCTATCGTGACAACGGAGCCCCCTATTATATAGGTCAGTACGAATCAGGCCGTCCGGTCGGCCTTTGGGAGGTCTACGACGCCGAAGGCAATCTGGTGGAGAAGACGGAATACTAGATGATTGACCTGGGGTTGGATATCTATCGTGTCATCGGACGTGAGGCCGACCGTATGGGTGTGGACGCCTATGCGGTAGGCGGCGTGGTGCGCGACTATTTCCTGCAGCGCCCCTGCACCGATATCGACGTGGTCTGCATCGGTCACGACGAAGGTGGCGAGGTGCATATAGGCATCGAGCTGGCCAAGGCCGTTTCCGCCGCTGTCGGCGGTTCCAAGGTTTCGGTGTTCAAGACCTTCGGCACCGCCTCGTTTCGTTACACACCCGACCATAAGCATCTAACCGAATCATCCGAACCAGACCGAATTCAGATTCATTCGGATAGTTCGGTTAGAGATAAAGATTTTTCGGTTAGAGAATACGAGCTTGAATTCGTTGGAGCTCGTCGTGAGAGTTACTCCCACGACAGCCGCAAGCCCATTGTCGAGAACGGCACCCTCGAGGACGACCAGCGCCGGCGCGACTTCACCGTCAACGCCTTGGCGGTGTGTTTGAACGAAGACCGCTATGGCGAGCTGATGGACCCCTTTGGCGGCATACGCGACCTCAACGAAGGCATCCTCCGTACCCCCCTCGACCCTGATGTCACCTTCTCCGACGACCCCCTGCGCATGATGCGGGCCGTCCGCTTCGCCTCGCAGCTGAGTTTCCGCATCGCCGACGACACCTTCGAGGCCATCGGTCGCAATGCCAAGCGCATTGAGATTGTCAGTGCTGAGCGCGTGATGGTCGAGCTGAACAAGATTATGCTCTCGCCTGTGCCCAGTGTCGGACTCAAGCTGATGCAGAAATGCGGCCTCATGCAGCTCATCCTGCCAGAGATTTCGGCCCTTCAAGGTATCGAAACCGTCGACGGCCGCGGTCACAAGGACATCTTCTACCACACCATGCAGGTCCTGGACAACTTATGTCTCCCCGCCTCCGGCGGAAATCCTGGAGATTCTGGAAATGATTCCCCTAAAGATTTCCAAGATTCTGACGGATCCAACAAATCTTTGAAATCAGAAAAGAATCAAGAGGATTTACAGGATTTCCAAGATTTCGCGTGCTATGGCGTCGGCTTGGCCGACAAGCGGGAGATTGACAGGAACCTCTGGCTCCGTTGGGCCGCCCTCCTTCACGATGTCGGCAAACCCGGCGTGAAGCGCTACGACGCCAAACAGGGCTGGACATTCCACGGCCACGAGGCCCGTGGCGCCCACATGGTGAAGCGCATCTTCAAGCGCCTGCGTCTGCCGCTGGGAGCGGAAGAACGCTATGTGGAGAAGCTTGTCATGCTCCACATGCGCCCCATCGTGCTCAGCGAAGAGGAGGTGACCGATAGCGCCGTGCGTCGTCTGCTTTTCGAGGCAGGCGACGATATCGACGACCTGATGCTCCTCTGCAACGCCGACATCACCAGCAAGAACCCCGAGAAGGTGCGTCGTCACAAGGCCAACTTCGAATTGGTGAAGCGCAAACTCGTCGAGTTGGAGGAGCGCGACCGCATACGCAACTTCCAGCCTCCCGTCTCGGGTCAGGACATCATGGACACCTTCGGCATCGGACCCTGCCGTGAGATAGGCACTATCAAGGATGCCATCAAGGATGCCATCCTCGACGGCCAGATACCCAACGACCGCGATGCCGCCTGGCAGATGATGCTCCGCCTCGCCGCTGACCTGGGCCTGCATCCCTCCAAAGAGTAGCCCGTCCGCCCTCCTCTTCCGCTTCTCTCTCACTATTTTACGTCATTTCTTCGGTATTTCTTCGGTTTAAACCGAAGAAATACCGAAGAAATACCGATTGACAATCGTCGAAAGGAGAGCGGCATGGGTCATTTCAATCATATCGTTTTCACGGTGCGATGATACGAATTGTTTTTGGTTCAGAGAAAATATTTTGCCATATCATCCTTTTTTCGTAATTTTGCAGTCGCAACTCAAGCAATAGAGCATTAAAACATTCAAGCAATAAATAGAATATGTACGAACATCTGAAGATAGAAGAGCGTGGTGCGGTGGCCATTATGACCATTAGCGCGCCGAAGAGCCTCAATGCGCTCAATACGACCATCTTGAAGGAGATGGACGACTACCTGACCCATTTCGACTGCAACCGTTTCCGCTGCCTCATCGTCACCGGCGACGGCGAGAAGAGTTTCGTGGCAGGAGCCGACATCAGCGAGATGGCTACCCTCGGCATGTTGGAAGGACAAGCCTTCGGCGCCCGCGGCGCCGCCGTGTTCCGCAAGCTGGAGACGCTCCATGTGCCCGTCATCGCCGCCGTCAACGGATTCGCCCTCGGCGGAGGCTGCGAGCTGGCCATGGCCTGCGACATACGCATCTGCTCCGACAACGCCCGCTTCGGTCAGCCCGAGGTGGGGCTGGGCATCATCCCCGGCTTCAGCGGCACCGTGCGTCTGGCGCGCCTCGTGGGCATGGGCATGGCCAAGCAGCTCATCTACACGGGCAAGCCCATCAAGGCCGACGAGGCCCTGCGCATTGGGCTGGTAAACGCCGTGGTGCCCCAGGCCGAGCTGATGGACAAAGCCATGGAGCTGGCCAACCAGATTGCCGCCAACGCCCCCCTCGCCGTCAAAGCCGCCAAGCTCTGCATCAACGAGGAGTGGGACATGGAGGCCGATGAGGCCATCATGAACGAGAGCGCCGTATTCGGCCGCTGCTTCGCCACCGAGGACCAGAAGCAGGGCATGAAGGCCTTCCTCGAGAAGGGCAAGTACGAGTTCGTGGGTAAATGAATCTTGTTTTTAACATAAATGACCATAAATAACCATAAATATTCAGATAAGTATTAATGGATATTCATGAGCATTCGTGTGAAAAGAAATAATAGTCTTACAAATAAATTTATGTTACTATGAAAATCTGTGTTATTGGAACCGGCACGATGGCCAAAGGCATTGTGAAAGCCTTCGCCGCCAAGATGCCCATCGTCATGAAGAGCCGCACGCAGGCCAGCCTCGACAAGGCTATGGCCTCGATTGCCAAGGGCTATGGTAAACTGGTTGAGAAAGGCAAGATGACTCAGGAGGCTGTCGACGCCCTGCTGAAGAACATCACCACCACCACCGACTACGCCACCTTCGCCGACGCCGACCTCGTCATCGAGGCCGCCGTGGAGGAGATGCAGCTCAAGAAGGATGTCTTCACCGAGCTCGACGGCATCTGCAAGCCCGAGACCATCTTCGCCACCAACAGCAGCTCGCTGAGCATCACCGAGATTGCCGCCTGCACCAAGCGTCCCGCCCAGTTCATCGGCATGCACTTCTTCAACCCCGCCGACCGCATGGCATTGGTCGAGGTGATCCGCGGCCAGCTGACCAGCGACGAGGTGACCAAGACGGTCATCGACCTGGCCACCGAGATTGGCAAACAGCCCGTCGAGGTGAAGGAAGCCCCCGGCTTTGTGGTCAACCGCATCCTCATCCCCATGATTAACGAGGCTGTCGGCATCCTGGCCGACGGTATCGCCACCGCCGAGGACATCGACAAGTGCATGATGCTCGGCGCCAACCACCCCATGGGCCCGCTGGCTCTGGCCGACCTCATCGGCAACGACGTGAACCTCGCCATCATGGAGGTGCTCTACAAAGAGTTCGGCGATCCCAAGTATCGTCCCCACCCCCTGCTCCGCAAGATGGTCCGTGCCGGCCTCCTTGGCCGCAAGACCGGCGAAGGTTTCTACAAATACTAGTAGTTTAGTAGACAGGAGTTAAGTAGATAAGGAGATAAGACAAATGTGCCCATCGGTGCAAAAGTCTTATCTCCTTTTCTTTTTTAATTTTTAATTCTCGTGCACCCATTGTCCCAGGGTGTGGAGGTATTTCTTGTAGTTGCGGTAGGTGCGGCTGTCTTCGAGGAGAGGCCAGAGACGCGGGTCTTGCTTGCAGTAGCCCTCGCAGCGGCGCATCAGGCGGAGGTGCTCGCGCACGTTGGGATGCCAATAGAGGGTCTCCTGTGGGTTGAGCCACTGTGCATCTTCGAACTGGATGTCGACACTCTCGTCGGGCAGCACCATCATGGCGGCATCAATCATTTGGTTGAGGGCTTTGAGGTGGTGCCCCCGATCCCAATAGCGGTCGGCTTCGTATTCGCGGCATTGGCATTCCTCGCGGATAATGGTGCAGGTCATATAGTTCTCGTCACCCTCGCGCAAGGTTCGGTGGTAGTTGACAAGTGTACGTCCGTAGTCGTCTACCTGACACCACACACTGGGTATGACATTTGTTCGTTGGCCGTTGCTCCAGGCCATCATGCGTTTGTTGATTCGGATTCTTTTGTCTCTTTCCATGGTTACTGTGTTTTTTAATTAAAAATAGAAGGAGAGGAGGCAACGGCGGGTCCGCTGGGTTGTTGTCAGGGTACTATGTCAAAGAGCGCACAACAAAAAAGCACACACAAAACCGCATAAACCTCCCTCTTCGGCCTCTTTTCAGAGGCTTTTTAACGGTCTTGTGTGTGCTTAAATGATGACTATGTGTACTTTAACGCATGGTTGTCTGTTTGTGTTTGCGAGGCAAAGATACGAAAAAGTTGATAATTGAGAGTTGAAAATTGAAACGGGGTGATTTTTTTTTAATGGAATAGTTATTAATAGAAAACCCCTACGGGATATCATGAGATATTTCCCATAGGGGATGTCTAGTAATACCTTAATTCTTAATTTTTAATTCTTAATTCTTAATTCTCTTAAAGCATCTCTTCCAGCGTCCAGAGGCGGTTGGTGTTGGAGCCTTTGACGAGGATGGTGGCGCCGCTGACAGGGTGCTCCTTGAGGTAGGCGGTCACAGCCTCGGTGTCGGGGAAAAGCAGCATATTGGCGGGATGGGAGAGCGGAGCCCATTCGGATCCGACAAGCAGCACTTGGTCGAGGTGGCAGGCTTCAAGCTGAGCCACCACACGCTCGTGCTCTTTGCACTCTTCGGCACCGAGTTCGTGCATTCCGCCTATAATGGCTAGGGTGCCTCCCATGTTCTTGAAACTTTCAATGGCGGCGGCCATGCTGGATGGGTTGGCGTTGTAGCAGTCGAGGTAGAGGCGGTTGCCACGGGCGGTCTCGCGGTATTCGGAGCGCTGGTTGGATGGTACATATTCCTCAATGGCCTCCTTGATGTCCCAAGGCTCGACGCCGAAATGCAAGCCCACGGCGACAGCGGCCATGCAGTTGTCGAAGTTGTAGGCGCCCAGCAGGTGGGTGCGCACATTGTAGACGTTGTCGCCCACTTCGAAGTAAAAATGGAGGTAGGGGCTGGAGAGTTCGGAGTTCGGAGTTCGGAGTTCGGAGTTGACCAAAGTACCGCGAACCTGGGCGTTCTCTCCCTTGCCATATCTGACAATATTCTTAATTTTTAATTCTAAATTCTTAATTAATATTGGATTGTCGGCATTGACAAAGACGGTGCTTTCCTTTGCGGCCAAGTGGCGGTAGAGTTCCGTCTTGGTTTGGATGACTCCCTCGAACGAGCCAAAGCCCTCGAGGTGGGCACGCCCCACGTTGGTGATGAGGCCACAGTCAGGGTCGGCGATGCCGCAGAGGAAGGCTATCTCGCCCGGGTGGTTGGCACCCATCTCGACGATGGCGATTTCGGTGTTCGCAGGGATGGAGAGCAGCGTCAGCGGCACCCCCAGGTGGTTGTTGAAGTTGCCTTTGGTGGCCGAAGTTTTATACCGCTTGGCCAGCACGGCGTGGACGAGTTCTTTGGTGGTGGTCTTGCCGTTGGTGCCGGTGATGCCGACGACGGGGATGGTCAGGTGGCGGCGGTGTTCGCGGGCCAGATCCTGCAGGGCGGCCAACACGTCGGGGACCAGGATGCAGCGGTCGTCGACCTTGTATTGTGGGTCGCTGATGACGCAGAGGGCGGCCCCTTGCTCCAGCGCTTGCGGTGCAAAAGCATTGCCGTCGAACCGTTCGCCCTTGAAGGCAAAGAAGAGGCAACCGGGGGTGATATTGCGCGAGTCGGTGGTGACGGTACGTGAGCGCAGATAAGTTTCGTAGAGTTGATCTGTCATGTTGTGGTTTCTTTTTCTATCCGTTCGAGAAGGAAACTGACGGGTCGGAAGCCATCGTTGCAGCTGATGAGGGCACTGTAGGGGTTGCGCATCCAGCCGTCGTAGAAATTGCCGCCTCCGGCGGACAACTCCTCGACAAACGCGCGCATCGACTCCCAAGCGCTGTCGCACAGCCCAACGGGCTTGCTGCCGCAAGGAGCAATCCACTGCTGCCCCTCGCACACGTCGCAGGTGTGCTGGATGGGGTTCTCGTAGAGACTCTGCAGGTCTTTGTAATCTGCTTTGCGGATGGCCGTAATCCTCACATCATACATCGTATTTCCTCCTTTGAAAACAATTGCAAAAGTACAACTTTTTCCCCGTCTGGACAATTATTTTTTGTCATCTCGCATTTATTCCGTATCTTTGCAGCACATTTTAGTAGTGATAATAGTTATTTAGTAGTCAGTGGCCCGTGGCTACTGGCCAGTTTTGTAAACTGTAAATTATGAATATTGCCAAAAGAGTTTTGCTCCGCTACACATCCGTCAGCCTGATGCTGAGGATATTCATCGGCTTGGTCATCGGTGCCGTGCTGGGCCTTGCGCTGCCCGGTTGGACGGGAGTGGGCATTCTGGGACGCATCTTCGTGAGCGCCCTGAAGGGCATCGCACCTGTGTTGGTGGCGGTGCTGGTCATCTCGTCGATAGCCAAAGCAGGGCGCGGGATGGGACGACGCTTCACGTCGCTGATATTCATCTACCTGCTCTCCACCTTCATCGCTGCCGTGTGTGCTGTGGTGGGCAGTTTTCTGTTCCCCGTCACGTTGCAGCTGGGCGAGGCGGCCGAGGGTGTGGAGATAGGGCAGGGGGCCGGCTCGCTGGGCGAGGTGTTCACCAACCTGCTCACCGGCATGGTGGGCAACCCCATCGCAGCGGTGGCCAACGCCAACTATATCGCCATCCTTTTCTGGAGTATCATCATTGGCATAGCGTTGAAGACTACGGCGTCGAAGGCTACCGTGCAGGTGGCACACGACCTGAGCGATGTGGTGTCGCGCGTGGTGAAATGGGTCATCCAGTTTGCGCCTTTTGGCATCCTGGGTCTTGTCTTCACGACGGTGAGCGAGAACGGCCTCTCGGTCTTCACCACCTACGGCCATCTGCTCTTGCTGTTGGTAGGCTGCATGCTGGCCAATACGTTTATCTTCAATCCGCTCATCTCGTTCGTCATGCTGCGCAAGAATCCCTATCCGTTGCTCTTCACCTGTCTGAAGGAGAGCGGCCTGCAGGCCTTCTTCACACGCTCGTCGGCGGCCAATATTCCCATCAATATGGCGTTGTGCAAGAAGCTGGGACTGGATGAGAAATTCTACTCCGTCAGCATCCCGCTGGGTGCCACCATCAACATGGACGGTGCGGCGGTGACCATCACGGTCTTTTCGCTGGCGGTGGCGCATACGGTGGGTGTGGACGTGAGCTTCGCCTCGGCGCTGTTCTTGGGCGTGATAGCCACCCTCGGCGCCTGCGGCGCCTCGGGCGTGGCCGGCGGAAGCCTGTTGCTCATCCCTATGGCCTGTTCCTTCTTCGGCATCGGCAACGACGTGGCCATGCAGGCCGTCGCCATCGGCTTCATCATTGGCGTGGTGCAGGACTCCGTCGAGACGGCCCTCAACAGCAGCGGCGACGCCTTCTTCACCGCCACCGCCGAGCACTACGACAGACGCAAGAACCTTAAATACGGAATTTGACACTCAAAAAACTATATCATGAAAAGAATACTTCTGATGCTGGCCGTAGCGGCCATGCTTTTCACCTCGTGCTTCAACAAGAAGAGCACTCCCACCGAAGAACCTGTGCGCATAGGTATCGCCTGGCGTGCCGACACCGAGTCGGAGTTCTATACCAACGTTGTCTGCGCCCTGCGCGAGGCCGGCGCCGACCCCGTCCTGCTGCCGCAGGTGCGTATGGAGGGCTGGAACTACGTCGATTCCACCCTTGCACCGGAATATATCGACGAGAACGACGTGCTGCTGCAGCAGTATGCCGACATGGTGAAGGCAGGCTACGGCAATTCGAATGTAAGCACCTCGGTTGAGGGTGTCTGTGCCGTGGTCTTCACAGGCGGCGAGGACATTGCCCCCACTTTGCTGCGCAACCCCGAGCCGTGGCACGGCATCGAGGCCGAGAAGGACTACAACGCCACGCGTGACGTGTCCGACTACCTCACTATGAGCTACTGCCTCGCCAACGACATCCCTGTGATGGGCATGTGCCGCGGTATGCAGATGCTCGTCGTCGTCTCCGGCGGCACCATCATCCAGGACCTCCCCACCTACTTCGCCCAGCAGGGCAAGACTTACAACTACGAGCACCGCAACCAGGTGGAGCCCGGCGTCTACCGCGACTACGCACCGCACGATGTCTATGTGCTCGACACCACCTCGTGGCTGTATAAGATTGTTGGCGTTGATATAGTGCATGGCGCCCCCTCGTGGCACCATCAGGCCGCTGGCAGCGTCGAGGGTACCCCGCTGCGTGTCACCGGCATGCTGACCACCGACGGCATCGACATCATCGAGGCCGTGCAGCGTACCGACAAGACCTTCGCCTTCGCCCTGCAGTACCATCCGGAGGCCGCCGTCGTCAAGCGCCTCGACCACGACGAGAACGCCTCCGACTTCATGACATACGACGAAGCCGTCGCCTATTTCAAGGTTCTTGTGGAGCAAGCCCGCCAGTACCAGCAGTCGAAGAAATAAAAGTCATACATACATCATTACATTCTTTTTTCACTAAGACGGGAGAGTAGTCGATACCCGTCACCGTTCCTTGGAGGCAGCGCTTCAGCAGACGTGCCACAGTAGCTCCGTCGCCGCATTCTACATCAAATACGTTGGCGATGGCGGTGAGCGTCAGATGCGAGAGGCTTCACTCCACTAGACGGATGTGGCCGGCGGCTCATTGCTGCTCATCCCCATGGCTTGCTCCTTCTTCGGCATCGGCAACGACGTGGCCATGCAGGCCGTGGCCATAGGCTTCATCATCGGTGTGGTACAGGACTCGGTCGAGACTGCCCTCAACAGCAGCGGCGACGCCTTCTTCACCGCCACCGCCGAGCACTACGACCGCAAAAAGACATTCGGATATTCAGACAAGCGGACATTCGGAATCCGAAAATCTGAAAAATTCGAAAATCCGAAAATTTGATAATCCGAAAATCTGAAAATCCATGAATTGGGTGATACTAATTATTGCAGGTTTTTGTGAGACGGGTTTTGCCTTCTGTTTGGGCAAAGCCAAACCGGCGGTGGGCAGCGAATGGTGGTGGTGGATTGCGGGCTTCGCCTTCTTCTACGTGCTGAGCGCCGTCCTGCTGGCCAAAGCCACGCAGACCATCCCCATCGGCATCGCTTATCCCGTCTGGACCGGCATCGGCGCCGTCGGCGCCGTCCTCCTTGGCATCTTCGTCTTCCACGAACCTGCCACCTTCTGGCGCCTCCTCTTCCTCAGCACCTTGATACTTTCGATAGTTGGGCTAAAGATTGTGGGATAAATAAAGATTCCAATCAAGAAACGTTGCAAAAATGCATCATCTCTTGATTATAATTATTTACATATAGTGTATTCTTCTTGCCAATTGCACAAAATAGTCGTTGCTCCAAATGTCAAGTTCGCTTGGGTTTTGCACAAAAGGTAGCACGTCGGCTTTTACCTGGCGAATGTCCGTTTGCGACAAACGCTCTTTGAGCATTGTCTGGAACTGTTCACGGTCAATTTCCATCCCATTGAATTCTTTTACCCTTGCCTGTAAATGTGTAAAATTAAGCGGAACGGATGTGCGCACATACCATTCGAAGTCGTACCAGTCACGGCCCTTTACTCTGTTTTTCCACTGACGGAATAACAATGCGTGCATCTTGCCGGCAAACAGGCTGGGAAGGGTGAAGCAGCGCACCATGAATGAAAAGGGCTGCAAGAGCAACTGTTGCTCTGTTTCAAAACGCAATGGAGGCATAGTATCCACCTCTATCTTTATCCGTATGGACTTCTCCGTCTGGAATGAGATGTTGTAAACGTCGGTATTGTCCTTAAGAAAAGCAGACTCGACCTTGCCAAAAGTGCGTTTGTCCTTGCGCGTAATCTCGACATTGCGGCCGAGCAAACGGCATTCGTCGATGATAGCAGGGAAGTATTGTTCCAATGAGAAGTTTTCGTCCTTTTTCAGGAGCGAGAAATCCATGTCCTCCGAGTAACGCTCCACACCGTGGAACAGACGCAGGCAGGTGCCTCCATAGAAAGCGGCGTGTTCGAAGAATCCGCCCCGGTACAGTCCGGCCAGCACCACTTGTTGCATCACCTCGTAGGTGGCATTGCGTCGGTCGTTAGCAGTCTTCTGCGGATACAGCGACAGCATCTGTTCGAATACACTATTACTCATTCTCGACCAGTTTAATCAATATAGCGATATTATTTTGCCTCGTCGTAGCGTTTTCATAACATTGGCGAAGAATTCCACTGTCCATTTTCTTCAAGGCGTCTGTGTTAAAGCGCAAGTCATTTTCAAGATAGTCAAGTAGTATGTTCGAGGAGTCAAATTCAAGGTTTCGCGTTTTTACAAGTAGGTCACACAATGCCTTTTCGGGACTGGCTATAAGAAACTGCGTCCTAGTCTCATAATGCTGGCTTACACCTATCGGGAAATAATTTACTCCACATGAAAAGTAATCATATCGTCCGAGCGGTGTGTCAAAGCTGCGGCTGTGCTTTATGGTCAACGACTGTGTGGCATACACTCGTTCGGGGATTAACCCGTAGTGGCGTAACGCCGACAGCATACTCACATATGATGGGCCATACAGGTGGTTGGCGACAAGTTCTGCCATCGGCTCTGCACCATCCTCCGCGCTTCTCACATAAAGGCCCTTTTTCAGCCTTATGATGCGACCTTCCTGTTCCAGTCGTCTCGCCTTGTCGGAAATATGCTTTGTCGAGGGATAAATATCCGACAACGCAGACATGGCGAATGGCGTGCTACCGAACTGATATAGATTGCTTTGTAACATATCGATAGAATGTTATTTCAATTGCAAATATACAAATTTTGTACAGATAAACGAAGAAAAGTCGTTTTTCTGTACGAAAATAAACTTCAGTATGGTTTTGTGATTGTCAATATTTTTTTGTGGAATAGAAAATAATGTGTATCTTTGCAGCGTGAAATTGATAAAATCATGATGACATAAAACGTAGAAATATACAAAGACGACATAATAGAATAACGCAGCTCATTCTCTGTCTATAGATCTGGAAAATCAAAAACCTACGAGAGAGTATGCGAATGTTCACGCTACGGCGTGGATTATTCGACGCTCATTAGTAGGTAAGGCATTCCAGAGCCCATAGACATAATGAGCGACAAAACGGATAATTCAACGCCTTTTTTATTTTGGATGCCCCCCCATAAAAAATAAGTATGCCAAACAAATATCTAAATAATTCATTTGTCTCTCTCTGCCGCAAACGTGCGGCGGGGCGGGATGGTTTTGTAATTTCTAAAACATATTCAATATGAAGAAAACAATATTTCCTTTTCTATTAGCAGCATTGATACTGACAGGTTGCACTCAGACAAAACTCATGGTGCATGAGAAACAGATTCGCGCCGCTGAAGCACAAGCTGGAATCGTCACGGAACCGATGGTGTTGGAAGTTGATTATGTCACACCTCAACAGATTTCCGACAGCACCGTATTTCATGTCTCCGACTATAACGACGACAGAGCCTTGCGTGCTGATTTGCCCTTGTTCAAGCAAGCGGCATTGGAAAAATTCTGTTTCAACAGTCAGTTCGACATGATTGTGAACACTACATTCCTTACCTACACGAGAAACGAGGGCAAGGAGCTTATTGTAGTGGTCAAGGGCTACGGTGTCAGATATAAGAAACTGCGCAAAGCTACACAGGACGATGTATGGATGTCTAACTTTAACAGCAAGTAGCCATGCGACGTAATATAATAACTGTTCTGCTCATTCTTGCATCTTTCAGCATTAGCGCACAAGAGGTGCTGACGCTACAGGAGTCAAGAACAAGTACAACGTTTAAACACCCAAAGGAGAACGGCATCTATATCCAGCCAGCTGTCTATTTGGACTTCACACATTGGTCTCCTTTCGGTTGTGACTTGGGGCTACACGGTGATGCATCATTGAGAGCTTTGTGGCAGTGCAATGATAGGTTTACTTTCGGATTGGGTGTCAATTTCTGTTTCATTTATTCGTATTCGCGTAATGGTGAATATGGCTTTAATCACAATGTAATAGCCCAAGTAAACGGACCCTTATATATTATGGGAAGATATTACTATACCAATACGAATATATGGCGTCCTTATGTTGACCTTTCAATTGGTTTTCTGCGAAATTATGCACTTATGAATGGTTACAGAAGGCATTTTATTTCATCCGACTATAACGACATATGGGAACGAGAAGGATTGTCCCGTTTCTATGCAGGAGTGTCTTTGGGCGTATCGTATAACAAATTTGATATGTCATTGACATTCGACGGTGTGCCATTCAAATACAATGAATATAATGCCCAAACCAATAGTCATGAAACTCACAAAGGACTATTGGGGCGCATAATGTTTGGTGTTGCATACAACTTTAGAATAATCAAAACAAGATAACGATATGAGACAAATATTTCATCAGCCAGTCAATCTCAACGATTTTCCAATGTTCAAGAAAATCAAGGACGAAAAAGTGCCAGGGTACATCGAGCACATGATAAAGACAAAGGACATGAAGAGAGGCGATCTTGTCATCTTGCACGTTGGGAAGCACCGCGAGGATATTGCTAAGAGTGGTGTGTACGCATGGGGAATAATCACGCAGCCCTGCGTGTTCTTGAAAGACAGCCCCGATGATGTGAAATGCAACAACAGTTGGTGCTGCGAGGTGGAAATACAGCGTTTGTGGCGAGGCAAGCCAGTGATACCAGCGGCGGAATACAAGCAATACAACAACTTCTACCGCAAAGTGCACAAACTTGACCCGAAACATTATCCAGCACTAATAAAGAAACTAAACATTAACCTGAAATGATTTTGAAAACGGCCGATGTAATGCTGCAATAGTGCCAAAGGGGGTTGAAAACGGGTTTCGCAGGGCGCGAAAGTGTGCTTCAAAATGAAAACATAGTTTTGCTGGGGTATATGGCGTGTTTTTAAAGAAGTACATGATTGCGGTAATTCATATAGAACCCACAAAGAAGGCATAACGAAGGGAGCGCCAGAATTGACGCTCCCTTCGTTGTTTATATTGTTTGTTTTACCAAGTCGTATCCAGTGCTGCGACCGCCTGACTCTGTGCGGATAATACAGCTATTAATCTCCGCATATTATGCGGCAAATATACGACTTTTTCTCCGCATGACAAATAAATAGGTGCAAGCTAATGTTTGCACCTATTTCCCTTATTCACGGAAACTCTTATTTCCGCCGTTTTCGAATCGGCGGAGCGGCCTATTGGCCGCAGACACCGCGAGGGTGTCTTTCTCCGCTTCGCTATCGTAAAGAGCCACCGGCTCTTTACTTCACCTCTTCGTAGTCGACGTCGGTGACATTGTCGTTGGGGTTGTTGCCCTGCTGGCCGGCACCTGCGTTGGGGTTACCGCCCATGTTGTTGGGGTCGAAGCCGGCGCCGGGGTTGGCACCGCCGGCCTGCTGCTGGGCTTTGTACATGTCCTCGCTGGCGGCCTGCCAGG
>CAMJJD010000017.1 GCA_946406015.1 uncultured Bacteroidales bacterium | reverse complement strand
GACCAGAACATTTGTCTTAACTACTTAACTACTGTCTACTTAACTACAGGAGGAGTCTTAAATTGAAAATTGAAATTATATTATTATGACTGAATTTGAGAAATACGCCACCCAGCACCGTGGCATCAGCAGCACCACCTATGCCAAGTATACCTCGGCAATCAACAACTCGCTGACCCCCTATATCGTTGAGGAGCGCCAGCTGAATGTGGCCCAGATGGACGTCTTCAGCCGCCTGATGATGGACCGCATCATCTTCCTCGGCACCGCCATCGACGACTACACCGCCAACGTCATCCAGGCCCAGCTGCTCTTCCTCGAGAGCGTGGACCCCACCAAGGACATCCAGATTTACCTCAACTCGCCGGGAGGCTCGGTCTATGCAGGTCTGGGCATCTATGACACCATGCAGTATATCCAGCCGAAGGTGAGCACCATCTGCACCGGCTTGGCCGCCTCGATGGCCAGCGTGCTGCTCTGCGCCGGCGAGAAAGGCCGCCGCTGCGCCCTGCCGCACGCCCGCGTGATGATCCACCAGCCCATGGGTGGCGCCGACGGACAAGCCACCGACATGGAGATCACGGTGCGCGAGATACTGAAGCTCAAGAAAGAGCTATACGAAATCATCGCCAAGCACAGTGGCCAGCCCTTCGAACAGGTGGAGAAAGACAGCGACCGCGACCACTGGTTCACCGCCGAGGAGGCTTTGGCCTACGGCATGATCGACGAAGTGTTAACCAAGAAATAAAGTCCTTAAGGTCCCTAAAGTCCTTAAGGTCCTTAAGACCTTATGCAACTCAAAATAAAGAACACCAGCCACCACCCGCTGCCGAAGTATGAGACGGCGCAGTCGGCGGGCATGGACCTGCGGGCCTACCTGCCGGAAGGGCCGATCACGCTGAAGCCGATGGAAAGAGGATTGGTGAAGACCGGCCTCTTCATGGAGTTGCCGGCGGGCTACGAGGCGCAGGTGCGTCCCCGCAGCGGCTTGGCCTTGAAGAAAGGCATCACCGTGCTCAACTCGCCCGGTACCATCGACGCCGACTACCGCGGCGAGATATGCGTCATCCTCATCAACCTCTCGCAGGTGGACTTTGTTATCAACGACGGCGAGCGCATCGCCCAGATGGTTATCGCCCGCCATGAGCAGGCAGAAATTGTTCAGGTAGAGGAACTATCCGACACCGAGCGAGGCACTGGCGGCTTCGGCCACACTGGAAAGAGCTGAGGTTTGAAAAGGCTGTCGTATAGTGTGGTCCTGGTTGTTGCGATGCTGTCGCAACTGCTGTTCTATTCCTGCCATGCCCAAAGCAATGAGGATTTCGGGTATGAACCCCTTTCGCCAGATTCCGCTTTTGCCACAGGTGCCGAGAACCTGTGGGGCCATGAGGTGTTCCCCTCTATGTTCTTGTTCCGCGAGGGCGGCTATAAGGGTCGCACTGCGGTGGTGGCAAACCAGACCTCGGTGGTGGGGGCAACACACCTTGTGGATACCTTGCTCCGCGCGGGTGTGAACGTCACCAAGATATTCTGTCCTGAACATGGCTTCCGCGGCATTGCGGCGGCGGGCGCCAAGGTGGACAACAGCACTGACCCCAAGACGGGCCTTCCCATCATATCCCTTTATGGCAAGAACAAGAAGCCCACGGCCAAGCAGATGGAGGATGTGGATGTGGTGCTGTTCGACCTGCAGGATGTGGGCTGCCGTTTCTACACCTACCTTTCTACGCTGCACTATGTGATGGAGGCCTGTGCCGAGAGGGACATTCCCCTCGTGGTGCTTGACCGTCCCAACCCAAATGGCCATTACATCGACGGGCCCGTGCTGGACACGGCTCGTTTCCGCTCCTTTGTAGGTATGCACCCCGTGTCAGTCGTCTACGGCATGACCATCGGCGAATATGCCCAAATGATAAATGGTGAGCAATGGCTGGCAGGCGGCAGGGAATGTAACCTCACTGTTGTCCCCATGCAGGGTTACCGGCGTGACTCGGTGGACTATGAGCTGCCCGTGCCGCCGTCGCCCAATCTGCGCAACGCCCACGCCATAGCCCTCTATCCCAGTCTCTGCCTTTTCGAGGGCACCCACTGCGGCGTCGGTCGCGGCACCGACTACCCCTTCGAGTGGGTCACCTATGGCACCGACACCCTCGACCTGCGGCAGGAAGAGGCTCCGGCGGCTTTTACTCTTAAATATTTGATGGAGATGTACCGTATTGTAGGGACACGGCGTGCCGTGTCCGCAGCCGACAAGCCCTTCTTCCTCAAGAGCAACTTCTTCGAGAAACTGGCCGGCAACGGCGACCTGCGCAAGCAGATAGAGCAGGGTATGAGCGAAGAGGAGATACGTGCCACCTGGCAGCCCGCCCTCGACGAGTTCAAAAAGATACGTAAGAAATACCTGATATATGAAGACTAACGGCAAGAACATCTGCAAAGAGTTGAAGGCCATCCGCAAGCGTGTGGCCGACGAGAACCAAATACCGCTGGAGCAGCATGAATGCACCTACGACGGTCCGTGCGACGGCACCTGTCCGCGCTGCGAGGCCGAGGTGAAGTATCTGGAGCATGAGTTGCACCGCCGCATGACCTTCGGCAAGGCCGCCGCGGTGGCGGGTGTGGCCATGTCGCTGGCGGCATTCACCAGCTGCACCGAAGGGAAGGTAGAGGGTGAAGTAGAACCTATGGAGGGTGATATCGTCTACCCTGAAGACACCACACAGGTCGACACCACCAGCGGTGCCACCCATAATGACAAACAATCAACAATACAATACCAATGAAGAAAGTAATGTTATTCCTTGCCGCCGCCGCCATGATGGCCGCCTGCTGCAACAAACAGGAAGTAGCGCAGGTTGACCCTGCCGAAACCGTCATGCAGAACATCCTCAGCCGCAAGAGCGTCCGTTCCTACAACGGTGACACCATCCCCGCCGCCACGCTGGAGAACATCCTGCGTGCCGCCCAGGCGGCCCCCTCGGGCCGCGACTGGCGCCCCTGGAGCTTCGTGGTCGTCACCCCTGACCAAGACCTTGAGGCCATCTTCGGTGACAACTTCAACATGCGCATGTACAAAGAGGCCGGCGCCATCGTCATCCTCTGTGCCGACACCATCCACATGGGTCCCACGCGCGACAACCCCGAGGGTCCCGATGTGGCCCAGGTGAACCACCTCTGGCGTGACGACCTCGGTGCCGCCACCGAGAACCTGCTGCTGGCCGTGGAGGCCTATGGTCTCGGTGCCTGCTGGACGGCCTGCTATCCCTATCCCGAGCGCATGGACCCCATCCGTGCCGCCGTAGGCCTGCCGCCTACCGTAGTGCCCTATGCCGTGGTGCCCATCGGAGTGCCCTCCGGCGACACCCAGCCCAAAGACAAATGGGACCCCGAACGGGTGCACTACAACCGCTGGTAGTCGGTCGGACATCTTCGAACCATCTACGAAGGATCTCCGAACCATCTCCGAACCATCTCCGAGGAGGGTCTGACTCAGTTGGACCCACCTCGGAGATTTTAAGTAATCATCATATAGGGTCGGAGGGTTGTTTTCATGCGGTGGTGTAAAAAAATTTTGTCAGTTTGTAAAATGTTCGTATTTTTGCAGTCCGAATTGTAAACACAAAACACTATGGGAATCACGATACCTGCCCTGATTATCGGGGCCATTCTGGTCAACAATGTCGTTCTGGCTCAGTTCCTTGGCATCTGCCCCTTCCTGGGTGTGAGCAAGGATGTGAAGTCGAGTGTAGGCATGAGCGGCGCCGTGCTCTTTGTCATGCTGTTGGCGACGATGGTGACTTGGCTAATTATGACTTATGTGCTTGAGCCATTGCATCTTGAATATCTGCAGACGATAGCTTACATTCTGGTCATCGCCGGTTTGGTGCAGATGGTCGAGATAGTGCTGAAGAAGATTGCCCCGTCGCTCTATCAGGCTCTGGGAGTGTTCCTTCCCCTGATTACTACCAACTGCGCCGTGCTGGGTGTGGCCATCTTGGTCATCCAGAAGCACATGAATTTCCTCGAGAGCGTGGTTTATTCGGCCTCCATCGCCGTGGGTTTTGCGCTGGCACTCATCCTTTTTGCCGGCATCCGCGAGCAGTTGGACCTCACTGGTACGCCGCGCGGCATGAAGGGTGTGCCCATTGCTTTGGTGACGGCAGGCATTCTGGCCATGGCCTTTATGGGCTTTAACGGCTTGGTTCCGCTTCCGTAATTCGGTTGTTTCCAGAAGGTTGTATCAATTTTAACATTATTTCATATTATATTTTCCTGCTATGTCGGGAGAGTGTTGTATTTTTGCACTCGGTTTGCGACCGGTAAAGGATGGCAAATCGTATTGAAAAAGAGATAATTAAGAAAGTATTAACAACCTAAAACAACAAAGAAATGAAGAAAGTTTTATTCGCTCTGGCTATCGCCGGTATGTTCGGTTTCGTGGCTTGCAACAACAACAAAGCCGCTGAGGAGCCCGTTGAGGACACCACCGTCGTCGAGGCCGTTGTCGAGGAGGTTGCTGACAGCACCACCATCGAGAACGCCGTCGAGGAGGTCGTGACCGACGCCGTCGAGGCCGTTGTCGCCGAATAAGGTTAGACAGACTGACAGAAAAGGAGCGCCGATCCGTGAGGGTCGGCGCTCGTTGTTTGTGGGTGTGAGGTCCGTCAGTTGCGGTAGCCGATGACGCGGCGCACCTCGTCGAGGGTGGCGGCGGCGCTGGCGTGGGCCTTCTCTTTGCCGAGGTCCATGATGCGGCGCAGACGGGCGTCGTCGGACTGGTACTCGAGGATGCGCTGACGCAGGGGTTCGACGAAGGCCACCATGTCTTCGGCCAGCTGCTTCTTGAGGTCGCCATAGCGTATCTGGCAGCGGTTGTAGAGGTCGTCGAAGTACTCGACGGTGTCGGGTGTCGAGACTACCTTGAGCAGGGTGAAGAGGTTCTCAATCTCTTCGGGCTTCTGCTGGTTCATCTCGGTGGGGCCGCTGTCGCTCTTGGCCTTCATGATTTTTTTGCGTATGACAGCGGGTTCGTCGGTGAGGAAGATGGTGGAGGCTTCGCCTTCGCTCTTGCCCATCTTGCCGGTGCCGTTGAGGGCGGGAATCTTGACGAGGTCCTTGCCCATGCCTACGGCCTGGGGGAGGGGGAATACCTCGCTGTGGTACATGTTGTTGAATCGCTGGGCGAAGGTGCGGGTCATCTCGAGGTGCTGCTCCTGGTCTTTGCCGACGGGCACGAGGTTGGCCTTGTGGATGAGGATGTCGGCGGCCATGAGGGTGGGGTAGGTGAGGAGACCTGCGTTGACGTTGTTGGGGTTCTGGCGTACCTTGTCCTTAAAGGAGGTGACGCGTTCGAGCTCGCCGAGGTAGGCGTTCATGTTGAAGAAGAGGTAGAGCTCGATGGTTTCGGGCAGGTCGCTCTGGAGGTATAGGGTGCAGCGCTCGGGGTCGAGGCCGGCGGCGAGGTACTGGGCGAGGATGGTGCGGGCGTCGTTGTAGATGCTGCCAGGGGTGGGGTGGGTGGTCAGCGAGTGGTAGTCGGCGATGAAGAAGAAGCAGTCCATCTCGTCCTGCATGCGGACGAAGTTGCGCAGGGCGCCGAAATAGTTGCCGAGGTGCAGGTTGCCGGTGGGCCGTATGCCGCTGCAAACGATGTTTTTAGCCATAGTTGTTGGATGATTTGATAGGTGCAAAGATACGACTTTTTTCCGTGGTATTGGAAAAAAAACGTACCTTTGCAGCCGGAAAGGCGCCTGTGGGGCGTAGGTTAGAATGTTTAGAATATGAATATTGCATTTGTTTCGGCTGTGTTGCCGGTGTTGTTGCTGCTGTTCTTCATCTATCGCAAGGACAGATTGAATTCCGAACCGCTGGGTAAGTTGCTGCTGACGTTCTTTGTTGGCTGTCTGTCTGTTATACCTGCGGGATTGCTGGAGAGTATGCTGATGCCGCTGGCACCGCCTGCCGAAGCGGCGCCGGTGCTCAACGGGGTGTTCACCGGCTATGTGGTGGCGGGTTTGAGCGAGGAGCTTTTCAAGTTGCTCCTGTTGCTGCTGGTGATATGGAGGAGTCGGCACTTCGACGAGTATTTCGACGGCATCGTCTATGCCGCTTTCCTATCGCTGGGTTTTGCCTGTGTGGAGAATATCGGCTATGTGATGAGTGGCGAGGACGTGATGTCCACGGCGTTGATGCGTGGACTGCTGGCGGTGCCGGCGCACTTCCTCTTTGCCGTGACGATGGGATACTATGTCTCGCTGGCCAAATTCGACCCTGCGGGACGTCGTGGCTACCTGTGGAAGGCGTTGCTGTTCCCGGTGCTGCTGCACGGCACCTATGATGCGCTGCTGATGGTGAGCAGCAACCTGACGGGTAGCGACAGCGGACTGTCAGCCTGTGTCACGGGGGGGCTGTTCATCGTCTTCGTGGTGTTCGACGTGAAGATGTGGAAGTGGGGACTCAAGCGCATCAAGCGCCTGCAGGAACGCACCCGTGAGGAAGGTTACAACCGCCTCCGCCCCTTCGACGGCTTCACTTGGAACGTGTGAGAGCAACTCATCTTGGCCGGTATTGACAAAGCCGGTCCCTCCTATGGCATATTGCTGGGATTAATATTTGTCGTCAGGTACAATAAACAGGGTTTTGTGACGTTATAGTATACGTTATGGAACTGAGCAACTACTTTAAACCTATCGACACGGCTGTCCTGGATTACCAGAGTCAGGAGTTTCGGCCGATGCTGGGCGACAGCATCAGTGCTTATACTGCTGAAGGCGCATTCCCGGAGTGGCAGAAGGCACCGCTGGTGATGCTTGGCGTCGAGGAAGATCGCGCTTCGGTGGATGGCCACGGGTCGGCGCCGGCGCCCGATTTTATTCGCCACAAGCTATACCGGTTGGCCAAGCCCCACGCCGACCTGCGTCTTGTAGACCTCGGCAATATCGCCGCAGGCATCGAGGTGAAGGACACTTACTTTGCCGTCATAGAGGTGCTGCAGCAGCTGCTGGAAGATGGTCGCACGGTCATCGTCCTCGGCGGAAGCGACGACCTTGTTTTCCCCATCTACAAGGCATACGAGGTGCTGGGACGTGTCATCAACATCGCCTCGATTGACGCCCGGTTCAACCTCGAGGGAGGTGACACTATCAACAGCGCCAACTACCTGCAGCATATCATCCTGCAGCAACCCAACTATTTGTTTGACTATGTGAACCTCGGTTACCAGACCTATTTCGTGGGGAGCGAGATGATACAGCTAATGGAGGAACTGAAATTCAGCACCCTTCGTCTAGGTGAGTTGCAGACCAACCTGGAGGTGGCTGAGCCCATGGTGCGCTACAGTGATGTGGTGGCGGTCGACGTGAGTGCTGTACGTCAGAGCGATGCCCCTGCGGCTGCCAGTCCGTCGCCCCACGGCCTATACGGCGAGCAACTCTGCCAGCTGGCCCGCTATGCCGGCATGAGCGACAAGACCACCTGTTTCGGTCTCTTTGAGATGGTTCCCGCCCACGATCGTGGCGAGCAGACGGCCCACATGTTGGCGCAGGCCACATGGTTCTTTATCGAAGGCTTCTGCTACCGTCTGGGCGACTTCCCCTCGCGCGACCCACAGTCCTTCAAGCACTTCTCGGTGCAGTTGGGTGACAGCGGGATGGAGATAGTCTTCCACAAGAGTCTCAAGAGCGACCGCTGGTGGATGGAGGTGCCCTGCGAGGACACAGAGCGTCGTGAGCGTTACCTCTCCCACACCCTTGTGCCCTGCAGCTATGCCGACTACCTCCATGCCATGGAAGAGAACGAGATACCACCATTGTGGTGGCACTATTATAATCGACTGAACGGATAACGTAAAACAGAATACTATGGATTTGGCTTTCAAAGAAAAGATAGACGCACTCATCAGCGAGGTGGCTGCGGTGCCCGACCTCACCACCAAGGTGGCTGTGCTGAACTATATCCAGCAGGAGTCGGGTTTCCTGCTGTGGCAGCTCGAAGACGAACAGCGCATAGATGAAGACTCGAGGGATTTTTAGGCGGAAAATGAGAAGTGGAAAGTGGAGAGCGTCTGTGGCTTTCGTCTTTACACTCTGCACGTTGCTCCTGGCCGGCTGCTCGGGTGGCTACTCGTTTACCGGTGCCTCTATCCCGCCCGGTGCCAAGACCATCTCTGTGGCCGATTTCCCCAACTATGCCTCTACGGTCAATCCGCAACTCAGCCAGAAGCTCAGCGATGACTTGCGCCAGATGTTCGCCAGTCAGACCTCACTCACGGTGACCAGCGACGAGGGCGACTTGCAGGTTAGCGGTGAGATTGTGGGTTACGACACCCGTGCATCGGCACTCTCCTCGTCCGATGAGGTCTCCATGAACCGCCTCACTATCACCATCAAGGTGCGGTTCGTCAACGCCGTCGACCCCGATGCCGACTTTGAACAGTCGTTCTCGCGTTACCGTGATTACCCTGCCTCGCAGGACTTCTCATCGGTCGAGAGCGGTTTGGTGACCGAGATTGTCTCTGAACTATGCGAGGACGTTTTCAATAAGTCGGTTGTAAACTGGTAAAATGAATAAAGCAAATGAGAAACGGGGAAATGGCTGGTTGACATCTTGGTGCGCCAGTCATCTTTCCGTTTTGCTTTTTGCTTTTTCCTCTTTGGTATATCTTCTCACCATGGACCGCTCGTCGTCGTGGTGGGATTGTGGCGAGTTTATTGCCACAGGATGGACGCTCAGCGTGGGGCATCCTCCTGGAGCTCCCGTCTACCAGCTCCTCTCGCACATCTTCATGCTTCTTTCCTTCGGCAACCCCATGTGGATGGCACCGTTGAGTAATGCCTTCTCGGCCCTCTGTGGTGGTGTGACGGTTGGGTTGCTTTATGCCACCCTCCGGCTGTTAGGCACACGGGGGGTCGGCGCTGCGGTAGGGGCCTTGTGCTATCTCTTCTGTGACACCGCTTGGTTCTCGGCCGTCGAGAGCGAGGTCTATGCCCCGGCGATGCTCTGCTGTGCGCTCGATGTATATTTGGTATTGCGCTGGCGTGCTACCGGCAACACCCGCCTTCTACCCCTATTGGGCCTGATGCTGGGATTGGGTGTGGGCGTTCACATGATGACGCTTCTCGTTGTACCAGCCTTGGCATTGATTTTATTTACCAGATTATCTGGATTATCTAGAATAACTAGATTGTTCAGGGTACTCCTTTTCTCCTTTTTCTTCTTTCTTCTGGGTCTCACGCCCTATGCCATCATCCCTCTCCGGGCCGCCGCCAATCCCCCCATCAACGAGATGGGTGAAAGTTTCGGCGCCTACCTCAAGCGCGACCAGTACGAGAAAGCTCCGCTCTACCCACGCATGTGGCGTGAGAGGGACAGCGCCAACTGGGATGAATGGACCCTGGGAACCGAAGGAGTGCTTGGCAATGTGGTCTATTATGGCAGTTACCAAGTGGGTTTCATGTATCTCCGCTACCTGATGTACAACTTTATCGGCCGCGAGAACACCCACTGGCATTGTGTCGTCGTCTTTGTCCTGCCCTTCCTGCTGGGACTTTGGGGTCTCTGGCAGCACCGCAAGCGCAGCAGGGTGGACTTCTGGGTCATCATGTTGCTCTTCCTCTTCGGCGGCCTCATCCTCAACCTCTACCTCAACCACCCTTGCTATGAACCCCGCTCGAGGGACTATGTGTACGTGCTTTCGTTCTATGCTTTCGCCCTCTGGATTGGCATCGGAGCCGACACTCTTCCGCGCCGCTGGTGGCGCTGGCTGGCGCTGCTGGCACCACTCACCATGGCTATAGGCAACTGGAACGACCACGACCGTAGCCACTGCCATTCGGTACACGATATCGCAGCCAACCATCTCGAAAGTTGCGACCCTGATGCCATTCTCATCACGCTGGGTGACAACGACACCTTCCCCCTCTGGTACCTGCAGCAGGTTGAGGGGCGCCGCACCGACGTTGACGTGTACAACCTCGGCCTTACGGGATGGCAAGAGGTGCTCCGTATCATCGGTACTGCAGGCAGTCGGCCGGTCTACTTCACACAGTACTTCTATCAGCGCTACGCCTATCTCTTTCCAGACCAGCTGAGGTGTGAGGGCTTCTGTTGGCGTCTGGTGTCGCCTGGTGCCGACCTTACTCCTGTGATGCATGATGGAATCCGGTGGAACATCACCGAGAGGGAGTATGTGGACCGTGTCAGCGAAAAGTTCCTCGCCTCATGGCAGAAGAACACGGGAGAGGCAATCAAGAGCCAGCGCTAATCACTTTCCTTCCTGTATGTCATTTTTATTTTGTACCTTTGCAATTCAATATAATATTAAAGATGGAACAACAGTTGTTGATTTATAATACATTAAGCCGACAGAAAGAACTCTTCCGCCCGATTACGGAGGGCAGGGTCGGCATGTACGTCTGCGGCCCTACCGTTTATGGCGACGGCCATCTGGGACACGCCCGTCCCGCCATCACCTTCGACGTCGTCTTCCGTTACCTACGGCACTTGGGTTACAAGGTGCGCTATGTGCGCAACATCACCGATGTGGGTCACCTGGAGCACGATGCCGACGAGGGTGAGGACAAGATTGCCAAGAAGGCACGCCTCGAGCAGCTGGAGCCCATGGAGGTGGCGCAGTACTACACCAACCGCTACCATGCCGCCATGGAGCGCCTCAACGTGCTGCCCCCCAGCATTGAGCCTCACGCCAGCGGCCATATCATGGAGCAGATAGCACTGGTGCAGCAGATTCTTGACGCCGGCTACGCTTACGTCTCGAACGGCAGCGTCTATTTCGACGTGCGCAAATACCAGGAGAACACGCACAAATACGGTCAGCTGAGCGGCCGCGTCATCGACGAGATGCTGGCCACCACCCGTGAGCTGGACGGGCAGGAAGAGAAGCGGTTCAGCGGCGACTTCGCCCTCTGGAAGAAGGCTGCGCCGGAGCACATCATGCGATGGCCCTCGCCTTGGAGCGACGGTTTCCCTGGCTGGCATGCCGAGTGCACCGCTATGGGTGCCAAATACCTGGGCTCGCCCTTCGACATCCACGGCGGCGGCATGGACCTCGTCTTCCCACACCATGAGAGTGAGATAGCGCAGTGCGTCGCCTCTACCGGCCACGCCCCCTGCCGCTATTGGATGCACAATAACATGATTACCATCAACGGTCAGAAGATGGGCAAGTCGCTGGGTAACTTTATCACCCTCGACGAGTTCTTTACGGGCAGCCACAAGGACAAGGACGGCAAAGAGATGCTTGACCAGCCTTACTCGCCCATGACCATCCGCTTCTTCATCCTGCAAGCTCACTACCGCAGCACCGTGGACTTCAGCAACGAAGCCCTGCAGGCTGCCGAGAAAGGTTTTTCCAAGCTGATGGAAGCATATAAGGCTATCGGACGTGTACAGCCCGCCAAGGAGAGCACGGCCGACGTGAAGCAGATTCGTCAGAACTGCTACGACGCCATGAACGATGACTTCGCCACCCCGACAGTCATCAGTTACCTCTTCGAGGCCGCCAAGGTCATCAACGGCGCTGCTGACGGCAAGGTGAAGCTCACTCAGGCCGATATCGATGAGATGAAGGGGGTCTTCGACACCTTCCTCTTCGAGATTCTCGGCATGAAGGACGAGGCCGCCAGCGACAACACCGCCCTTATCGACGGCCTGATGCACATCATCCTCGACATCCGTGCCAACGCCAAGGCCAACAAGGACTGGGCTACCAGCGACAAGATTCGCGACGCCCTCAAAGAGGCCGGTGTCACAGTCAAGGACGGCAAAGACGGAGCCACTTGGCAGATATAAGTTAAAAGTTAAGAGTTATGAAAAAAGGAGATTGGATACTGATTCTCTGTGTCGCCGTGGTGGCGGCGCTCTTCGCCATCCCTCAGACCCATGCGGCCGAAGGCTTCAACTGGGCCACGGCTAACCACCCCTACATCATGGCTTTCTTCAAGTTCGCCATCCTCGCCACCCTGGGCGAGATGCTGGCCCTACGCATCCGTGAGGGGGTCTACAACAAGAAGGGCTTCGGCGTGTTGCCCCGTATGATGGTATGGGGGTTCCTCGGCATGTGCATCGCCATGGCTATGGTCATTTTTAAGAGTGGTGTCCCTGTTTTCCTCGGCTCGGTGGCCGATGCCGTCAGCGGTGATGGCGGCCATGCAGCCACCTATGCGGCCGTCTTCAAGGCCTCTGAACTCACCTGGGGCAAGCTCGGCATCGCCTTCGCCGTCTCGGTGCTGATGAACAGCATCTTCGCCCCGGTGATGATGACCTTCCACAAGTGCACCGACATCCACATCACCGACAATGGCGGTACCGTGGCTGGTCTCTTGAAACCTATGAAGATGCGTGAGATTATCTCTAAAAAGGTCAATTGGGACGTGCAATGGAATGTGGTCATCAAGAAGACCATCCCCCTCTTTTGGTTCCCCGCCCACACCATCACCTTCATCCTGCCCGCCAACCTGCAGGTGCTCTTCGCCGCCCTGCTGGGCGTTGCACTGGGATTGATACTTGCACTGGCTGGAGGCTCGAAAAAGTGAAAAACGAAAATTGAAAATTGAAATTATTATTTGCCATGAAGTACAGTATCAAGATTGCATCGATTGTCTGCGCAAGCCTGTTTTTCAATTTTCAATTTTCAAATTTCAATTCGGCAAAAGCCCAATCGCCTTTCAGCCTCGAGTGGCACGGCTTCGTCAACCCGCACTACTATGCTGACAGCCGCTCGGTAGTAGGCGGGCGCGAGGACATGATGCTCTTCTACCCCAAGCCCATCCTCCGAGACAGCCTGGGGCGCGACATCAACGACGGCTGGCAGGCCGACATGCTGGCCATCACCGCCCGCCTGAACCTCCGCATTACAGGCCCCGACATGCTCGGCGCGCGGACCTCGGCCTACGTTGAAGGCGACTTCACCGGCTCCACCAACGCCACCATCAACAACCTGCGCCTGCGCCACGCCTACATCCAGATGGACTGGATGAAGAGCTATGGCGTCGAGGTGCCGGCCTCGCTGCGCCACACCCTCATCGTGGGCCAGTACTGGTATCCGATGGTCATCCACGAGATCATGCCCATGACCAACCCCCTCAACATGGGGGCCCCCTTCCACTGCTATGCCCGCCAGCCGCAGGTGCGCTACGAATACATCGCCCACGGATTCAACGTGGTGGCCGCTGCCTGCTGGCAGCTGGACAATATGAGCCAGGGGTTGCTCAACGGCGCTCCGGCCAGCAGCACCCTCTTCGCGCGCCACAGCCTGGTGCCCGAGCTCAACCTCCAGCTGCGCTACCTCACCAAGCACTTCTTCTTCGGTGCCGCCGTCAACATGAAAACCATCCAGCCTATGGTGCAAACCCAATACACAGCCGTGCAACCCTCCACCGACCTCTACTCATCCTTCTCGTGGAGCCTCTTCGGCAAAGTAAACCTCGGCCCCATCACCATCAAGGCCCAGACACTGCTGAACAACAGCCTCTACGAAGGCTGCTCATTGGGCGGCTATATAATCTACACCAGTGTGATGGGCGACGACATGATGTTCCGTGATTGGACTTTCAACACAGTGTGGCTCGATGTAGAACGCAATCACGGCCACTGGCGTCCAGGTCTTTTCATGGGTTATGCTCAGAAACAGGACGAAGGTCCAGTGCTGGCCATCTACAGCACTACAGCGGTTTTAGGCCGCGGCCACGACCTTGAATACCTCTGGCGCATCCAGCCCCGTCTCACCTACAAAACCCTTACTGGTCTCGATTTCACTGGCGAGGTGGAATACACTCGCGCCGGCTATGCCGACCCCGTCGGCAACCTCCGCCTCTCCCTCAGCATGGTCTACTCCTTCTGAGATAGTACGACGCGCTTTCTAATATAAATATATCGACCATTGTCCGGCCGGAGGTTAACATTTTCCTCTGAGCTTAAAGCAACAAAACACCCGACAACGGGGCGTTCGCTGTCCGTTGTCGGGTGTTAGTGTAAATGCTGTGCGATGCTATTTCCGCTTTGCCTGATTGGCGACGCTCTGCATTTTGGCGGCGATGACCTCGGGGTCGCCGAGGAACTTGTCGCTGACCAGATTCATGCGGTCGTCAAAGGTGAACACATACGGCACGGCCGTAGGCAGGTTGAACTTGATAATCTCCTCGTTCGACATTCCCTTCAACTCCTTGACGATGCCGCGGAGCGAGTTGCCGTGAGCCACCACCAACAGGGTGTTGCGGTTCTCGAATGCAGGCATGATGGTACCGCGGTAGTAGGGCATGAGTCGCTCGATGGTGTCTTTGAGGCTCTCGGTGAGAGGGATGAGGTTGTCTGGAATCTCGTTATAGCGCGGATCCATACGTGGACTACGCTCATCATGCAGGTCTAGGGCGGGTGGCTGCACGTCGAACGAACGGCGCCACAGCAGCACCTGTTCGTCACCGTATTTGGCGGCGGTGTCAGCCTTGTTCAAGCCCTGGATGGCACCATAACTCTTCTCGTTCAGGCGCCAGCTCTTCTGCACCGGCAGCCAGTCCATGTCCATGGCGTCGAGCATCTGGTTCAATGTCTTCACAGCCCGCTTCAGATAGGAGGTGAAGCAAAGTTCAGGGCGGTAGCCTTCGGCCACCAGTAGCTTGCCGGCTTCGTAGGCTTCCTGCATGCCGGCCTCAGTGAGGTCTACATCGGTCCAGCCGGTGAAAAGATTGAGTTTATTCCACGCGCTTTCGCCGTGGCGTACAAGGATGAGTGTCTTCATTTGTTTTCCTTTCGTTGTTTGTCTTTCTTCTTAGCCTCCTCTTTCCTGGCTTTCTCGTCCCACTTGGCGGTGATGGCCTTTACCTCGCCTTGCGGGAAGGCTGCTTGTGCCAGTTTCCCGCGGCGTGCCAACCAGACGATGACAAATCCACCGATGATGAGCGGCAGGCTGAGCAGTTGCCCTTTGAGCAGGGGGAATCCTTCGATAACGCCGTTCGTCTTGACAAACTCGATGAGGAAGCGTGCGCCGAACAGCGCCACCAGCCACCACCCAAAGAGGCTTCCTGTCTTGAACTGTCCCTTTTTGCGAAGGTAGTACCATAGGCTTACCAGCGCGATGGTCAGGTAGGCCAGAGCTTCGTAGAGACCGGTGGGGTGCTTGGGCACCGTCTCGCCTTCACGCAGGAAGATGAATCCCCACGGCAGGTCGGTCTCGATGCCGTAAATCTCGCTGTTGAAGAGGTTGCCGATGCGGATGAACACGCCACCCAGAGCCACCACGATGGCCATTCGGTCGCATATCCACCATGGGTTGAGCCGGTACTTCTTCCAATACAGCCACAGGGCGATGAAGATGCCGATGGCGGCACCGTGGCTGGCCAGCCCGCTGAAGCCGGTGAACTGCCCGTTGTGGAACGGCCAGAGTATCTCTGTCCAGTGCTCGGATGTGAAGAAATAGTCGGCGTCGTAGAAGATGCAGTGTCCCAAGCGGGCTCCCAGCAGTACCGCCAGGAAGATGTAGAGTATCAATACCTCGAGATACTCTGGGCGCACCTTCTCGCGTTTGAAGATGTACGACAAGATATAGTAGCCCAGTAGGAAGGCTATCAGGAACCCCAGGGAGTACCACCGCAGGCCGAACGACCCAATGTGGAATATCACAGGGTCCACATTCCAGTTTATGGCTAATGATAGCATAGTCTTTGTTCTTTAACTGCGAACCTCTACCCTTTACTTCGCGTAGTTGATGGCGCGGGTTTCGCGGATGACGGTCACCTTGATCTGACCCGGATAGGTCATCTCGTTCTGTATCTGACGCGAGAGGTCGTAGCTGAGCTTGTTGGCTTCCACGTCGCTCACCTTGTCGGCACCAACGATGACGCGCAGCTCGCGGCCGGCCTGGATGGCGTAGGTCTTCACCACGCCCGGATAGGTCATGGCCATCTGCTCCAGCTTGTTCAGTCGATTGATGTAGGCTTCGACCACCTCGCGGCGGGCACCGGGACGGGCACCGCTGATGGCATCGGCCACCTGGATGATGGGGCTGATGAGGTTGGTCATCTCCACCTCGTCGTGGTGGGCACCGATGGCGTTGCAGATGTCGGGATGCTCCTTGTACTTCTCGGCCAGTTTCATGCCGAAGATGGCGTGCGGTATCTCGGGGTCGGTCTCGGGCACCTTGCCGATGTCATGCAGCAGACCGGCGCGCTTGGCCAACTTGGGATTCAGGCCCAGTTCGGCGGCCATCGTGGCGGCCAGGTTGGCCACTTCGCGGCTGTGCTGCAGCAGGTTCTGTCCGTAGCTTGAACGGTATTTCATGCGGCCCACCATACGCATCAGCTCGTGGTTCATATTCAGGATGCCCAGGTCGATGCAGGTGCGCTTGCCCACCTCGTTGATGTCCTGCTCAATCTGGCGGCGTGTCTTGGCCACCACCTCCTCGATACGGGCGGGATGGATGCGTCCGTCGGTGACCAGCTTGTGCAGCGACAGACGTGCTATCTCGCGGCGCACGGGGTCGAAGCCGCTGATAATGATGGCGTCGGGCGAGTCGTCTATGATAATCTCCACACCTGTGAGGCTCTCCAGCGTGCGTATGTTGCGGCCTTCGCGGCCGATGATGCGGCCTTTTACCTCTTCATTCTCCAGGTTGAATACCGACACGGTGTTCTCCACTGCGGTCTCGGTAGCGGTGCGCTGGATGCTCTGTATGACCACTTTCTTGGCCTGCTCGGCAGCGGTGATTTTGGCCTCTTCTACGATGTCCATGATGGTCGTCGATGCTTCGGCACGAGCCTCCTCGGTGAGGCTGTCTATCAGCTGCTGCTTGGCATCCTCGGCACTCATGCCGGCGATGTGCTCCAGTTTCTCTATGCTCTCGCGATATACCTTCTCAACCTCGGCCTGGCGCGAATGCAGGGCCTCAATCTGCTTGTTCAGGTTTTCGCTTGCACCCTTCAGCTCGTTGCTCTTCTTCTGCAGCTCCTCCACCTTCTGGTTGAGGGTCTGCTCGCGCTGCTTGAGCTTGTTCTCGGCGTCGCGCATCTTGTTGTTCTGTTCGTTCACACGCTTGTCGTGCTCACTCTTCAACTGCAGGAACTTCTCCTTGGCCTGCAGCTCTTTTTCTTTCTTAAGTACTTCTCCTTTCTCCTCGGCATCCTTGAGCACCTGTTGGCTCTTGGAAAGGAGTCGGTTGCGCAGCACCGACGTCGTGAGCCACACGCCCACGCCGCCACCGGCAACCAATCCAATGATAATCCAAAGTATCTCCATTGTTTGTTGATGAGTTTGTTTGTTGTGGGAACCCTCTGACTGGAATGACTTTTCAGAAGTGGATGAGAGAGAAAAACTGCATCCGAAAAACCCTCCGGGAGTATTGGTAAACTCTGGTTCTGTAGGATTTGAGCGCCGGGCGTATCAGCCATACAACCTACCCGCCCCTGAGCCGACTCGGTTTGTAAATGGTGTTGAGTTTACAAACTGTTTTGGGTCGAAACAGTCGCGGAGCTATTGTCGCGGAGCAACTGTTCCTTAGTCGGATGCAGTATACCTTCCAGCACGCTGTCTATCGATTGCAGTCGCTCCGCCAAGTCGGTGTCCTTGTAGCGAAGCGAGTCCTGTATCTTCGTCAGTTGGGTAATCTGAGTCAGCGCCACCATCGCCAGCAAGTCCTGATGGTCGTTGTAGGCATACATGCTTCCATACTGCTTCGCCTGCGCCTCGATGTTTTGCGCCGCTTTGCGCAAAGCCGCCTCGTCGCTCGCTGCCACGCGCAGACGATATGTCCGTCCCAATATGTTCACCGATGCCGATACAGTTTCCATCATTCCGTCACTTTTCTGCCTTCAACAAATCCAGACTTTTGTCAATGGCGCGTATCATCTGATTTATCTTTAGCTTCAGTTCAGCACTGTCATTTCCTTCTGTCAGCCTGTTCCCTAATTTAACTAATTTGTTCTCTTCTTTTAAATTGTTTATTACTATTTCCTTGTTTTTCAGCGCTTCCTCTAGCTCCCAGACGCGCTCGTCGCGCTCCGAAACCAACCCGCGAAGCCGTTGCACCTCGTCGGCCAACTGCCTCACCTTGAACTCTATGCCGCTCACGGTTGTCTCAAAGTCGAACATCTCTTCCTTGCGTCTGTTACACTATAAAAAGCGGTGCAAAAATACACAATATTTCCAAACCGTGCAAAAAAACTTTCCGCACGGGGGGAAAACGACGCTGCGAACATGAGGTATCAGCGCGCTATCAGCAGGCGCTTGTGGGTGGTGCCGTTATGGGTGTGGATGGTCACGATATAGGTGCCTGCCCGCAGCCAACTGACATCAACCGAGGTGTCGTGGCCCGACCGTTCGCCGTGGTACACCATCACGCCGTCGGCCGTCCAGATGTCTATGGCCGTGAGGTTGAAACTCGAGGTCACCGTCACCTCGTCGCGAGCGGGGTTGGGTTGCAGGAAGGTCAGGCGCGACAGCAGCGTCTCGCCTCCCTCGATGCCCTCCGTGCCGCCGCCTGCGGTGTCGGTGCCCACGTAGAAGGTCACCGGCTCGCTCCAGGGCGTCTCCTTTTTGCTGGTGTCGCACTCGGCCTTCAGCGTGACGCTGTAGAACGACACGGGCTGCAGGTCGGCGAGGGTATATAGCGTGTTGCCCGTCACGTCAATCTCGGTCCACTGCGACTGCGGTTGTGCGCGCTTCCCGTAGCGCAGCAGGACACGGCTGTAGTGGGGGAAGCCGTCCCAGGTCACCGTGGCCGAGGTGCCGGAGGTTGTCACCTGCACATTCGCTATCGGGTCGCAGGCACTCACCGGCGGCACCGTCGTGTCGACCTCGACGATGGGGTATACCATAATAAGGACACCTCCACTCGGCAAATTCCACCGCCATGGTCTGGTGGAAAAAGAACCATACTCATAAGAAGTTACATCCCTGCCTATAAATCCTTTAAATTTCAGTAAAGGCATTCCAATTGGTATACAGCCGTTTGTATTACTCGGATACACTACATCGGGTAATTCTTGTTGAAAATTCTCATTACACGATCGACGAATTTTGTAGAAATGAGACCCCGCATAGTATGTGTCTGGCGAAGTGTTGTTGTTTATTCCTCCAAAATACGTACCCCCGACATAAAAAGAATCTTCCACATACACCGGATTATCAAAATAATACTCCTTTAATGGTAGATAGTATTCCATAAGGAGATCACCTCCACAACAGGTAGTATCGTAGTTCGTAGTTCTAGGATATTGACGAAACTTGAGATGTAGCCTACGCATGGTGTCGGTTGGGGTCCATTCCGTTTGTGCCACCAATGGGAAGCTGTCACCTACGGCATCATAAATCAAGAAATAATCCTTCCGTGAGGTGGTATCGGTATCCATCACCCATCTCCTTGGCTGGCCCAAACCAACATTTTCCCAATAACCCCTGGTTGCCACACCTGCAATACCTATAATTTTCAATGGGGTGGGGGTATAGAAACGTTCCAGCAATATTCCGGAATCTGACACTTGCGTCAAATCATTGTACCATGCATGAGAAGCATTATTAAAATAGGCTGATGCAGGGAGTTGATTCTCATAGAGTTCCTTCCATCCCCACCATGTGTAATAACCTATTTCAGAGCGCCACTCGATGGTGTCGCCCACACGATGGTAATAAAGGTCCGAGTACTGCGCTTGTACCCTAGTCGTAACCGTTGCAAGCAACATTATTGTAATTAATATTCTGTCTCTCATAAATGAACGATATCGTTGTTATTATTCACATTCCAATATTACCTTGACATCAAACACCGGCATGTCTTTTGGTATATTTGATTCCAAATTATAATCCCAATCATCATCAATATCGCGTGTTATCCACGTGGCAGACCCGTAATCGAAACCCAAGTTGGAAAAAAAGTAACAATGCCCGTCCATGCCTTGCCACATCGGTTCGTATATAGTTAGCAACGGATTCGACCCAGACAGCCATGGATTATGGGCGATTGGCAGCAAATCCATCGACTGCGCATTACACTGATCGGGATTCCACCGTTGTCCTATCACCGAGGGAGCACCTACGGGTACTTTTAACAGCCAGTCGGCAATGCCACTTACGGGTGATACGGCATATTCGGCCTTTTGTAGCAACCAGGCATTATCGACATCCCAGTTCAGTTCCAGCATCTGCCACATAGAGCCAAAGGGCAGGGTGGCCGGAGGAGAAGACCGCCAAGTGTCAATCAGTGTCATGGTCGGCAACCCCGACGACGGAGAGAAAGGCACCTGATGAAACACCGTGCCGATACCTGATGTTCCTTTGTTGAACTGGGACAATATTGCGGTGTTACTTTCCCTGTGTGTAACCAGCACCGTTCCTTGGGGATCATCATAGTTCAGTTCAGTCACGTGATTGATGTCTAGCGGATATTTGGGAAACTCTGGAAACTTTTCAAATGTTTTCATGTAGCATCCAGTACCGTCTCTGTCGGTACCCACAGCCACAATAATGTCGTCCAGACATGCCACGTCGGTGAATTGCATATACAAGTCCTTGTTGGGATAACCAACCCAATTCCAATTGCTGCCGTCAAAATAGGCCGACATCACCGTGGTGGCGGGTAGCTGATGTCTGATGTGCCATATTGAGGATCCCGTCATGGCCATGTGCACTTGGGTGCCGTCTTCATACAAATCCAGCCGTTTCAAGTCGGTCGGCCAAACATACCCTAACGACGACCAACCAAAAGTCGTGTAATTGATTCCAACATTCCCGAAAAAGAACTGGGGAATATCGAACATGCCAATTAACCCTCTACTGCCAAATGTACCACAGAAGTATGCCTCATCGCCATTGTGAATACGAACATCGCGGATCTCCCATTTGATTGGGAGACTAATGGCAAGGGCTGTATTGTCATACCTTTTGTAAAGTATGAAATATCCGGAGTCAACCACCGGTTGGGTGTAGATGAGCACGTACTCGTCGTCCACCGAGCGGACGATGCTGTTGTTCTGGGCGCCGATTTGGAATTCCCTCACCTGTGCCATCGATGGCACAGAGCATATCAGTAGGCAGAAAATCAAAATGATAAATCTTTTCATAGGCCTGTTGTTTTATTGGGTTACGACTGCAAATATACACATTTTTTTCAAAAAATAAATGAAAAAACATGTGCGAACCGAGAGTGGGAAGTTTTTCACCCACTATGTCGCAATTTCACCCACCTGCGTCCCGCGGCGGTCGCTGCATTCTCCCTACCGGCTCCGTACATTCTCCCTACTTCTCCGTACCCCGCAGGGAGGATTCCCCCTGCCGGATATGCTTTGCCCTTGCGCGGGTATCACCCGACCGCCACAAAACGTTGGGTTGCGGAGGCGGCATGCTGGCAAAATGTACGCTGGCCGATATTATCCTTTGTTCATTTATAAAAATGTCGTATCTTTGCACCCAAATTCTTGAAAGATGAAATGGCCAAAATGGCTTGCAAGTCTCTGCAAAAAAGAGGTTTGCGTAAACGATAAAACTGACGCGGTGAGCAAATATCTCATAGTGGGGCTGGGTAATGTGGGCGCCGAATACGAAGGCACTCGCCACAATGCGGGTTTCATGGTGGTCGACGCGCTGGCCAAGGAGGCCGAGGCACGGTGGAGCCTGGAGCGCCACGCCTACCGCACGGAGGTGCGCCACAAAGGGCGCACGCTGGTGCTCATCAAGCCGACAACCTACATGAACCTCAGCGGCAAGGCGGTGAAATACTGGCTGCAGGCCGAGAAAATCGACCAATCCAACCTGCTGGTGGTGGTCGACGACTTGGCGCTCGACCCCGGCATCATACGCATCAAAAAGCAGGGTGGCGCCGGCGGACACAACGGCCTGAGCGACATCGAGGCCGCACTCGGCAATTCGAACTACAACCGGCTGCGCATGGGCGTGGGCGACCACTTCAGCCGCGGCCGACAGGTGGACTACGTGCTGGGGCGCATGGAAGGCGACGACCTGGCTGCGATGGAAGGAGCCGTCAAGACGGCATGCGAGGCGGTGCGCTGCTTTGTCACACAAGGCATCGACCGCACGATGAACCTGTACAATGTGAAGGGCAACGCCCATGGGAATGCTTAAAGAAACATGAATCTGGCGATTGACATAGGGAATACGGCGGTCAAGTGGGCCACTTTCGAGGGCGGCTCGCTGATGGAGCACGGCATCGGCATGCCGCAAGGCATGACTGCACACGACAGGGTGCTGCTCTGTGCCAGTGGCGAGGTGCCGGAGACTTTGGCGACGTTGCCGCGACTCTCGGCCGACACTCCGCTGCCTATTCGGCTCGACTACAAGACGCCGCAGACGCTAGGCCCCGACCGGGTGGCGGCGGCCTGCGGCGCGTGGGCGCTGCACCCGGGCGAGGACTGTCTGGTCATCGACGCGGGGACCTGCATCACGGTCGACTTTGTGGACTGCGAGGGGGTGTACCACGGCGGGGCCATCCTGCCGGGCCTGGAGATGAATTTGCGATCGCTGCATACTTTCACGGCGAAATTGCCGTTAATTAGTCTTGAGGGGGTGACGAAGGCGCCGGTGCTAGGCCGGTCGACCGAGGAGAGCATCCTGGCGGGGACGCTGGGCGCCACGATGTTGGCGCTGGCAGGCTATGTGGCCCTCTACCGCCAGAAGTGTCCGTCGTTGCATGTGCTGCTGACCGGCGGCGACGCCGGCCGCCTGACGGCTGCCGGCGCGGCGGGGTGGGAGGTGCGGCCGCACCTCACCCTGGCAGGACTGAACGCGGTGATGGAGTGGGGAAAGAATTGATAACAGGATAACGGAGAAATGAAAAACAACAACATAAAGAGACTAGTGATGACGGCGGCGCTGTGCGCGGCCGCCATGGGCGCTATGGCGCAGAACGCCTTCAACGTGCCCTTCTCGCAGTTCGGCATCGGCAGTAGCGAGCTGCCGTTCAACCTGCCCATGGTGACGCGTATGGGCGGCACCGTATACACGATGGCGGGCAACAACTACGTGAACCCCTTCAACCCGGCTTCCTATGGCACCATCGAGACCGAGAGCTTCGTGTTCGACATGGGCGTGGGCGTGCAGATGAGCACCCTGCGCGACAACAGCGATCAGATGTTCGACGCCGATGGCAACCTGGGCTACCTGCTCATGGCCATGCCGCTGACCAAGTGGTGGAAGCTGGCGGCGGGTCTGATGCCCTACACGACGGTCGACTACGAGTCGGTGACGCTGCAGAACGACCCCACCTATGCCGGTCAGGTGAAGACCGTGTATGGCGGCACGGGCGGCGTGAACGAGGTGATGCTCGGCACGGCATTCAACGTGCTGCGCGGCAAGGGCATGCGGCCCGACGTGCAGGTGGGTGTCAACCTCAACTATCTGACGGGCAAGGTTGAGCGGTCGATAGCCTATACCTTCATGGGCAACGACACGACGTTCTTCCTCAACAGCAGCCGTTACAAGAAGACGACGGTGAGCAACCTCACGTTCGACCTGGGCTTGCAGGTGCGTCAGCCGCTGGGCGACAAGCTGTCGCTGACGGTGGGCGTGGTCTACAAACCCTACCTTGATATGACGGTGCGCGACATGGCGATGATATACACCCATTTGGGGAACTCGTTGCTCGACACGGTGTTCCCGGCAGCCGGCGCCGACCCCGAGTTCAAGAGCCGCCTCGAGCGTCCACAGACGCTGGGCGTGGGTGTCAGCCTGGAGTTGGACAAGCAGTGGCGCGTGGCCGTCGATGCCACCTTCGCCGACTGGCAGTCCATGCGCTACACCGAAGGACAGACGCCTTCCGTCATGGGCAACAGCACGGTGCGCTACAACCGCTGCAACCGCTATGCCTTGGGTATGGAACGCATGGGTAGCATGGATGCCTCAAGCTACTGGGGTCGCATCAGCTGGAGCCTCGGCGCGCATTTGACGCAGGGGGTGCTGCACCTGAATCTGGGTGGCGCCGACCAGGCGCTCGACGAGCGCGGCATCGGTGCCGGCGCCACGCTGCCGATGCGCAAAGGCAAGTCGCTCCTCACGCTCAGCGTGGGCTACAACAGCCTGGGCAGCCGCGACGTGCTGCAGCGTAACTCGCTGACATTCGGCATCGGGGTGAGCAGCTGCGAGCGTTGGTTCTTCAAACGGAAATACAACTAAGCAAGAAATTGCCCCCATGGGGTACTAAACCAATAGAGACAAAACAATAAAACGAGTATAACAATGAAGACAATCAAGAAACTGACGATTGGAATGCTGCTGAGCGCGGCCCTGGTACCCGCCTCGGCACAGCACATCAAAGGATGCCCCGAGGAGCTGCAGGAAGCTATGCGCGAGCCCGTGGCCCTCTACCAAGACAACTGGAAACAGTATGTGGCCTCGAACGACGAGCGCTACCTGCTCGAAGCCTACCCCTACTGGAAGACCTTCGTGGAGAAGTGCCCCGCCAACGGCAAGAACATCTACACGCGTGGTGTGAACATCATGGAGGTGAAGATCAAGAACGCCAAGGATGCCGAGGAGCGTGCCGCCTACATCGAGGAGCTGATGGCCCTCTACGACACCCGCATCGCCACCTTCGGCGAGGCCGGCAAGGTGACGGCCATGAAGGCTATGGAGCTGGAAGAGCTGCTGGGCGCCGACGGTTTGGAACGCTACTATAAGATGTACAGCGATGCTGTCAACATGGAAGGCGGCCTGGAGGCCGGCTACCTGGTGAAATACATGGAGGCTACCATCAACTACGTGCGCGCCGGCTTCGCCGAGCCCACCCTGGTGGTCGACAACTACGACATCGCCAGCGACATGCTGGACGACGAGTTGCAGAAGAACGCCGCCGACAGCGTGAAGGCCGCCGAAATCCGCGGCTACATCGCAGGCGTCGAGGCCGCCTTCGCCCCCTATGCCAGCTGCGACCAGCTGGTGGAGATCTACGGCAAGAAGTTCGAGGCCGACCCCGAGAATGTGGACCTGCTGAAGAAGATTACCGGCATTATGACGCGCAAGCGCTGCACCGGCGAGTCCCTCTTCTTCCAGGCCACCGAGAACCTCTACCGTCTGGAGCCCACGCCCGCCACGGCTATGCGCATGGGCATGATGTGCCTCTCGAAAGAGCAGTACTCCGATGCCGTCAAATACCTGAACGACGCCACCAAGGGTGTCGAGGGCAAGGACAAGTACACCGCCTACCTCTACCTCGGCCATGCCTACGCCGGCCAGAAGAGCTACAGCGCCGCCCGCACGGCCTATAACAGCGCCGCCGCCGCCGATGCCACCAAGGGTGAGCCCTACATGCGCATCGCCATCCTCTACGGCTCGAGCACCGGCTCGGCCAGCGAGGACAACGTGGGAGGCAAGAGTGCCTACTGGGCCGCCGTCGACGCCCTCAACAAGGCCAAGAGTGTCGAGCCTACCGAGGAGAACATCGAGCAGTGCAACAAGCTCATCAGCACCTACGCCGCCCACTTCCCCAAGATGCAGGACGCCTTTATGGCCGGTCTGCAGAACGGCGCCCGCTTCACGGTGCCTGGATGGATTGGCGTGAGCACCATCGTGAGAACCCGATAAGAGAAGATGAAAATAGCAAGAGGAAAGTGGAATGCAGTGAGACTGTCCAAGGTGGCAGTCTCACTTTCCTCTTTCCTCATTCCTCTTGCCGCCTTACTCTCCTGCTCGGGCGACATGAAGGACATCGAACGCTTCAGTCGCCAGAATCCACCCGACCAGGAGGTGAAGGAGGCTCGCATCCACCGCAGCGAACAAGGTCGTCTGCAGGTGGAGATTGACGCACCCCTCATCACGCGCTACAGCCAGCCCTCGGCACGCACCGTCTACCCCAAGGGGGTCGACCTGCGCTTCTACGACGAAGGTCGCCGCATGAAGACCTCCATCTACGCCCGTCGTGCCGTCTCGTTCGACGACCGGAATATCATGAAGGCCAGCGACAGCGTGGTGGTCATCGACTACAATTCGGGCGACACCATCTACCTGGAGGACATCATCTGGCGCGACGACGAGGACATCATCTTCTCCAACCACCCCGTCCGCTCCGTCAACGGCAACCGCGTCACCTATGGCGACGGCTTCGTCAGCGACGAGCAATTGGCCAACCTCCGCATCACACGCCAGCGTGGCGTGATTGAATTCAACGACGAATAAAAAATATCAATCCTCAATCCTAAAGTGCAATATACAGCCAAAGAACTGGCCCGTCTGGTGCATGGCACCGTGGAGGGCGACGAGAACACCCGCGTGTGGAAACCCTGCAAGATAGAAGAAGGGTGCGAAGGGGGTATCACCTTCCTCGGCAACCCCAAGTACACCCACTACATCTACGAGCAGCAGGCCTCCATCGTCATCGTGCGCCGCGATTTCAACCCCGAACATCCTGTCTCTTCCACCCTCATCCGTGTCGACAACCCCTACCTGGCCGTCGCCGCCCTGCTGCATGCTTTCAACGAGCGCAGCAAGCCTCCCAAAGGCCGTTCCTGCCGTAGCCATGTGGGGCGCGGCACCAAAGTCGGCAAACGCCTCTACATGGGTCCCTATGCCGTCGTGGGTCGCCACTGCCGCATCGGCGACGACGTGAAGATACACCCCAATGTCACCATCGGCGACAACGTCACCATCGGCGACGGCACCACCCTCTATGCCGGAGTCAAAGTCTATGAGGGTGTCGAAATCGGACGCCGCTGCACCATCCATGCCGGCGCCGTCATCGGCAGCGACGGCTTCGGCTTCGCCCCGGCCGACGACGGCACCTGGAACAAGATTGACCAGATTGGCAACGTCATCCTCGAGGACGACGTCGAGGTGGGCGCCAACACCACCGTCGACCGCGCCTCCATCGGCAGCACCATCCTGCATCAGGGCGTCAAGGTCGACAATCTCTGCCAGATAGCCCACAATGTCGTCATCGGCCGCAACACCGCCATGGCCTCGCAGGTAGGCATCGCCGGCAGCTGTCATGTCGGCGAACAGTGCATCATCGCCGGACAAGCCGGCCTGGTGGGCCATATCACCGTGGGCGACCACGTGACCATCGGCGCGCAGAGCGGCGTGACCCACTCGGTGCCCTCCAACCAGAACATCTTCGGCAGCCCCGCCATGGAAGCCTCCAAACGCCGCAAGGTGGAGGTCCTTGTCCGCAATATCGAGCGTCTGGCGGCACGCATTGAGAAACTTGAGAAAGGCCAATGAAATCCGGCCGCATCCTGCTCTTCTTTGCCTGCGTCATCGCCGCACTGGCCTCCGTGGGGGCCGTCTTCCCCGCCGACGGGGTCGAGGTGGCGGGCCATCACATCGGATTCACCTCGCTGCATTCCTTGGTGGAACGGCGTGAGGCGGTGAAGATAGAGACCTCTCCCGCCGAACCTCCCGAGATGCTGCAGTTGCGCGACTCGGTGGCCTACTACCGCTCGCTCGTCAACGAGGGCGACCTCCGCTTCTGGCTCCCCAACAGCCACTATCTCGACGCTTTCTGGCGCAACGCTGAACGTGCCCGCCACACCGACCGCACCATCCGCGTGCTTCACTACGGCGACTCGCAGATTGAGATGGACCACATCACCTCGCGTCTGCGTGCCCACCTGCAGCACCGCTTCGGCGGCGGTGGCCCCGGCATGGTGCCGTTCCACACCATCACCCCCTCGCTCACCGTCCGCCAGGGCACCACCGGCGAACTGCTCCACCTCTCCTCTTTCGGCGACAGCACCGTCCAGCGTAGCCGTGGCGACTACGGCCCCATGATGCAGAGCTTCCGCCTCGCCGGCGGCACTGCCGTCACCACCCTGCGTGCCGCCCAGAGCAGCACCGTCGACGACCGTGCCAAGCGCGTCTCCGCCGTCACCCTGCTCTTCAACGACCGCGCCGGCCGCTTCAGCGCCGAACTCACCGACCGCCAGCACCGCGCCTCCCTCCGTCAGTCCTCCGACGCCAGCGGCGTCGGCAGCCTCGTATGGCTCCTCGACTCGGCATCCAACAGCCTCCGACTCTCCGTCAGCGGCACCGCCGACCTCTATGCCGTCCTCCTCGACGACGGCGCCGGCATCGCCGTCGACAACATCCCTATGCGCGGCTGCTCCGGCCAGCAGTTCACCCTCGTGCCCGAAGAGAAACTCACCGCCGCCTACGACCAGATGGACATAGGCCTCATCATCCTCCAGTTCGGCGGTAACTCCGTCCCCTATCTCAAGACCTCTGGCCAGATCAGCACCTACTGCCAGAGCCTGGGCCGCCAGATTGACCATCTGCACCTCTGCTGCCCGTCGGCCAAGCTGCTCTTCATCGGCCCCTCCGACATGAGCACCCGCCTGCGCGGCCAGCTGCAGACCTATCCCATCCTGCCCGAACTTATCGACAGCCTCGCCGCCACCGCCGTGCGCCACGGCGCCGCCTTCTGGAGCATCTATCACGCCATGGGCGGCCACAACTCCATGCCCGAATGGAGCCGCCAGGGGCTCGCCGGGCAGGACTACATCCACTTCTCGCAGCGTGGCGCCGACCTCATGGGCGACCGCCTCAGCCAGGCGCTCGACAACAGCTACCGCCTCTTCCGCCTCGAACAACGCATGAAAAAGGAGAAAGGAAAAAGGAAATGATGAAAAACAGAGCCCTCACCACCGCATTGCTATTGCTGCTCCTGACTCCGTTGGCTGCCCAGGCGCAGGACTACGACTTCATCCGCCGCGACGCCAACGTGCTGCACTACGACAGCACCTCGCCTGCCATGACGGCCTTATTCGCCCGTTGGCAGCGTCTCGCCGCCACCGGCAGCGGCAACCTCAACATCGTCCATATCGGCGGCTCCCACGTCCAGGCTGGCACCCTCAGCAACACCATCCGCTGCAACCTCCTGGCCGCCTATCCCGACCTCGTGGCTTCGCGCGGCATGCTCTTCCCTTACTCCGCCGCCGCCCGCTGCAACAACCCCGCCGACTACCGCATCCACTGCCGTGAGAAGATGATACTCACCCGCTGCGTCGCCAAAGAGTACGACTACCCCTTGGGGCTCTGCGGCATCGCCGTCACCGCCGCCGACACCCTCACCGAGATACAGGTGGTACTCAACGAGCCCCGTATCGACTACGCCACCAATCGCGTCGTCGTCATCGGGCACTCCGACCAGGAGGTGGTACCCTTCCTCCGCGTCGACGGGCGCGACCTGCAGCCCTCCTATATCTCACAAACCACCGGCCGCTATGTGTTCAATCTTGGCAACTCTGTCGACTCCTTTGCCGTCATGATCCCCTGCGAGCTCGGCCAGCAGTTCACCCTCTCGGGCCTCTACCTCGGCAACCGCCACGCGGGCATCACCTACAGCTCCATCGGCGTCAACGGCGCCGCCGTGCCCGACTACCTGCGCTGCACCCATTTCGTGCGCGACCTGCGCATGCTCCACCCCGACCTCGTCGTCTTCGGCATCGGCATCAACGACGCCGTGCCCACCAACTTCGACACCGCCGCCTTCCGGCAGAACTACCTCCAGCTCATCGACTCCGTCCGCGCCGCCAACCCCGACTGCGCCTTCATCTTCGTCACCAACAACGACTCCTACCGCAAGACCGGCCGCCGCAAGTATTCCGTCAACACCAACGGCCAGCTGGCACGCGAGGTCTTCTACCGCCTCGCCCACGACGTCGACGGGGCCGTGTGGGACCAATTCGAGATTATGGGAGGACTCAAGTCCATGGACAAATGGCGTCTGGCCAAACTCGGCCGACCCGACCGCGTCCACTTCACCGCCGCCGGCTACCAACTCCTCGGCGACCTCTTCTCCGAAGCCCTCCTCAAAGCCCTCTCCTCCGACACTAACACACTAACACATTAACGCATTCACGCATTCCCCCATTAGTGTCCGACCTCCTCACATACCTCCGCCAACTTCTCAGTTTCGACAGCTCCCACCCGCTGCTCTTCACCCAGATCCACTTCTGGGTCTTCTTCCTGCTTGTCTACGCCGGCTTCTCCCTCATCGTCACCCGCCGCTGGCGCCTCACCGCCCGCAACGCCTACCTCTTCGCCGTCAGCCTCTTCTTCTACTACAAGACCTCCGGCCTCTTCGTCCTCCTCCTCGTCTTCTCCACCCTCCTCGGATGGCTCCTAGGCATCTATATGGACCGGACGAAGTCGGAAATCGGAAGTCGGAAGTCGGAGGGAAAAGACACCGCCTCCAACCTCCGACCTCCGACCTCCGACCTCCGACCTCCGACTTCCGACCTCCGCCCTCCGACCTCCGACCTCAAACGTAAAGCGCTGATGATAGTCGGTGTGGTCGTCAACCTGCTCATGCTCGGCTTCTTCAAGTATGCCTACTTCTTCACCGACCTCCTTAATTCCGCTTTCGGCACCGAATACAGCATCGCCATCAAGATACTGCTCCCCGTAGGCATCTCCTTCTACACCTTCCAGAACATCAGCTACATCGTCGACGTCTACAAGCACAAGATATCCCATGTGGGCAACATCCTTGACTTCGGTTTCTACACCTCCTTCTTCCCCCAGCTCGTCGCCGGCCCCATCTTGCGCGCCGACCAGTTCGTGCCTCAACTCTACAAGCCTTTCCACCTCTCACGCCGCCAGTTCGGCATCGCCCTCTTCTGGATTCTCAACGGTCTGGTGAAGAAACTCGTCCTGAGCGACTACCTGGCCGTCAATTTCGTCGACCGCGTCTTCGACAACCCCTCGCTCTACACCCCCTTCGAGAACTTCTCCGCACTGATGCTCTACTCGCTGCAGGTCTACGCCGACTTCTCGGGCTATACCGACATCGCCATCGGCGTGGCGCTTCTCATGGGCTTCTACCTGCCGCTCAACTTCAACTCGCCCTACAAAGCACAGAACCCCACCGACTTCTGGCGCCGCTGGCACATCTCCCTCTCCCACTGGCTGCGCGACTACCTCTACATACCCCTCGGCGGCAACCGCTCGGCAGGCTTCCTCTCCTATTTCCTCCTGGCCGCCATGATGGCCATCGCGGCCTTCCGCCTGCACAGCACCCTCTTCACCGTCGCCATCCTCGTCGTGGCCCTTGGAATATTCCTCCGCTGGCTTCTCGACCGCCGGCATCGCCACGACCTCGGCACCAACGTCAACAACATGGACACCATGCTCCTCGGCGGCCTCTGGCATGGTGCCTCCTTCAACTTCATCACCTGGGGCGGCCTCAACGGCCTCGGCATACTGGTCTACAAGTGGTGGCGTCGCCAAAGCCATACCACCCACCTCCTCACCCTCGCCGCCACCTTCGGCCTCCTCACGCTCCTCAAGCCCCGGCTCGACTCGCCGCTGGTCAACATGTTGCACTTCATCGTCCTCGTGTGCCTCGTCGGCTACGCCCTGCTCTACCTGCTGCCGCAAGGCGCCCGTGCCACCCGCGGCGCCAAGACCGTCTGGTTCACCGGCCTCACCTTTGTGTTCATCAGTTTCACACGCCTCTTCTTCCGCAGCGGTTCCAACCTCGACCCCGCCACCGCCAATGAGGTGGCCTGGCGTACCGCCAGCCAGATGGTCGCCCAGATAGGCTCCCACTGGAACCTCGCCCAGGTGCCCGAAATCATCGGCCACTACTGGATGCCCTTCCTCCTCTTCCTCATGGGCATGGTCATCCACTGGCTCCCCGTGCGCTTCAAGCGCCGCTACCGCCTCGTCTTCGCCAGCCTCCCCCTCTGGCTCCTCGGACTGCTGACGGTCGTCACCGTCTTCGTGGTCTACCAGTTCATCACTGCCGACCTGCAGCCCTTCATCTACTTCCAGTTCTAGCCGTCCCAGCCACACGCTAGGCGAGCACTCGGAAACACGGTCCCACACAAAGCCGTACAGTTGCACCTCGCTCCCCGCCCAGAAGGCCGGAAGCGTCAGCGACACGCGTCCCTCACGCCGCTGCGCCGGTGTCGACAGCACCCCCTCGCCCCACTGCGGCGCGAAGGCAAACAAATAGACGTAGTCCGTGCTGTAGGGACACGACATGCCGTGTCCGAAAGAGAACGAGACCGCCACCCGCAGCCCTTCGCGCTGCACCGCGCCGAACTCCACCCCCTCTAGATGCCCGTCGGCCACCTGCACGCGGCTGTAGTCCACCGTCGTCACCCCGTCGGCCATGCCGACGCAGCCGTGGTTGAGCTTGATAAAGAGGTTGCGGGCGCTCATGCCCAGCGCGGCGCCGGCGCCCTGCAGTCCCACCGCCAGCGCCGCCCGCATATCGCGCGCCAGCCTCGACAAGGCCCCGAACACCCCGCGTCCCGCCTGCTGCCGCGCCGTCCGCGGGTTGTGCACATAGGGAGATGCCGACCGCATCACCGGTCGGCCGTTCAGCACATAGCCCACCACAGGACCTACCTTTCCGCTGAAAGCTCCGAGAATACCCATGTCAATCTTTGCCATAACAATGTCGTTTTTTTACGGCACAATATAAGGCCATTTTTGGAAAAAGGACCAAATCGACCCACAAAAGTACCCTAATGTCCCAGAAAAGCACCCTAATGTCCCACATCCCACGCCCACCTCCCTGCACCGAAAAAACGTAAAAACTCCGAGGATGGTCCGACTGCAGTCGGACCATCCTCGGAGGGACCTCGGAGCAACTACGGAGGAACTACGGAGTATCCCGAGCGATTAGTATGCCTCCTGATTGACAATTATGCTGGTTATTCTCCACGCACCCGTTCGAACATATTACCCCGTAGGAGTTTCCTCAGATATATTAGTACCCACTGGCTATTAACACAGCACCAATTACCAATAATCCGACACATCCAATAATACCAATAGTTTTACTACTTTGAGGTTGTGACATCACATAGGCCTGGTATTGTGTACTATAAGAATAATTGTCAGATTCCTTTTTCTCATATATTTTTTTGTTGGTCTTGGTTTGGTAGGTATTGTAAAAAGAACTAGCAGTTTCACAGATATCTTCACGGACGACCTTGTCGTATAGTTCTTTTGATGGAGCAACATAATCTGGATCTCTCATGTTCTCACACGGTTCCTCCCTTTTCTGCATTATAACAATTTCTGGTTCGGCATAGTTTGTAATCGATGACACATAGAAATCGTTTTTAACTGTCGTGATTTGCGTATTGTCGCCCACAGTATATGTAATGACATCAGAGAAACAATAAGGAGAATTCTCTGCTGTGAAATTTAGTCGGGCTTTTTGTGATGGATAACGCTGTAAGTCACAAGACAGCATGGGAGAAGTTGTAATATTGTATGTTTTGATGTGCTTTTGGCAATGTGGCGGTATAGCTATTATTTGTTTTTCCTTGATGCTGACCGAGCTTGACTCAGTATGAGCCACCGCTCTTCCCGATGCAATATTCGTCAACCTACTTATAGACTTTGAGGCTCCGACTGTAACAGGACCATCCAACGAGAGCACGGGTTCAATACGAGCCACAGAGAGTGAGGCCGAACGGGATTCTCCATACCCATAGGATACCGATGACGCGACTCCTACCGATGAGCTTTGACTCCATTCGCGGCCTAGGAACAAGTCGTAGGCCACGCCGTTCATTACATAGAAAGACTTGGCAAGATCAATGTATATAATCTCGTCAGTCTTGTTGTAAAAGGTGAAATCAGCATTACCACCATTTGACCAAAAATAGTAGTCAATGCTACACTTCGCATCTTCATAGCGTATTCCTCCATTTTCATTCTTCAACTGATTGCTTTGGTTCACTGGTCTAGTCTCATACACTTGGCAGAAATTATAACTGCTTGCACATGAAGACAACACTACACTTAACAAAGTAGTGATAACAAGGTAATTGTTTTTTTTCATATCGTGGAGTATTTTATTTCAGACTACTCTATTATTATAGTTTTCGGCTTCCTTGTATTATAACCCGTATTATAATATGATTAAAAAGAAGAGGCGTAAATCCTATCTGTCGGAGCCGCTTATTCGTAAAGTAGGTGTCTGGAATACCTATGTGTAAATAAGTGTCGAAAATGAATTCACGCCTAAATACGTGAACCTTCGCCAACTTGTTCTTACACATTCAGTATAGCTTCCAGACTTTACTTTACACGAACAAGAGCGTTAGCTCGTATTATAAAAAAATGCTTTTCTATTGTTGCTTTCTACATATTTCTATTCGTTTAATTTCACGGTGCAAAGATACGAAATCTTTGCAAAATATTACTTTTTATTCTCATGGTATTCGTCTATCCATTCCTTAAGTTTACGCTGCAACAGGGCTTTGTCCGGTAGGTATAGAGAATACTCCGAAGCATAGATATTGGCATCTTTGGGTAATGTCAGCTCCACCAACGCGTCATTCTTTTCCTGACAGAGTAAAATGCCGATGGTGGGGTTTTCATGGGGCAGACGCACATATCGGTCATAGTAGTTCACATACATCTGCATCTGTCCCAAGTCCTGATGGGTGAGTTTGTCAATCTTCAAGTCAATCAGTACAAACGAACGCAGGTATCGGTTGTACAATACCAAGTCCACATAATAGTTCTGCTCATCGAACGAGAACCTTTTCTGCCGCTTTTCGAAAAGGAATCCCTTGCCCATCTCTAACATAAAATCCTGGAGTTTGCTAATGATGGCGTTCTCCAATTTCGATTCCGTATAGGCTGCCTCGGATTTCAACCCAAGGAATTCCAGCGTCAGCGGATTCTTGATTATGTCGGCAGGCTTTTCTATGGTTTGTCCTTCCAAAGCAAGACGCATCACCTCATCTTTGTTTCGGCTTAAGGACAGCCGCTCATAGAGGCTGCTGCCTACTTGACGGCGTAGTTCCTCAACTGACCATTGCTGCTGTGTGCACTCTATCTCGTAGAAACTGCGGGCTTCGATATTCTCGATGCGCATCAGTACCAGATAGTGCGACCATTGCAAGGTAAAACGAGGCAACCGAATTGAGGCAATGGCGTTGCCCCAATTTGTAATATCCTTATTGTCAGTCCCTCCTGTCTTGTTCTCCAATTGGGGCAATGGAGTTGACCCAATTACAGCATTCTCATATGCCCGATAGAAAAACCGGCATCGTTTCAGTGTGTCGTAGCTCCAGTCTTTGCCATATTTCTCAGTCAGTTTTGATGACAGGTTTCTCAGAACATTTCTTCCATAAGCGGCTCGTTCGCCTTGCTGCTCATCCTCGAAGATATAACGGCCAACCTCGAAGCGTGTTTTCACTTCGGCTACGTTCACAGAACTGTACACAAACGTACGAGCCTGTTCAATCAAAGCAGAGATGCGCTCAAAAAGTGCATCTATTCTCTCGTTTTCTGTGTCTTTTTTCTGTATATCAAGCATAATGATATCGCTGAGTAACTCTATTCCTCTAATATTTTGTGATGACGAACAGCACAAATCTGTCCTGCTATCGGCAAGTTTTTGTCTAAAACACGGTGCAAAGATACGAATTTTTGCCGATACCGGCAAAATTATTTTAATATAGCAGGAGGATGACCCCTTCGGGTCATCCTCCTGCTATATATTCACTTCAATGGAAAGGGTTATTTCTCGCGGATGACGTCGCCGTGGTCGCGGACAATCATGCGGTACCACTCCTGGCGGTAGGCGGGCTGCTTCGGGAAGGCGGCCATGCCGGTCTCGGTGCGCTCGAATTTGCCGTCTTTCTCCTTCTTGATGTTGCCGTCCATGTACTTGACAAGGAGGTAACGGTCGAGGTCGTTCCACGTCATCATCATGCGGGCGGCGGCGCGGCCGCTGAAGTCGTTGAGCTGACGGGCCAGGGCTTCGCCCTCGCTGTCTTTGGCGCGCTGGTCGAACTTCTGCACGTCGTGGATGTAGGTCTCTTCGAGGCGGTTCTGCTCCTTCTGCAGGTCGACAATCATGTCGCTGTAGCGGCTATAGACGAAGTTGGTGACGCGGTTGAAGAGCCAGAAGGCGGAGGTCTCGCTGTAGGTCAGCATGTCGCCGTTGCCCTCGCGGAAGCAGAGGGGTATCTCGGTGATGCCGCAGTACATGGGGCAGTAGACGGTGCTGTATGTGTCGTCGACGCCGAACCAGAGGATGCCACCGACCTTGGCGGGGAGCCAGCCGCGGCACTGGGCCACGAAGCTGAAGCCGGTCTGCTGGGTCGAGGTGGCGCGCTCGTGGACGTAGCTGTGGCCGTCGACCTCGAAGCCCATGGGACGCCAGCGGTAGGGGCAGTTGAAGGGGCCGCCGCCAAGGTCTTTGCTCATGTCCATGGAGGTGCCTTCGTAGTGGTCGCGCATGAGGTTCATCACCTCGTGGAGGTCGACTTTGTGGTCGGGCTTGATCCAGAGGGGCATGCGCTCGGCGGTGGCGTCGCCCATGGCGTATTTCTCGTAGCGCTGCATGCCGGAGGCCACGCGGTTGAACATGGCGTAGACGCGGGCGTCGCAGCCGCGCATGCCGCTGAAGGTCAGCGGGGCGTAGGTGTCGCAGAAGGAGAAGTCGGCGTTCTGGCCGTCGAACCAACCGCAGGCGCGGGCGTAGGTGATGACATCGGCACTGTAGACGCACTCGACTTCGGGCTCATAGACGTAGTCCATGTGGAGGCTGGAGATGACCTTGTGGAGGCCTTTGCCCTTGGCCTTGCTGAACTTGCCCTCCTGGGGGAACTGGGTGATACGGGCCTGGTTGGCGTGGCCGCTGACGTAGCCGTCGGGGATGCGGCGGGCCACCCACACGGCGCCATCGGTGTATTTGTATTTCAGCTTCTTGGCGAGGTCGGCCTTGACGGGGGCGCCGCGCTTGCCGATCATCTCGAGGATCCACACCTCGTCGGGGTCGGCGATGGAGAAGCTCTCGCCTTCGGAGCAGTAGCCGTAGTCGGCCACGAGCTTGGTCATCCAGTAGATGGCCTCGCGGGCGTTCTTGGCGCGCTGGAGGGTGACGTAGATGAGCGAGCCGTAGTCGATGCCCTTGACGGGGTCTTTCCAGCACTCCTCACGGCCACCGTAGGTGGTCTCGCCGATGGCGAGCTGGTGCTCGTTCATGTTGCCCACGACGCTGTAGGTGTGGGCCACCTGGGGAATCTCGAAGAGGGGCTTGCCGGTGTCCCACTCGACGAGCATGAACATGGTGCCGGCGGGGTAGTCGGCGGCCTTGCGGTAGTAGAGCTCGCCGTAGAGGGTATGGCTGTCGGCGGCATAGGTGATCATGGTGCTGCCGTCCTTGGTGGCACCCTTGGTGAACAGGAAGTTCGTGCAGGCGTCGGCGGTGGAGGCGACAAGCATGGCGGCACCGAGGAACGCTGCGGCTAAAACACGGTTAAGTTTCATGTTATTCTATTGTTTTAATATTATTTATATGCTCTGGGTTCAGTGGGTTTACAGACTGCAAATATACAAAGATTTTCCGAATTACATGCTTAGATATGAAAAAAAAGCGGTGGATGGCCCGGACGGCATGAGGTTCTGTGGCCGTTATTGCACAGATTATTCGATATTTACTCATGCTTGTGCAGTCGCGATAAGTGGCGCTGGCCAGAAGTGAATCGACGGTTATAGACCTGCGCCTCTTTCGTGTCGTCCGATAGGTTCGTCCTTTTTTCAAAGGGAAAAAAGCGAAGTATTTTTGGTGAGGAGACAACTTCTCCGGGGCAGGGTGGGATGAGATGACCGACTGCAGGGTGGGGTGAAAAACGGGTGCCGGAGACCGGGGCGGAGGGTGGGGTAGGGACCTTCCTGCCGGTCGGGGAGTCAAACGGACGTAGTTGCTATGCGCTGTAAAACAGTGATATGTGGGTTTGGTATGCAAGAAAAGAAAAATATTTTTTGTCAGTTCGGAAAATGTTTGTACTTTTGCACCGCTTTTCGAGAGAGAAAAAGCGGTGCTTTTTAGTCCAATCGAAAACCACGGAGAGGTGGGTGAGTGGCTGAAACCAACAGTTTGCTAAACTGTCGTACTCG
>CAMJJD010000016.1 GCA_946406015.1 uncultured Bacteroidales bacterium | reverse complement strand
CGATGACGTGGGGCTGCAGCTCGCGCAGGTACTTCTGCATGCCGGCCGACTCGAATTGGAACACACCCACCGTGTTGCCTTCGCAGAAGAGTTTGTAGGTCAGTTGGTCGTCGAGCGGCAGATGGTCTACGTCGACATCCTCGCCACGGGTCTTCTTCACCATTTGGATGCAGTTCTTGATGATGGTGAGGTTCTTCAACCCAAGGAAGTCCATCTTGATGAGGCCCACGTTCTCCACCACGTGGCCGTCATACTGCGTCACCAGCACATCTTCGCCGCTCTCCTTGTCGTTGATGACGCACACCGGTGCCACATTGGTGATGTCCTGCGAGCCGATGATGACGCCGCAGGCGTGGATGCCTATCTGCCGGTTGGTGTCCTCCAGCTCTTCGGCATAGGTGAGCATCTGCTTCATCTTCTCGTCAGGTCCCTCCATGATGCGGCGCAGCTCGGGGATGTACTTGTAGCAGTTTTTGAGGTTCACCTTGGGAGGCTTGCCTTTCTCGTCCTTGATGTTGTCGGGGAATCCGCGGTCGGGGATAAGCTTCTTGAGACTGTTCACCGTCTCGAGCGGCACCTTCTCCACGCGGCCCACGTCGGCGATGGAACTCTTGGTGGCCATGGTGCCGTAGGTGATGATATGTGCCACGCGCTCTTTGCCGTACTTCTGTGTCACCCATTCGAGGACACGACCGCGGCCGGCGTCGTCGAAGTCGACGTCGATATCGGGCAGCGAGATGCGGTCGGGGTTGAGGAAGCGCTCGAACAGCAGGTCGTAGCGCAAGGGGTCGAGGTCGGTGATCCAGAGGCAGTAGGCTACCACGCTGCCGGCCGCCGAGCCACGTCCGGGTCCCACCGAGACTCCCAGCTCCTCGCGGGCCGCGCGGATATAGTCGCTCACGATGAGGAAGTAGCCGGGGAATCCCATGGTCTTGATGGTGTGCAGCTCGAAGATGATGCGCTCTTTCACCTCGTCGCTCAGTTCCTCGCCGTAACGCTTGTGGGCGCCCTGCCACACCAAATGTTCCAGGTAGTCGGCCTCGAATTTGATGCGCCGCAGGCGTTCGTAGCCGCCCAGACGCTTCACCTTCTTCTCGGCGGCTTCGGGGCTGAGCACCACCTCGTGACGCTCGTTCTGCGTGAACTCGTCGAACAGCTGCTGGTCGGTGAACTTGGCTCGCCATTCCTCCTCCGAGCCGAAGCTTTCGGGTATGGGGAACACGGGCATCAGCGGGTCGCTGTCGATGCTGTATGTCTCCACTTTGGCGGCCACCTCCATGGTGTTTTCCAGCGCCTCGGGCAGGTCGGCAAAGACGGCGGCCATCTCGTCCGGACTCTTCAGCCATTCCTGCTTGGTGTAGTGCATGCGGTTGGGGTCGTCGAAGTCCTTCTGGGTAGCCAGGCAGATGAGGTGGTCGTGCGCCTCGCCGTGCTCTTCCAGCACGAAGTGGGTGTCGTTGGTGGCGACAATCTTTATATTGTGCTTCCGTGCGAGTTCAATCAGCACGGGGTTCACCCGCTCCTGCAGCTCGTAGGTCTGGTAGTTGGCATTGGGCTTGTCGGTCTTGTGGCGCATGAGCTCTATATAGTAGTCGTCGCCGAACACCTCCTTGAACCATAGCACCGCCCGCTCGGCGCCTTCCAAGTCGCCTTTCATGATGAGCTGCGGTATCTCGCCGCCGAGGCAGGCCGAACAGCAGATGAGTCCTTCGCGGTACTGCTTCAGCACCTCGTGGTCGATGCGTGGACGAGTGTAGAAACCGTCGGTATAGGCAATCGAGGCTAGCTTGCAAAGCGAGTGATATCCCTTCAGGTTTTTGGCCAGCAGGATAAGGTGGTAGCCGCTGCTGTCGACGATGCGGTCGCGTCCCGTCTCGGGATTGATCTCCTTGAGATTCTTGTCTTTGTCATACAGTGAGCGCCGTGCACAATAAGCTTCGGTGCCCACAATGGGCTTGAAAATCTGTCCCTTTACCTTCTCCAATTCCTCCTGCAGTTCACTTAGCTTCGGCGTGCCTTCCGGTACGTCGGTATTCGTGTACAGCTCCTCCGTCTCCTTGATTTGCGCCTCAAGTTCCTTGATGCGGTTCTTCACCTTGCCATTCTCCTTCGCGACAGTGTCGAGGAAGTCTTTGATACCGAACATATTGCCGTGGTCGGTCAGGGCCATGGCATACATGCCGTCGCGACGGGCCTTGTTGACCAGGTCGGGAATCTTCGACATGCCGTCGAGCATCGAATAGTGCGAATGCACATGGAGGTGAGTGAATTGAGGCATAGAGCTAGGGATTATTTTGTGCTGCAAATATACACGTTTTTCTCGACATACACATAGGTTCATGAAAAAAACGTCGAAACTTTTATATAAAACTCTGCAGGACATTGGCCTGCGGCGCTTAGAGTAATTCACCACACATCAACCTGCGTGACCTGGAGTAATTCGAGTTGTCCGTCGGTATGACCATAAGTCAACCTGTCCCAATTCGTTAAAAACACCGTTAAAAGAGTCCGGTTTTCCCACATCCAAGTGGCGTGAGTGGAAAATAATCTCCGTTAAGAATCATGCAGTTGCGCTTTTTCTTGCAAAATAATTTGGCCGGTTGGGAAAAAGTTTGTACTTTTGCACTCGCTTTAATAGCTGATAAAGGTCGTTTGGCCGAGGGGCTAGGCACAGGTCTGCAAAACCTGCTACTCCGGTTCAAATCCGGAAGCGACCTCAGACACAGGAGGGTTTCCACATGGAGACCCTCTTTTCTTTTGGTGGAGTCCGTGAGTCCATGAATTAGTGAGTCTTTGTGTCGAAGAGTCAAAGAGTTGAGGAATGGAACTCCGACCTCCGACTTCCGACTTGACAACGGCTTCCGTCCTGTCGTGATTAATCGCCTGAATAACAGCGGATGCAGAAATTTGTGAAAACTTTTTTCCCCCATGTCGAAAAAAAGTAGTAATTTTACGGCCAGAAAAATATGAAAGAAAAACGTTGGATTTTAAGACAAGACTATGATTTAGAGACTGTTGAAAATCTTGCTGCATCGCTGGGCGTTGACCGAATCATCGCTACTCTGCTCGTAGAGCGGGGAGTCACGACGTTTGAGGAGGCACGGCGGTTTTTCCGCCCGGGGTTAGATCAGATTCACGACCCCTTTATCATGAAGGGCATGCGACAGGCGATAGATCGCATCAACCAGGCAATAGCTTCGAGACAGCGCATCATGGTCTATGGTGACTACGACGTCGACGGTACGTCGGCAGTTGCCCTAGTCTACTCTTACCTCAAAGAGTTGGACGACAATATCGATTTCTACATCCCCGACCGCGAACGGGAAGGGTATGGCATCTCCTATCAGGGCATTGACTATGCTCGCGACACGGGGGTGAAACTTATCATCGCCCTCGACTGTGGCATCAAAGCCATGGAGCAGGTCGACTATGCCACTGAATTCGGCATCGACTTTATTATCGGCGACCATCACCTCCCGGGTGACGTGGTGCCGCAGGCCGTGGCTGTGCTCGACCCCAAGCAGGTCGACTGCCCTTACCCCTACAAGGAGCTTAGCGGCTGCGGCATAGGCTTCAAAATCGTCGAAGCCCACCTCGAGCAGCGGCTCGGCGTGCGCCTGTGCGACCTGCCCGAGCAGCTCGACGCCAATCGTCAGAAACGGCAGGAAGACCTGAAACTGCGCCTGTTGAAGTACCTCGACCTGGTGGCTGTGTCCATTGCCAGCGACATTGTCCCCATCATGGGTGAGAACCGCGTGTTGGCCTTCTTCGGCCTGCGCGTGCTCAACACCAAGCCGCGTCCCGGCATCGAAGCCATCCTCAAGTACGGCCATGTCGACCGTCGCAAAGCCGACCTGCCCGAAGCCTCCGACAGCTCCGAAGCCGCCGAGAAACCCAAGAACGGTTACTTTGAGAAAGAACTCACCATCAGCGATCTGGTGTTCCTTGTCGGACCCCGTATCAATGCCGCCGGCCGCATCCGCAGCGCCTTCGACAGCGTGCGTCTGATGCTTACCGACGACCCCGCTATCGCGCGTCAGCTGGCCGACGACATCAACCAGTACAACATGGAGCGCAAGGACCTCGACACCTCGGCCACCGAGGAGGCCAAACGCCGCATCGACACCGACCCCTACTACCGCGACCGCCAGTCGCTGGTGCTCTACGACCCCCGTTGGCACCGCGGCGTGGTGGGCATCGTGGCCAGCCGCATCGTCGAGGCCTACAACAAGCCCACCATCGTCTTCACCGAAGGCAGCGACGGCCTCATCACCGGCTCGGCCCGCTCGCTCAAGGAGTTCGACGTGCATGAGGCACTGGAGAAATGTGCCGACCTGCTCGAGCACTTCGGCGGACACAAGAGTGCCGCCGGCGTCAGTCTACGCAAGGAGAACATGCGCGCCTTCCTCGACCGTTTCGAGACCCTCGTGCGCGAGAGTTTGGGCCCCGACGAGGTGGTGCCCGAGGTGGAGGTCGACGCCGAAATTGGTTTCTCGCAGATCACCCCCAAGTTCCTCCGCATCCTCAAGCAGTTCGCCCCCTTCGGGCCTGAGAACAACGTGCCGGTCTTCATCAGCCGCGAGCTGGTCGATACCGGCGGTGCCCGCATCGTCGGGTCCAACCATCTCAAGTTCAATGCTATCCCTATCATGGAGCGCACCTCGCCCTATCCCGCCATCGCCTTCCAGCAGGGCGAGGCTTTGGACGGCATGCGTCGTGGCGAACGCTTCGACCTATGCTACCAGCTGGAGGAGAACTACTGGCGTGGCCGTACCGAGATACAGCTCAACGTCCGGGACATCAAGTTTGTCGACTAGCCCCGGCGTGCAGCCATACCCGCTTTCGTCTACCCGTCAACACGGCTGTTTCTTCGGCATTTCATCGGCATTTCTTCGGTTTTTACCGAAGAAATGCCGATGAAATGTAGTTAAATGTCTGAGAAAGGGTGAGATGGGTGTGGCGGATGTGGGTGTGAATAGAGAGAGGTCGGCCGGAGCTTTAAGTGTCATCGGCTCCCCCTTCCCTGCGACGGGAGGGACTAATCTCCGAGACTGCAGTCGTCGCAAATTTCCACCTCGGTATCCCCGTTCACGGGACCTTCGTTGCCGCCGCCGTAGACGCTGCCCAGCACGTGGGTGTTGCCTTTGAGCAGCACATGGATGTTTCCGTTGACGGCACTCGACTCGCCACCGCCATAGACGCTGCCCGTCGTATTGTCGCCGTCGGTGCCAATCACACTGGTGCCACCGATGGTGAGACTGACGGTACCTTCCACGGTGCCGAGGGTGGTGAGGTCTTCGGTGGTGTAGAGGATGTGGTTGATCTTGTCGATGCCGGTGGCGGTGCTGTTGACTGTGGCGCGATTCTCCCATGTGTAGGTGGTGGTGACGCCTTTCACAGCGGTGCGGTAAGTGCCGAGGTCGCTATAGTAGAGAGGTTCCACACGGTAGCCGATGCTGTCGACCTCAACGGTAGGCAGCGAGGCGGAGAACCCGGAGCCGTACACATTGCCAAGCACGGTACAGTCGGTGAGCGTGGAGGTGACAGTGCCATCCACCTTGCCAAGGCTTCCGCCGCCGTAGAAGTTGCCCGTGACGGTGCATCCCGTCAATGTGGAGGTGACGTCGTGTGTAGTAGCCAGCGAGAACTTCACGTACTCGACAAACAGTCGTGCCACGTTGCTGGCGTTACCCGACATGGGGATAAACTGGTAGTTGATTTGTGTGGAGATACCGGCATGTGTCGCATTCCAATCCTGCTTGTATTCAGACTTTACCCAGTTGTTCCATTCGATATTCTGTACATCGCTTTTGTTCGACGGGGCGCGGCGGCTGTATGAGTTGCCGCCGTAGCCGGCGCCGAAGTAGGTGCCGAAGGTGCAGCCCGTGGCGGTGGTAACGACTGTCTTGCCCGACGACATGTCGCCGAATTTGGGTCCGCCGCAGAAGAGGGTCACATGGCTGTTGCTTATGGTGGTGGTGATATTGCCAATGACCGGGTTGGCGGCGTTGATGCCCCCGCCGTAGAATTCCTCGATGTCGGCATGGTCTATCTGCCAGGTGATGTTGCCCTTGCCGTCGGTGCTGCCAATGCCCTCCATGCCGGCTCCGGCCACAATGCCAAAGCGCCCGCCGTTGATATAGCACTCCGCGTTATCATCATACTTCGTCGCATCGGCGCGGTAGAGGCCGGTGAGGTAGAACTCGTCATAGTCACCGCCGGTGACGGAGATGGGCGGATGGGGTGTGGGGTTCGGGTAGTCCTGGTGCACGCCGATGTGGAACTCCTTGAACCACACGTTGTCGCCCACATAGAAGTAGGAGGTGCGGTCGCCGGGGTCGCCACTACTGTTGGCAGCTCCCTGCGAGGAGACCCACTGCTCGATAACGCCGCCGTGCAGGATGATAGGCTTTTTTGTCCTGGTGGAAGGGCTATATTCCATCTGGGTTACACGGAACAGGGCAGTATTTGTCACTTCGTACCATCCATCAGGCTTGGGAATACCGAAGTTATAGGAGCCGGGTCCACCCGTGGACTTCTGTGCCATGCCAAAACCTGGCATACATAAGAAATCATATTTCACCGGGTGTGTTACAGCTCGACCATCATAGCGCATTATTAAAGAGTAATCTGGCTCATTGTCACAGTCAAAGTCTGCGGAAGTGACGGTATAAGGTACTTTTGAACCTCCAACGGCTTTATTTTTCCCTCCGTTATAATAATGATGGTTACCCACAAGCACCACGGCATAGTCGTTAACCGTATTGTTATTATCGATGGAAAGAGCTGTGACAGCATTGCTAATCTCACTGTACACCGTTAATGAAAGTGTTTCCCCATTAAAGGTGAAATCATGCGAATTGCCATTGGTGAACCACTGGCCGCCGCCCACGGTGCCGATGTTATTTTTTGAAGTCATACCCGTGTTGTACACCACGTCGCGGTAGTCGTCGGCCACGAAGGCCGCCTTGGCCCAGTAGGGCTTGATGGTGATGGCGGTGACCCCTTCTGGCACATCCCAGTAGTCGCCCTGGTTGAAAATACGGCCGCTGACGCTGTAGAGGTCCTTGTTGGTGCAATTGCGGTCGGCGTAGTTGTAGTAGGGTGCATCGGCTGGCGTGTTGTCGTTGGCGGGGACGGAGAAGCTGCCCGTCGTGCCGCCCGTGATGGAGGTTATCATCCACCCCACGACCACGCGGTTGTCGCTGTAGTTCTTGGTGCCCACGTCGTTGTAGTAGGGCAGCTGTACCTTGGCATAGTTGAAGTTGAAGTGGTCGGGGTCTTTGTCGGTGATGATGAGAGTGGTGTCGGCGGTGGTGATGGTGGCGCCGTCAGGGTGTTCAAATTGTTCGCCGTCGCCCATCTGGATGGTCACCGCCAGGGTGCCGAGTTGCTGTCCCTTGTTGCGGTTGGTCTCGGTGCTGTCGTAGAGTGTCGTGCTGGGTTGGTAGTTCACCACCGAGGGGTAGCGGCCCCACTTCATGAGGACGGGATAGGGGTGGTCGGTGCCGATGCTGTCGGGCAGCATGACCCACTTCATTATCAAGGCGGTGTCGGCCACATCGCCGGTGACCCACCAGGCCGACATCTCGCGGTGGCCGTTGAGCAGATGGCGGAAGAACTCGAAGCGCTGCAGGAAGCGTGGCTCGGCCAGCAGGGCGCAGTTGTAGTTGACGCCGGTGGGCTGCACATAGGAGGCCTCGGATAGGAAGTAGTTGAAGTTGCTCACGCCGTTGGCGTCCTTGTTGACGATGCTGGTGCCGTTGTAGATGGGCGAGCGGCTGGTGGTGTTGGTGGTGTCGATGTCGCCGTAGAACATGCAGGCGAAGACCATCGAGCGCAGGTTGTTCTTGTTGGTGGCGTAGTTGTTGTAGCCCACCAATCCGCCGACGCTGTTGCCTCCGGTGATGTCGGCGTAGGAGTAGCAGTTCACCACGCGTGGATTGTTGGTAGCGTTGCTGTTGCCGTCGAGCAGGCCCACCAGACCGCCGCAGCAGTCGGTGGCGTCGGTGGCCGTCGAGGTGCCGGTGCTGCCCACCGAGCCCGAGAGTATGCCCACGTTGTAGATGCGGGCCGAGCCGCTCGCCACGCAAGCCACGGCGCCCACCTGGCCGCTCTGGCTGATGTTGACACCCTCCAGCACCATGTTGCGGACCGTGCCGGTGAGGGTGGTGAAGAGGGGAACACTGAGGTTTGTGATGCGGTAGGGCATGTGGGTTGTGGTGTCGATGGCAGCCTCGAGGGTGCCGCTGAAGGTGGCGATAGAGGCGGAGAAAGAAGAGGCGTTGATATCGGCAGTGATGCGGTAGTGTCCGTTGGCTTCGGTGATGTCGCTCAGGCTGGTGATGTCGGTCTGCGCCGCCGACCCCCATGCGGCGAGCAGGGCGGCGACGAGCGCGACCGTGCGCAGCAGCGCGCGGCGGGGGGTGTTGGCTGTCATGATATGTTGTGGATGGGCTCTGTTCATTGTTTCTGTACGCGTGCCACGGTGGGGTGGTGCGGTGTAATTTGTTGACTTGTAATAATATATATATATTGCCTTTTATATAAAGGCATCGCAAATATACATATATATACTGGAAGCGGCATAAAAAATAATGTTAAATAATCTTCCGCCGCCCCGGCGGCCGTCTGTACCCCTCCGGCACCCCCTTGGCGAGGGGTCAGGTCTACCTTAAAGGTAGAGTTATCCCCTCGTTGGGTAGGGGTGCGGACAATCATATTTTGTTCATAATGAAATAATGTGTATCTTTGCAACAGGAAAACAAGACTATAGATATGCGCTACGAAGTTGATTTCTTGGTTGTTGGCTCGGGTATTGCGGGCCTGAGCTTCGCACTGAAAGTGGCCGAGCACGGCCGTGTGTGCATACTCACCAAAGGCGATGCCGCCGAGGGCAGCACGCGCTATGCCCAGGGGGGGATTGCGGCGGTGATGTACGACTCCGACTCGTTCGACAAGCATATCCAGGACACCCTGGTGGCCGGCGACGGCATCTGCGACCGCGAGGTGGTGGAGATGACCATCCGCGAGGCGCCCGACCGCATCCGCGAGCTGGTGCAGTACGGTGTCGAGTTCGACCGTGTGCCGAATGGAAAAAGCCCGGCGGGAGCACCCGCCAAGTTCGACCTGCATCGCGAGGGCGGTCACTCGGAGTTCCGTATCCTGCACCACAAGGACAATACCGGCGAGGAGATTGAGCGTGGCCTGCTCGAGGCCGCCCGTCGCCATCCCAACATCGAAATCAAGGAGCGCCAGTTCGCCATCGACATCATCACGCAGCACCACCTCGGCCAGCGTGTCACCAAGCACACGCCCGACATCGAATGCTACGGCGTCTACGCCCTCGACTGCGACACCAACCGTATCGACACCTACCTGGCCAAGGTGACCCTGCTGGCCACCGGTGGCATGGGCAACGTCTATTCGACCACCACCACGCCGGTCATCAGCACCGGCGACGGCGTGGCCATGGTGCACCGCGCCCGCGGTGTGCTCAGCGACCTGGAGTTCATGCAGTTCCATCCCACCAGCCTCTACAATCCGGCCGAGAAGCCGGCCTTCCTCATCACCGAGGCTATGCGTGGCGCCGGCGCCGTGCTCAAGGACCGCGACGGGAAGGAGTTTATGCAGAAATATGACAAGCGCCTCTCGCTGGCGCCGCGCGACATTGTGGCTCGCGCCATCGACAACGAGATGAAACTCAGCGGCAAGGACTACCTCTACCTCGACGCCCGCGGCATCGGAAAGAAGCACCTCATCGAGGGCTTCCCCACCATCTACGCCAAATGTCTTTCGATAGGCATCGACATCACACGCGACATGATTCCCGTGCGCCCGGCCGCCCACTACCAGTGTGGCGGCATCAAGGTGGACCGCAACGGCGAGTCGTCCATCCACCACCTCTATGCTGCCGGCGAGTGCAGCTGTACCGGCCTGCATGGTGGCAACCGCCTGGCCTCCAATTCGCTGCTTGAAGCGGTGGTCTATGCCCACAACGCCGCCATGTCGGCTATCGCCAAAGTGGAAAGCGGAAACTGGAAAGTGAAAAACGAGGTGCCCGACTGGAATGCCGAGGGGATGGTGCTCAACGAGGAGATGGTGCTCATCACCCAGACCAAGAAGGAGTTGCAAGAAATCATGTGGAACTATGTCGGCATCGTGCGTAGCGACCTGCGTCTGCAGCGCGCCTTCGACCGCTTGAACCTCATCTTCCGCGAGACGGAGGACCTCTACAACCGGAGCGTCCTCACCGAGCCGCTCAGCGAGCTACGCAACCTGATAGCTTGCGCCTACCTCATCATCAAGATGGCCCGAGCCCGCCGCCAAAACGTCGGCCTGCACTACTCGCTCGACCTGGTGTAATTGCCTGTTTCTATTGTTCTTAATGTAACGTTCTTCTTGATTTTGTGAAGAACGTCAGAAGAACGTCAATGAAACGACTGTGGAGAAGAGGGATGCATGCGGGCGTGCTTTTTGAAATAATTTTAAAATTATTTTGTCCAATCAAATTTAAGTTGTATATTTGCCGAACTGAATCTAAATAATTAATTCATTTAAAGTATTCAATATTATGAAAGTAAACGAAATTATGGCCAACCTGGAGGCCAAACATCCGGGCGAAAACGAGTACTTGCAGGCAGTTCGCGAGGTTCTTGAGACCATCGAGGAAGAATACAACAAACACCCCGAGTTTGAGGCCAACAAGATTGTTGAGCGCATTGTCGAGCCCGACCGTATCTTCACTTTCCGCGTGACCTGGGTCAACGATAAGGGTGAGGTTTGCACCAACCTCGGCTACCGCGTGCAGTTCAACGCCGCCCTCGGCGCCTACAAGGGTGGTCTGCGTTTCCACAAGGCTGTGAACGTCAGCATGCTGAAGTTCCTCGGCTTCGAGCAGATCTTCAAGAACAGCCTCACCATGCTGCCCCTCGGCGGTGGTAAGGGTGGTTCCGACTTCGACCCCGTTGGAAAGAGCGACGCTGAAATCATGCGTTTCTGCCAGGCCTTCATGTATGAGCTGTGGCGCAACATCGGTCCCGATCAGGACAGCCCCGCTGGTGACGTGGGTGTCGGCGGCCGTGAGATCGGTTACCTCTATGGTGCCTACAAGAAACTGGCCCGCGAGCACAGCACTGGTGCTCTGACCGGTAAGAGCTACGGCTGGGGTGGTTCCCTCATCCGTCCCGAGGCCACTGGTTTCGGTGCCATCTACTATGTCGAGCGCATGGTGAAACAGCAGAACGACAAGATGGAAGGCAAGCGCATCGCCCTCTCTGGCTTCGGTAACGTTGCTTGGGGTGCTGCCACCAAGGCCGTCGAACTCGGTGCCAAGGTCGTCGCCATCAGCGGCCCCGATGGTGTCTGCGAGATCGAGAACGGTATCACCAAGGAGATGATCGACTACATGCTCGATATGCGCGCCTCGAACCGTAACAAGGTTCAGGATATGGCCGACAAGTTCCCCGGCCAGTGCAAGTTCACCGCCGGCAAGAAGAGCTGGGTTGTGAAGTGCGACATCGCTATGCCCTGCGCCTTCCAGAACGAGCTCGCCGAGGAAGATGCCAAGATGCTCCTCGCCAATGGCGTGAAGTATGTTGCCGAGGTTTCGAACATGGGTTGCCAGCCCGCCGCTATCGCCGCCATCCAGGCCGCCAAGGTTCCCTTCGGCCCCGGTAAGGCTGTCAACGCCGGTGGTGTTGCCACCTCTGGCCTCGAAATCTGCCAGAACGCTGAGCACCGCAACTGGACTGCCGAAGAGGTCGACAAGAACCTCCACACCATCATGAACAACATCTACGACATGTGCGTCGAGCACGGTCGTGAGGCTGATGGTCACATCAACTACGTGAAGGGCGCCAACATCGCCGGCTTCATGCGCGTTGCCAAGGCCATGGTTGCTCAGGGTATCATCTAATCTTGCATTGGATTATTCCCAACATACGGAAGGCCGTCCGTCTGCGGACGGCCTTCTTTTGTTAAAACCATAAACCTTATCGATATGACACAACAGGAACTGGAACAGATGATAGCGACGAAGACCGTCGCCGATGTCGACTTGGGCGGCATGACCCTCGAGGGACTCGATTTCTCGGGCTGTACAATCACCCATGTGAATTTCAAGAATGCGCATCTGCGCCACTGCAAGTTTGACGAAGCGGTGATGGACAGCTGCGATTTCGACCACTCGGGTCCGGCCGACGAGCCTACGTTGCAGAGCGTCTCGTTCCGCAAGGCAGAGCTGAATAATTGCCGCTTCCGCTACGCCTACATGGTGTGGAGCGACTTCCGCTATGCACGCATCAACCAGGGTACGCTCGAGGATGCGGTGGTCGACTACTGCGACTTCTACCGCTGCTTCATGGAGGGGGTGATTATCTTCAAGCACGCCCGCATCAGCAATTCCAGCCTGAACAACACCTATTTTGGCGATGCGGCCAATATACGGCGCGAGAACCTGTATAAGGGCCGTATTGTGCAGCAGAGCAAGCGGCAGTGGACCATATTCCTCGTCGACTGGCACAACTATGGCACAGGCGAGCGCACCAACGACAGCCGGCAGGTGTCGGACTGGAGTCCCGACGACGCCATCAAGAACCGCTGGAATGAGGCCGAGGATATCTACAAGACCCTCAACGGACTGTGGGCCGGCAAGGGCTATATCGCCGACGCCAACTGGGCCTATGTGCAAGGGCGCCGCATGGAGCGTCGCCGCATGATGAGCGATATGGGCAATCCGAAGATTCCCTTCTGGGAGAAGGTGGGCAATGTGTGGCGTATCTTCACCAATGCGTTGTCCGACCTCTTCTTCGGCTATGGCGAGAGCATGCTTAAGATGATATTGACCTATATCGTCACCGTTTTCTTGTTTGCCTTCCTCTTCAGCGAGGAGGTGTCGCCGCTGGCGTATATCGACGCCTTGGGTGTGAGTCTGAAGAATATGGCCGGCGTCGACTCCGACGTGCTGTCCAATGTGTCGCCTTTTGTCGACATGCTCAATGTGCTGCAGACCACCCTCGGCATCCTGCTGACCGGTATCTTCGGCTTCATCCTGGGCAACAAGATACGTAACCAATAGGCTGGGAGTGCAATGCCGGATAAAAGGAAAGCCACCCCATGCGGGGTGGCTTTCCTTTTATGGGTGTAATCTTCTGGTTATTGTTCAGGGGAGGTGCCTATCTTCAGGCGGGCCATGCGGCGCATGAGGGCATCCCAGCAACGGGTGGGGAGGAGGGAGTGGACGGCCACCATCAGGCGGGCGCCGCTGCCGCGGCGGTAGCGGGTGCGGGGACGGCGACTGTTGACGGCATGGCAGATGGCACGGGTGATGACCCGCGGCGAGGAGAGCCAGTTGGACTCATAGGCCCACCGCATGGTGCCGGCCCACCGTTTGCCTTGCTCTTCGTAGGCGGTGCCTTGGCACGACTCCTCGAGGTGACGGGCGGCGATGATGCCCCAGTCGGTCTTGATGGGCCCCGGCTCGATGAGCACCACGTCGATGCCGAAGGGCTTCATCTCCATGCGCAGGGCGTCGCTCAGCGCCTCGACCGAGTATTTCGTGACATGATACCAGCCGCCGAAGTACATGACGGACTTGCCGGCGACAGACGAGATGTTGACGATGCGGCCGCTGTGCTGCTTGCGCATGACGGGTAGCACGAGCTGGCAGAGGCGTGCCAGACCGAAGACGTTGACCTCCACCTGTCGGCGGGCCTCCTCCATCGTCACGTTCTCTATGGCGCCGAAGAATCCGTAGCCGGCGTTGTTCACCAGTACGTCGAGGCGCCCTTCGGCGGCAATGATGGCGTCGACGCATGCCTGCATCGAGGCGTCGTCGGTGACATCCAGTTTCATTACCTGCACCCCGTCGGCTTTCAGGGACTCCATAAGTTCCAGCCGTCGGGCGGCGGCATAGACGCGGTGCCCTTGGCGGGCCAGCGTCTGCGCGGTGTCGAAGCCGATGCCGCTGCTGGCACCGGTGACCAGTATCACTTTCTTTGTTTCCATACTCCCCGATAACGGCGTAATTCTCTTTTTATTGTGAGGTTAGTTCCCTGAGTTGCCGGTACGGGCCTGGCTCTCAAGCTCCATCTTGCCGAAGCGCAGGGTGAGGCCGAGCGAGACGTACTGTGAGCCGTAGGTGCGCCGGCCGCCGCCTTGGTAGTAGGGGTTGGTGGTCTGCCACTCCTCGCCGACGCTGCCGAAGACATCCTTCACGTTGAGGTAGAGTGACAGTCGGCGCTCGAACAGGTCGGCGCTGACGCCGAGGTCGGTGCGGAACTCCGGCTCGTGAATGTTCATCGGTGCAATCTGCCGCGTGGTGTAGCTCACGGTGCCGAACACTTGCAGCACATCCCACAGCTTGGCCCATGCGTTGAGACACAGGCGGCCGCTCCAGGCGGCGTCTTCGGTCCACTCACCAGGGCGGAATTGGAGGCGATAGTGGTAGTTGTAGGCTGAAGCCGAGAGACGCAGGTTGAAGAATGCCGTGGGACGGTAGGTGATGTTCAGCGTGCCGCCGGCAAGGTCGGCGTCTCCGATGTTGAGGGGCATGGTGAATGATACCTCGCGGCCGAGGACGCCGCTATAGGCTACGTCGCCTATCTCGCTGATGCTGTTCCGCGTCGCGCGCCAGTAGAGCTCGGCCCCCACCGAACCGAAGCCGTCGTAGTATTTGTCCCAGCGTCCTTCGAGGTTGTGCGATACGGTGGGCATCAGCGCCGGATTGCCGACGGCGTAGCTCTCGGTGTAGTAGTTGACGAACGGGGTGAGGTCGTCGGCCGTTGGAGTCTCTGTGCGACGCGTCCAGCTGAGGGCGAAGGTGTGCATGTTCTTGGTCTGATAGGTAAGGTGGACCGACGGCACCGGCATGGTCCATGTGCGGTCCACCGTGGCGGTGGTGTATCCGTCCCAGGTGCCCTCCACATGCTTGCGACCGGCCTGCATGCCCAGCTTGACGGTGAGGTCGCCGAAGCGGCGCAGCAGGGTGGCATAGGCCTGGTATTTCCAGCTGCTCTCGCTGTTGTTCATGCTCCGCAACACGTCGTGTACGGTCATACCGTCGATGAGGCTGTCGGAGATATAGACATAGCTGCTCGGGAAGTCGCGTCCGCCGCCGAGACCCACCTCCAGTTCCCACAGCTTGCCTATCGGCAGCGTGTAGCCGGCATCGACGTAGGTGCTGAGGCCACCGCGGCTGCGGGTGTCGTCCAGCAGGGTGATGTCCTGCCCGACCAGGGCGGTGTAGGTGCGCGTGTTGGTGCCGTTGCTGTGGTAGCCGAAGGTGCTGCCTCCGAGTTGCAGCCACAGCTTCTCGCCATCAGTGTTGAAGCGTCGCGTGTATTCCACGCCACCGAAGCCGCCTGCCTGCGGGAAGCGGTAGTCGGAGGTGTTGCGGTAACTGTAGTCGCCTGGCGCATAGATAAGCTCGCGCCACTGGCACTCAGTGTTGCTCCCGTTGAAGTAGACCGACGGATAGGCGCCACCCCAGAGGCGGACGGTGCGCTGGGTGTCGATGTCGTAGTGGCCGCTGAGCCACAGGTAGCTGCCGTGGCGCCGCGCGTCGCTGTGCGAGGTGTAGCTGCGCAGGGCACTGGTGTCGCCCTGCGGGGTGAGCATCATGTTGCTGCCGCTCTGGTCGGTCCAGGTGTGGGAATAGTCGTACTCGGCGTAGACGTTGAAGGAGAACTTCTTGCCGCCATAGACGTAGCTGATCCAAGGCGACACCTGTGGGCGCAGGTTGCCACTGGCGCCGAGCGAGAGGAACTCGTTGCGCTTCACCTTACGGCGCATCACGAGGTTCACCACCGGACCGCCGCCCCCGTAGCGCGCCGAGGGGTTGGTGATGACCTCGATGCGGTCGATGGCGCCGGCCGGCAGGTTTTTGATGTACTGCCGCAGGGCCTCGCCGCTGAGGTTCGAGGGACGGTCGTCGATCCACACGTCAACGCTCTGCGAGCCGCGCAGGGTGATGTTGCCCTCGGCGTCGACCTCCACGCCCGGGGCATTCTGCAGGGCGTCGCTGGCGGTGCCGGTCTGCACGCTGGGGTCGTCGCTGACGTTGTAGAGTTGCTTCTCGCCGTCGACGCTGTAGAGCGGCCGCTCGGCGGTGATCTCCATCTCCTCCAGCTGTCGCACCGACTCGGGGATGTAGAGGCTGTCGAGAACGATGGTGTCGTTTGTCTGGGCGTAGCCCACGCCCGCCGCCACTTCGAGGAGCAGCAGCATGATTGCTGTACGCTTCATGATTATGTGAGGTTTAGGTTATTTCTTGCGGCGGTAGGTGTAGGTTTCACGAGTGTGGCCTTCGCCTCTGTTTTGTAGATGAAAGATACTGCTCGAGACGAAGACGAGCGTGTCGTCGTCGAGGCTTACAATGTGAAATGCTTCGCGGCCACCTTTGTCGTTGCACATCAGGAGTGTGTCGGCCACCACTTGCCACTCGATGGCGTAGGGTGTGTAGTCGAAGATGTCGCCGGGCACAAGGGTCTTTGTGTCGTTGTTCTCTTCGTCGGTGACCCAGTTGCTCACGTCCCAGGCTATCACTGTCGCGGTGCCGTCGGCGCGGAAGTTGAGGTCGCTTATTCTCGGGTATGTGTTGTCGGGTTCTTCTTCCATGATCTGGAAGTCGGTTTTCCCATCGTCATAGATGAATTCTCTCGTGATGCCTACATATTCCCACTGGCCCACCAGAGGACTGTTTGATTTCGGAGAACAGGCCACAAGCAGCACCATGGCGACGATGGGCAGGGCCGCCAGTGGCTTGAGCCATCCCCCGTGACGGCGCTGCTGCGCCATCATGGCGATGCGCTGGTGAACCATACGGTAGTCGAATCCATTAGCCAACGGGCTGTAGCGATGGCCGCTCACCTGATGGTAGAACAGCTCGGCATAGCTGGCGCTCATCATCGCGCTGTCGGCGATGTACTCGTGCACGCGCTTCAGCTCGCGCGCATATAAATAGATGAATGGGTTGAACCACAGCACCGCCTTGGCCAGTTCGCAAAGCAGCGTGTCGGCGGTGTGGCCTTGTCGAACGTGCACCGTCTCGTGACCCACGAGTTGTTGCACTTCTATTTCAGAGAAGCCTTTGGTACCCACCACGATATGGTTGCCGAACGAGAAGGCGGCTGTGTTGTCGTTCACCAACGCCACCTTCATGCCATCGCGTTCCACGAAGGGCAGGCCGCGCATCCTGCGCCAAAGGGAGACCAGCCGGACCATCAGTACCGCTATTGCGGCGACGGCTCCGGCCAGCCACAGCCAGAATAGCCAGTTGATGTCGGCTTGCTGCGTCGGACTTGTATGCCCAGTAGGACTTGTCTGTGCTGTCTGATATGCTAGGGTTGGGAAGATGCCTGTGGCACCCTCGTTCATCACGTATTGATGTGGGACTGCAATATGCAGGTGGACGGCAGGCAACAGGAATGCCAGCACCAGGGTGCCCATCAGATAGAAACGCACCATCTGGTGGCGCTTTTCTCTACACATCAGCAGCCAGTAGGCGGCAAAGAACAGGGCCGTCGCCGAGGCGGCCAGTAGCAGGTACTTCATTGCTGCACCTCCTTTCTCTTCTCCTCAATAATCTTAGCCAGGGCGTCGAGGTCCTCGCGGCCGATGCCCTTGTTCTCCATGAAGAAGGAGACCAGCTGGCGGTAGCTGCCGCCGAAGTAGTTGCCCACCAGGGCGCTGAGCTGCCGGCCGGAGTAGTCGGCCTTGCTCACCAGCGGGTAGTACTGGTTGTTGCCGCCCATCTCGCGGTGGCCTACAAACCCTTTCTGCTCCAGGATGCGGATTTCGGTCAGCACCGTGCGGTATGCCGGCTTGGGCTCTTCCATCGCCGCCGCAATGTCGCCGGCGAAGCCTTCGCCCAGACGCCAGACGGCCTGCATCACCTGCTCCTCGGCCTTGGTCAGGGTGGGTGTGGACTCTTGTTTCTTGCGTGCCATAGTGTATGATTTATTGTTTAAACTTCGGATTAAAAATTTAATCTACCAAATTAACGGCACCGATAATGCATTATTGTGTGCAGTGGATTAATTTTTTAATCACAAGGGTGGTTTTAACTTTTTTTAGCAATCAAGATGGGCGGCGGGCAATAAAATGGTGTGTGGATCCGTTGTTATAGGCATGAAGCATATTGAGATTATCAACGGACCGAACCTCAACCTCACCGGGAAGCGTGAGCCTGAGGTATATGGAAGCACCACGATGGAGGAGTACCTCGAGGGGCTGCGCGCTCGCTTCCCTGAAGTGGAGATTACCTATTACCAGAGCAATGTGGAGGGAGAACTCATCGACCGTATACAGCAGATAGGATTCCGTTACGATGGCCTTATTGTCAACCTTGGCGGCTACAGCCACACCTCGGTGGCTCTACGCGACGCTCTGCTGGCGGTGCCGGCGCCGAAGGTGGAGGTACACCTGAGCAACATCTTCGCCCGCGAGGAGTACCGCCACCATTCGCTGATTACCTCGGCCTGCCGCGGCATGGTCTGCGGCCTCGGCCTGCAGGGCTACGAACTGGCCCTGCGGGCGCTGCTCTAGAAATTCTAGAAGTACTAGAAACTCTAGATAATCTAGATGCTCTAGAGAAAAAAATCTTCATCTTCCGTGTAAGATTTCCTACACTTTTACGACTACAAGGTATGAAACGCGACACGGAACAGTTTAAACTCGACTATCTGCCTTTGCAGCCGGCCATGCAGCGCATGGCCGAGCACCTGTTGGGCAGCGAAGAGGACGCCGCCGACGTGGTGCAGGACTGTTTCGTCACCCTCTGGGAGGAGCGCGAGAAGCTGCGGCGGGTGGTCAACCGCGAGGCGTGGTGCATCATGCTGGTCAAGCGCCGCTGCGTCGACCTGCTGCGCAAGCGCAAGCCTACGGTGGAAATCGACGAGCGCACGATGGCTATGGCCGAGGAAGAGAACGCAGACAGAGAGGAACGGCTGCGGCTGGCCATGGAACTCATAGAGCGCCTCCCCGAGCGGCAGGCCGAGGCGGTGCGATTGAAGCATTTTGATGCCGCCGACACGCTGTATATCGCCGCCAAACTGCACGTCAGCGAGGGCAATGTATACACGCTACTCTCGCGAGCCTATTCATCTCTGAAACAAATGATACAGCAATATGAACAACGATAAACATAAACTGGACCTTGAAGGTCTGCTGGCCGAGGTGGAACATGCCGGCCGCGACGAGCGACGCCGGCAGGAGCTGGGTGCGATGATCGACCGCATGGCAGAGGAGAGTGGAAAGCGGAAAGTGGAAAGTGGAAAGCATGGTGCATGGTGGTGGGTCTCGCGTATGGCTGCTGCGGCCTGCGTGCTCTTCTTCATCGGCACAGCCGTGCGTGTTTGGTTCATCCCCACAGAAAGCACCGTGGATGAAAACCTTGTGGCGCAAGCCGAAGTGCCGGAGGTAACTCCTGTGGTTGCCGACTCAACGCCTGCGGCCCCTGCTGTGCAGCACCCCGTCTGCGAGCGCCCTAGGGTGACTGCTGAACCTACGGTGGTGGAGGAATATGTGGCCGAGGAGGTGCCGGCAGAGCTGATGGAAGTGGAAGAGCCTGTGGTTGAAAGACAGGACAAGGTGATGATGATAGAAGAGGCCGCAGTGTCCGAGCCTGCACCCATAGCACAGACCGAGTCTGTTGAGACAATCGCCGCACCGATAGTGTCAGTCAGCAATACGTCAGAACAGCCTGTCGCCACTGCCGAGGAGCGAAAGTCCAAGCGTGCGAGTATCTTCAAGACTCTCTTGCGCCGCCACGAGCCCAGCAAGATGGACGGCACAATGTTAGCACTCAATATATTGTAACAATAAATGATTATGGATATGAAACGTATAATGACAATACTTGCCGCCGTGCTTCTTGCTACTGCCGCCAGTGCGCAGCAGAGTGTGGTGGACGACACCGTAGCGCGGTGGGATGAACAGCACCGCACCACGCTGGTGATGGGTTTCTCGGCGGGTGTCAACCTCTTCACTACCGCCAACCAATTCACGCCCTACTACTCCAAGTACGGCTTAATGATGCAGGTGCCGATATTGCTACAGCACCATGTGTCGCCCAGCTGGCGCCTCTCCACGGGTGCACGACTCGACTTCACCTTCAACCCGCTGCACTACAACGTGGACTGGCATGAGGTCGACGACGGCAACGGCTACATCTATGCCAACGGGCTAGAGTTTTGTGAGACCTTCAATGGCAAGCAGCACTATTTCACATACTTCTTCCATTTGGGCATCCCCGTGCAGGCTACCTGGTACCCTTGGCCCCACGAGAAAAGGCTGCTGTCCGTGACTGGCGACCTCTTTGCAGGATATGCCTTAAGCAACAACTTATTCTTGAACAGGTCTTACGCCGACCGCAACGGCGGTAGCACCGGCATTGACGATGTACACCAGGTTAGCCACCATACCGAGTCGCTGCTGCGGTGGAAGCTGGAAGTGGGCGTCACCCTTTCGACCGACGTGCTGGGATTGATACATGGCGTGCGCTTCTTCGCCAACCTGTTGCCCTCCTACCGCGACCCGGTGACTGGCAGCGACCTCTACCTTGCTGGAATGACAGTATATTTGTAACAAATAGAAACAACTGATACTATGAAGACAATAAAGCACACCTTTGCCGCTATCGTTTTCTTTGCTGCGATAGCCCTGCTTGGCACCGCACAGGCACAGATCAACCTCCTCGAGCCGCCGCAGGTGGCCGACACCAACCCGCTGCTCCGCACCACGGGTCCAAATACTGTGGGTAAGGGACACCTGCAGCTGAGCGGTGCGGCCACATGGTACAGTCTTAGTGGAGACAGAGAGGTCCCTATCAACGGTAGTCATACCGTTAGTATCCATGACACCTATCGTGATCTCGGTGGCGGACTCACGCTGCGCTACGGCCTCGGCAACCGCTTCGAGCTGATGGCAGGCCTGTCTGGTGCCTACACGAGATATCATTATACGTTCTCTTCAGGTGAATTCTCTGATACCCTACCTATGCTCAACCCCATGCTGGGAGTGAAGATGCTGATATATGAGGGTGGCCTAGGCTGGGTGCCGCAGGTGTCGGCCAGTTTGGTATATAGCCATCAACTGGTAAAATATTCCAATAGCGATTGGGACACTCCGGGAGGTGGTTTTTTCACTGCGCTGGGCTTCCAGTTCCGCAACCATTTGGGCAGCCGATGGGTGCTCGACTACGGATTGAGCTACGCTTTTGGGAAAGACCGCCTTCTGGGCACTAATACTGTCTATGCTAGGCAAAGCGACAAACCATTCCAGTTCAATATCATGGCCCGCTGGCTGGCTACCGACCGGTTGATGATTAGCGCCGGTATGGAGAACGTCGGCGGCGTGGCCGAGGTGATGTGGCAGGCGACACCAGCCTTGCAGCTCAAGGCCCAAGCCGGATTCGCTGCCGGACTTGGCTTCCGCACGGGTATAATGGAAGCCAACGCCCTGCTGGGGGTGAATTGGATGATTAGGTAGTCCTAGAACTTGACGATATCTATCAGGCGCACGCCGTCGAGCCAGACGGCGATGCAGCCTACGGCGCCATGCTCCCCGGCCTCGTCCCAGTCGGCGATGGGCTGGAGGGTGATGGCGTCGACAATCTCGAAGTATTCGGGCTCGAACTGCAAGCCTTCGCCGCATTCATTCACTTCGTGCCACGAGGCCAGGGTGTCGAGCACCCACTCCTTGACGTCGTCGACCTCCTCGTACTCGGCCATCTCGGCGGCCTGCTCGAGGGTGGCGTTGATGGCGGGTGCCATCTGGCGGGCGGCAGGGGAGAGGCGCATGTTGCGGCTGCTGAGGGCCAGGCCGTCATCGGCACGCACGATGGGGCAGGGGACCAACTCGATGGGATATTTGATTTGCTCCAGCAAGTTGCGGATGACGGCAATCTGCTGGTAGTCTTTCTCGCCGAAGTAGGCGCGGTGGGGCTGTGCCAGATCGAACAGACGGCGTACCACCACGGCGACACCGCTGAAGTGGCCTGGACGGCGCGGCCCTTCCATCACCTCCTCGATGGGGCCGAAGTGGTAGACCTCCTTGGGCTCACCCTGTGGATACATCTCCTCGACGGTAGGCGTGAAGGCCAGCAGAGTGGAGGCTTTGGCCTCATTCTTAATTCTTAATTCTAAATTCTTAATTAACTCCAGGTCGGCCTCGATGGTGCGGGGGTACTTCTCCAGATCTTCCTTGTTGTTGAACTGGATGGGGTTGACGAAGAGGGAGACCACGACGAGGTCGTTCTCCTTCAGGGCGCGCTCGATGAGCGAGAGGTGACCCTCGTGGAGGGCACCCATGGTGGGCACGAGGCCTATCTGCTTGCCCTCTTGACGGGCGGCGTTGACAGCCGAGGTGAGCTCGGCGGCTTTCAGTATCTGTTTCATTATTGGTTTAAAGTTTTAGGCTGTGAGTTTTAAGTAAACTGCCGTTAACCTGTGTAGTACTTAAAACTTAAAGCTTACAGCTCACAGCTTATTATAATTCTATTTCTCCTTTTCCTTGGCGCACCAGCTCGATGCCGTCGGAGCAGTCGACCACCGTCGAAGGCTCGGCATCGGCGATGCCGCCGTCGATGACTCCCCACACACGGCTGCCGAAACGGTCGTGGATGAGGTCGGGGTCGGTGTAGTTCTCCACCTCGCCGTCTTCCTCGCCGATGGGGCGCACCGAGGTGCTGATGAGCGGTGATCCCAGCTCTTCGATGATGGCACGTGCGATATTGTTGTCGGGCACGCGGATGCCGATGGTGTGGTTCTGGTTCTGGTAGTTGCGTGGCACAGCCCCCGAAGCCTCCATGATGAAGGTGAAGGGACCGGGCAGCGACCGCTTGAGCAGTGCGAAGGTGTCGCGGTCCATGGCGCGGACATATTCGCTGGCCATGCTCAAGTCGGAGCAGAGCATCGCGTACTTGGCTTGTTTCAGTTTGAATCCCTTGAGCGTTGCAATCTCCTCGACGGCGCGTTTGTGCTCCATCGAGCAGGCGAAGGCGTAGAGCGTGTCGGTGGGCAGGATGGCTACCTCGCCGTTGCGCAGCGCGTCGGCTATTCGCCTCACCTCGCGTATGTTAGGGTTGTCGTTGTAGAGCTTAATAAGCATATTTTCATTCTAAAAAGAAAGTGCAAAAGTACAAAAAAATCCTTATGTGGTGAAATAAAAATACAATAACAGATGGCGAATGCCGTTATTAAAGGCAATGAGACATAAGATTTTGTTATTGTTGACACTCCTTGCCATGAGCCCTGTCCTGTTGGCGCAGACGCAAGACTTCGACCGTTGGTTCACCGGCGGCACACTGCGTCTTGACTGCCTGCGCGAGGGGTCGGCGCAGGGCGACACTGTGTGGGTGGAGCATTGGATTGACCGCCAGTGCGACTGGCACGGGTCGCGCACGCAGCTGCTTGACCCCTTCAACAACGGTGACAACCGTGTGGTGGTGCGCGATGCGGCGACGGGCCGGGAACTCTATTCGCGCGGCTACAGCAGCCTTTTCCGTGAGTACAAGGACACCCCCGAGGGCCGCACTGTCACCAGACGCTTCGAGGAGACCCTGTTGCTGCCCATGCCGAAAGGCAAGGTGATGATAGCTTTGCAGAGACGCGACCAGGCTATGCGGCTGGTCGATCAGACGGTGGTCGAATATGTCCCTCGACAGACGAGGTTGGAGACCCGCTCTCCGAGAAACATCGAAGGGAAGGAGTATGAGTTCCTTGACCATGGGAAGGATGTGGACTTCAGTTTATATGGAGACAGCTATAACAAATTCGATATGGCTTTCGTCATGCAGGGGTTCGACACGATGGACGACATGGCCTACAAGCAGGTGTGTAACCGCATGAAGCAGTTGCTCTTTGACAAGGAACCGTTCCGGAGTTTCAAAACAGACTTCAATATTTATTTCGTCAAAGGCGACGCCGGGGTAGAATACAACGCTTTTGGGATTGACCGCTATGCGATGACCTTCAAGGTGTGGCAGTTGCACGATGTGCTTGGGCAAGTGCCATGTGACCACATTATCATTGTACTTAACAACAAGAAATACGGTGGCGGAGCTATATACAACTTCTACTCTGTCAGTTCGCTGCATTCGATGGCCGAGATGGTGCTGACGCATGAGCTGGGCCATGGTATCGGCGGTCTGGCCGACGAGTATGTCGACGAAGAGTTGAGCTATGCCGACTTGCACCGCACGAAGTATGAGCCGCTGGAGCCGAACATCACCAATCTCGTGGATTTTGACAGCAAGTGGAGGCGTATGCTCAAGAAGGGAACGCCGGTGCCGACACCGGAGAATGCAAAGGTGCCACGCACCGAGAACGGACCGCTGGGCGTCTATGAAGGGGCGGGCTATAGCAGTAAGGGTGTCTACCGTCCTGTGATGCACTGCATGATGCGCGACTATGCGCCTTTCTGCCCTGTGTGCCGCGAGCGGATAGAGGCTGTGATAGGACTTTATACGGAGTAAGTAGATAAGGAGACAGGAGATAAGGCAAATGAAGAAAATCCTATATCTTATAGTGCTGGCGGCCGTGATGCCGATGCTGACGCTCTCGTGTGCTGACGGCGGCTATGCCGACGAGCGCGAGGTGCCGCTCTGTTTCTCGGTCGACACGCTCAGTTTCGACACCCTCTTCACCACCGTCGGTAGCGCCACCCGTCAGGTGGTGGTCTACAATGCCACCGGTAACGATGTCGTGATAAGCAGTGTCACCTTGCAGAAAGGACGTGCAAGCCGATTCCGTCTCAATGTCGACGGCGACACATCGCTCGTGGCGCGTGATGTTGAACTCCTGGCGGGCGACAGCCTCTTCATCTTCGTCCAGGCAAATATCAACCCCAACGACCAGACGGCGCCTTTCCTGGAGGAGGATGCCATCGTCTTCGGCAACGGCCAGCGGCTGCCGCTGACGGCCTGGGGCCGCAATGCCGTCTACCACGCGGTACCCGAGGGAGAGCCCTACAGCGTCATTGACTGTGCCAACTGGGACCATACGCGGCCACATGTCATCATGGGTGTTGCCGCGGTCCTCGACGGCAATACGCTGACCTTGCAGCCCGGTGATGAACTCTACTTCTACAATAATGCCATCCTGGCCATAGACACCAACGCACGGCTGATTGCCAGCGGTAGCGCTGAGCAGCCGGTGCTCTTCACCTCGCTGCGTCACGACGGCTGGTACTCGTTCCTGCCGGGCCAGTGGCAGTGCCTCTGGTTCACCAGTGGCAGCACGGGCAATATCATCAACCACGCCATTGTAGAGAATGGCACCGGCGGCCTGCGTGTTTACCCCGACGCCGACCTGACGGTGAGCAACACCGTCATCCGCAACATGAGCGACTGCGCCCTCATAGGGCAAGGCGGCAGCATCAGCGGTAGCAACCTGCTGGTCTACGACTGCCTGACCAGCCTCACCGTGTTGCGGGGCGGCAGCTACGACTTCGCGGGTTGCACCTTCGCCGACTACTGGCGCTATTCGTCACGCCGCATAGAGAGCGTGGTGCTGACCAATTATCTGCTGGCTGCCGACGGTAGCGTGGCGCAGACGGGCGACCTCACGCAGGCCGACTTCACCGACTGCATCATCTATGGCACCTACTCACCCGCCGAGGTGATTGTAAGCGGCATAGAGGCATGCCAACTCAACTATAGTTTCACTCACTGCCTGGTGAAGGGCGGCGATTGGGACGAAGACCCTCAGTTTGTCGACACCGACGAGGATGACTACCATCTGCAGGAGGGTAGCCCCGCCACTGGAATCGGCTATCAGTTCGATAATTAAACAGACTATGTACGAATATATCAAAGGACAATTGGCAAATCTGGAGCCTACACAGGCAGTTATAGACTGTGGCGGTGTGGGGTATCTGCTGGAAATAACACTTAATACCTACGAGGCGCTGCGCAGGGCTGATGCTGCACAGGTGAAACTCTATGCCCATCTGGTGGTGCGCGAGGATGCGCAGCAACTGTTCGGCTTCTACGACCTGGCCGAGCGCGAGATGTTCCGCATCCTTGTCGGAGTCAACGGCGTGGGCAACCAGACGGCACGTATGATGCTGTCGTCGCTCACGGTCGACGAACTTCGTCAGGCCATCCAGATGCAGGATGTCAAAAAAGTGCAGCGTGTGAAGGGTATCGGTGCCAAGACAGCCCAGCGCATCGTCTTGGAGTTGGCCGACAAGGTGGGGGTGGTCGGATCGGAAGTCGGAATCCGGAGTTCGGAGAACACCCAGGCGCGCGACGAAGCTATGACGGCACTCGTGATGCTGGGATTTGCCAAGCCTGCCGTCGAGAAGTTGTTGATGTCCAACGACTGGAAGACCCCCGACGGCAGTCCGATGACTGTCGAGGATATTATAAAAGTGGGTCTGCAGCGCCTGTAGTTGGTTTTTATTTAGTTGATTTCTAAATATATCCTCGGTGTTTCTTCGGTTTAAGCCGAAGAAATACCGAAGATGTACCGACGAAATGCCGACGAAAAGGCTGGGGAATTGAGAGGCATTTATAGTTTTTTTATTATATATTACACCTGCGGAATACAATAAATATTCCGCATCTTCGTTTATGATTGGTTAACTTGTAGTGCGTATTGAAGGCTAGATATATAATAATACTGCTATTGCTGCTGCTGACAGCCGCAGGCCCCTTGTGGGCGCAGGCTGACAGCGGCGGCTATACGCCTATGGGGTCGGGCTATACGCCGGCAGGTATCACCACTACGGTGGAGTACAACCCCGCGACGGGCGACTATGTGCGCATCACCAAGGTGGGCGACATGGTCATCAGCCGCGACTATATGACCTTCGAAGAGTATCAGGATTGGCAGATGGACCAGTTGCTGAGCAAGTACTGGAACGAGAAGCAGGAAGGGTCGGTGCTCGACAATGCCGGCGGCGGCCTGCTGAACAAGATACCCGGATTCAACCAGATTACTCAGAAGCTGGACCTGCTGGACGGCAAGCCTCTCATTGATATCGACCCGAGCGGGTCGGCCGACTTGACTTTCCAGCTTGTGAACAACTACCGCAAGGACCCCCAGCGTGACCAGCACGAGCGGAGTATCACTACCTTCGATTTCGATGAGAACATACAGATAAACCTCAACGCCAAGATAGGCGACCTGATAGATTTCAATATCAACGAGAATACCAAGGCCACCTTCGACTTCGAGAATCAGTACAAGCTGAAGTATGAGGGCAAGGAGGATGATATCCTGCAACTGTTCGAGGCGGCCGACATCTCGTTCCCGCTGCAGACTACCCTCATCAAGGGTAGCCAGCAGTTGTTCGGTTTCCATACCAAGTTGAAATTCGGCAAGCTGACGGTGGATGCCGTGCTTTCGCAGAAGGAGACCTCGACCGAGAATATGCAGGTGCAGGGTGGTGCCAGCAGCCATGAGTTTGAAATCAGGGCCGACGAGTATGAGGAAAACCGCCACTATTTCATTTCGCAGTATTTCTATGAGAACTACAACCGTGCCATGAGCACCCTGCCGGTGGTGAATTCGAACATCCGCATACTGCGCATCGAGGTGTGGCGCACCAATGTGGGTGCCGCGGTGACGCAGAATCGCAATATCTTGGCCTTGACGGACCTCGGCGAGGCCAATCCGAGCAATGGCCGGGTCAACGGGATGGGAATGCCTCTGCCCGACAACCGAGCCAACGACCTGCTGACGTTGATCAACCCTTCGTCGGTGCGTAGCATCAACTCGGTGACCAGTTATATGCAGGGGGTGGGCATGGTTGGCGGCACCGATTACGAGAAGGTCGAGAGTGCCCGTCTGCTTCCCAGCAACGAGTACACTTTCAACGCCCAACTGGGATTCATCACCCTCAATCAGCCGTTGAGCAACGACCAGGTGCTGGCCGTGGCCTACCAATACCAAGTGGTGGGCGACACCAATGTCTATCAGGTTGGTGAACTGACCACCGACGGTGTCAACGACCCCAATACACTTATCGTCAAGCTAATCAAAGGTACTTCAACCGATACCCGTGGACCGCTTTGGCGCCTGATGATGAAGAATGTCTACTTTCTCAGGAGTAGTCAGCTCAGCCGCGACCATTTCCGTCTCAATGTGCTGTACGAGAGTCCTGAGGGTGGTGTGGGTATTGGTTTCTTTACCGAAGGCCCGCAGCAGGGCAAGCCGCTGATTGAAGTCTTCGGCCTCGACCGTATGGATGCCACCCAGAGTTACTACTACGCCGACGGAGTCTTCGACTGGTTCGACTCGGCGGCGTTCAAGGGCGGTACCATCCAGGCTTCGACAGGTCGTATCTATTTCCCTTATGTGGAGCCGTTCGGAAAAGACCTGCGTGAATTGCTGGGAGGCGGCGAGATGGCCGACCGCTACTGTTTCGACTCGTTGTATACGATGACGCAAGCCTTGGCACAGCAGTATGCCGACCGCAACCGGTTCTATCTGGAGGGCTACTATTCCAGCACCGTCAGCGGTGAGATATCGCTGGGCTACAGTGTATCGCCTGGCTCGGTGACAGTCACGGCCGGTGGCATGCCGCTGATAGAGAATGTGGACTACACGGTCGACTACACCATGGGTACGGTGCGTATTATCAACGAGAGCATCCTCTCGTCGAACACCCCCATCAGCGTGAGTTCGGAAAACAATTCGTTCAGCATGACCACCAAACGCATGTTGGGCGCACATATCAACTATGAGTTCCAGCCCAACTTTAACCTGGGTGCCACGGTGATGAATCTGCACGAGAAGCCGCTCACGCAGAAGAATAACTTCGGCGACGAGCCGACGAGCAACACCATTTGGGGGGTGGACCTGAACTACAGCCACGAAGTGCCGTTCATCACCAAGTTGGTCGACCTCCTGCCGGGCATACAGACCAAGGCACCGTCGAACCTCAGCCTGACGGCCGAGTTCGCCCACTTCCTCCCGGGCATGAGCAGCACCGGCTCGAAAGAAGGTGCTGTGTCGTATGTCGACGACTTCGAAGGCGCGGAGAACAGCATCAGCCTGACATCGGCAGTCTCATGGTCGCTGGCCAGCACACCACAGGACTTCGCCACGCCGTTGGCTATGTTCCCCGAGACAGCTCCCGGCACGGGGTTGGCTTATGGCTACAACAGGGCAAAACTGGCATGGTACCGTATCAGTCAGGATTTCTATGACCGCAACTGCCCCAGCAATATAACTGCTGACGACCGTTCGCAACCCTATGCCCGTCGCATTGCCGAGCAGGAGGTGTTTCCGAACAAAGACCTTGCCTCCGGACAACCGACGGCAGTCTATGAACTGAACATGGCATACTATCCCGAAGAGAAGGGGCCGTACAACTATGATGTGGCACCGTCGGCCTATAGTGCCGGTATCGATGAGAACGGATTGCTGCAAAACCCGGCCTCGCGTTGGGGCGGTATCATGCGCAAACTGGATTATACTGACTTCGAGACCCAGAATATCGAGACCATCGAGTTCTGGTTGATGGATCCTTTCATTGAAAATCCCACCCATAGCGGGGGCAAGCTTTATATCAACCTGGGTGATATCAGCGAAGACATCCTACGTGACGGCCGCAAGAGTTTTGAGAACGGACTTCCAACGAGTCTGACAGTGGTCAATGTGGACACCACCATCTGGGGTCGTGTGTCGACGACGCAGCCCATCGTCAATGCCTTCGACAACGACGAGGAGGCCCGCAAGTATCAGGATGTGGGCTACGACGGCCTCGGCAGCACCCATGGCCTCGATGACGAGCAGACCTTCTTCGCCGACTATCTTAACGCCATCGCCCAGCGGTTCGGTACCTCCAGTCAGGCCTATCAGCAGGCCCTGCAGGACCCCTCCAGCGACGATTTCCGCTACTTCCGCAGCTCCTATTGGGACGAGAACGACGTGAAGATTAACGACCGATACAAGTTCTTCAACAATGCCGAGGGCAACTCACCCGTCGACAGTGACATGGAGGAGAGTTATAATACCAGCGGCTCGGCCTATCCCAATGTGGAGGATATCAATCGCGACAATACCCTCAGCGAAGCGGAGAACTACTACCAATATGTGATTGACCTCAGTCCGGAACGGATGGTGATTGGCGAGAACCATATCGTCGACATTCAGGAGGCCCGCAACGTGCAGCTGGCCAATGGTGAGACCACTACATGCAAGTGGTACCAGTTCCGTATCCCCATACGGGAGCCGGACCAGAAAGTGGGCACCATCAACGGCTACCAGTCCATCCGATTCATCCGAATGTTCCTGAACCAGTTCAGCGAACCTATCATCCTGCGCTTTGCCACCCTCGACCTGGTCTATTCCACCTGGCGCAAGTACACGGAAGACCTGCTGCAGCCAGGCGATTATGTGACCGGTACCACCGAGGAGACTTCGTTCAACATCTCAACGGTCAATATCGAGGAGAACGGCAGTCGTCAGCCAGTGCCTTACGTGTTGCCTCCCGGCATCGAACGCGAGGAATGGTACACGACGGGAAGCAGTTATATACAGCTCAACGAGCAGGCTGTGTCGCTCGATGTGGATCAGCTGGCCTCGGGCGACGCACGGGCTATCTACCGTTCCACGAGCTACGACTTGCGCTTCTATGGCCACATGAAGATGTTCGTCCATGCCGAAAAGAAGTATTCGGACAAGCCTCTTAACGACGACGACCTGGTGCTGTTTGTACGTCTGGGAAGCGACTACACCAACAACTACTATGAGTATGAGCTGCCGCTGAAGTTCACCCCCTGGGGCACTTCGGTCGACGACCCCTATGCCATCTGGCCGTTGGACAACAATGTGGATATCGACCTGCAGATGATGACCGAGATAAAGACTCACCGCAACATTCATATCAGGGCTGGGGAAAGCGGCTACTCTCCCTCGTTGCTCTATTCCGAACGAGTGGAAGGGAAGAAGTATACGGTGCTGGGAACGCCCAATCTGGGAAAGATAAAGGTCATTATGATAGGTGTGCGCAATCCCAAGAAAGAGTCTCTCGTCGACGGGAACGATATGCTGCCCAAGTCGGCCATCGTGTGGGTGAACGAATTGCGCCTGTCTGACTATATCAACAAAGGTGGGTGGGCTGCGATGGCGATGGCACGCACCAACTTGGCCGATGTCGGCAATCTGCAACTCTACGGTTCCTATACCACTGCGAACTTTGGCAATTTGGAAGACCCGCTTATCAAGGAGGAACTGGTTAATACATTCAATTTCCAGACCACCTTCGATATGGAATTGGACAAGTTCCTTCCAGAGGATTGGGGAATGCACATCCCGCTCTATCTAGATTATAGCAAGGAGATCGGCAGTCCGGAGTACAACCCCTATAACCCCGATGTGCTGCTCTACGACGACCTGCAGACCTACCAGACTGCCGCCGAGCGCGACAGTGTGGCCAGGATGACACAGCGCCACAAGTCGACCACCAACCTCACCCTCTCCAATGTGCGCAAGAACAGGGTGGGGAAGGCCAGCCTGAAACAGCATATCTACGACATAGAGAACTTCTCCTTCTCCTACGCCTACAGTCGGGAGCGTTCGTCGGATGACGAGATTGAGCATTACAACAAAGACCAACATCGTGGCGGCCTTACATACAGCTATGCCCTTCAGCCCAAGCCGGTGAAGCCGTTCGAGAAGTCGAAACTATTCAAGGGGAAAAACTGGAAGATAATCAATGACTTCAACTTCTATTATCTCCCCAAGAATCTGACCTTCTCCACCGAGGTGTATCGCGATTTTGAAGAGACGATGCTGCGCAACAAGAGTGCTGCATTGGTCATCATACGCCCCACCTATTACAAGCAGTTCACCTGGCAACGTGACTATGGTCTGCAGTACGACCTCAGCAAAGACCTCCATCTCCAGTATAGCGCCAATGCCAACGCCCGTATCGAGGAACCTATCGGACGGCTGGAGAGCCAGTCGGCAGTCGATTCGGTCTGGCGGTCGATAGCTTCGGGTGGCACGATGCAAAACTTCCAGCAGTCGGTCAACGTCACCTACAACCTGCCTATCTCGAAGTTGCCATATATGGATTTTCTGAAGATGCCGCTGAGCTACCGTACCGACTTCACCCACAGGGGGACTACCCAGGCATTGGCATCGATGGGTTCCATCCTTCAGAACTCCACGGTCATGGAAGCCTCGATGCAGGCCAACATGCAGACGCTTTTCAATAAGATACCGTTGCTGAAGAAAGCGTGGGCCAATAACGACAATAGTCGACGGCCTTCCAACCCGCGGGGCTTGAAGAAGCCGGACCCGAAGAAGATGTCGAAACAGGACTCTGTCGCCATGGCCGACAGTCTGCGGCATGAGAAGATGATGAATACATTGAAGGAAATCGGCTACGCTGGCTTGCGCTTGGTGACTTGCGTGAAGAATATCAATGTGCAGTACAAAAACACCCTCGGGTCACGCCTTCCGGGTTATTTGGGAGAGCCGATGTATGTGGGACTTGATCCGCAGCACTACTGGACCCCGGGCCCTGGCTATGTGTTCGGCTACCAGCAAGACGTTGTCGACGAGTTGCTGAGGTACGACCTGCTCAGCCGCGACACGCTGTTCAACACGCCACATGAGTCGACCAATAACAACCTCTTCTCGATTCGGGCGCAGTTGGAGCCGTTGCGCGACATGAATATCACCCTTTCCGCTTCGCAGAACTATTCTTCGCGTGAAGAGTATTATTATAAGTACATGTCCGATGTGGATGCCGTTACGGGTCCCCTCTCCTATGTGATGAGTGGCAACTATACCACCAACACATGGGCTTTCAGCACTGCTTTTATGAACCGGGAAGAGCTCTTCCAGCAGTTCCTCGATAACCGTAGTGTGGTGGCACAGCGGCTCGCCGATGCCAACCCCGACCCATACACCGACCAGATGGTCCTCGACACGATGAACGGCCAGTATTTCCCTGCCGGCTACAGCGCCAATTCTCAGACCGTGTTGCTCACTTCTTTCCTGGCTACCTATCTTGGTAAAGACCCTGCCAAGCATGGATTCTCTCCCTTCCTTGGATTGCCACTGCCCGAGATAGATATCAAGTACGACGGCCTCAAAAAGGTGAAGTTCCTTAAGAAGTGGTTTACCAACATCTCTCTGTCTCACTCCTACAAATGCTCCTATTCCGTGGGCCATTTCTATACCGACCCTGCGCTCTCGGCCTTGGAAGATTACGATTACGGCCTTGAGACCGCGCTTAACAGCACCGGCGACTACATTGCGCCAGTCAGCGCCGACGGAGTGCAGATTACCGAGCAGATGAATCCTCTTATCCGGGTGAATGTGACTATGGTCAACAGCCTGCAGTTCAATTTCTCAGTCAACAAGAACCGCAACCTCCAGCTTTCTTTCTCCAACAACCAGCTCACTGAGACCACACGTGACGCCATCACCGTGGGCGCCGGTTATCGGATCAAGGATGTCGCCTTCTCTGTCCTCTTCGCAGGCAAGCAACATGACCTCAAGAGCGACATTGTGCTGCGACTCAACCTCACATACAACAGCAATATGACCAACATACGCAAGATTAACAGCTACAATCCCGAAGTGGGAGGACAGATTTCGTCCGGCAGTGAGGTATGGATGGTCGACATCAGTGGCGAGTATAACCTGACCGAAAACCTTGCCCTTCGTGCTTTCTTCCAGACTAACATCAACAACCCGTACATCATGAACACCTACCCCAACTCGACCACCAAGGGAGGCCTTACGGTGAGGTTCTCGTTCTAACCTAAAGTAACAGTATACAATGGATAAAGATAGATTCAAGGATTTTGACGAAGAGGAACGCCAGTTGGTCCTCGACTTCGAGAACACTGTCCTTCGTGGAGGGCAGCGCTTCTTCGACGTGGACGAGCTGGAAGTGATCATGGACTACTATTTTGAGGTGAACGACATAGCCCCGTTGGAACGCGCCGTTGAGTATGCCGAGCAACTTTATCCCGACAGCACCATAGTGAAACTTCGCCGCGCCCACCTTTTTATTGCCAAGGAACAGTACGACGACGCCATGCGTATCATCAAGACGCTCCGTCGGCAGGAGCCCGGCAACACCGACGTGGCCTATTCCATGGGTGTGGCCTATGGAGCCATGGGTGAGCATGAGAAAGCTATCGAACTCTTCATGGAGGCTGCCAATGACGGATGGCTACTGGGACGTGTCTATGCCAACATCGCCGAAGAGTATTACCACCTGAACGACTTCGACAAGGCCATCCGCTACTATCAGTTGGCGCTCGACACCGACAGTTACGACTCGGCGACGCTCTTTAACTATGTCGACACGGCCATCCAGTCAAACAATATGGAGGATGCCGTGACCTACCTGAAATCGTTTGTCGGCGAGCACCCCTACAGCAGCGAAGCTTGGCAGGGGCTGGGCACCCTGTACCGCGAGATGGGACTTCTCGAGAAGGCCATCGACGCCTACGAGTATTCCATCGCCATCGACAAGACCAACTTCACCGCCTACACCGACCTCTCGGAGACGTTGGACTATATGGGGAAAACGGCCGATGCCGTGACAGCCCTGCTGCGTGCCCGCGACTATGTCTCCAACCGCTCGACCCTCTACCGCATGGTGGCCACCATCTATATGCGGGTCGAGAATATCGACATGGCGCTGGTATACTACCGTAAGGCAGTCGAGGAAAACCCCGACGACCCCACCGCTGTCGCTGCATTGGCGCTGGCTTATGCTGTCGCCGACGATTTGAGTACCGCCTTGCCGCTCGTCCGCAAGGCGCTCCGCCTGTCTCCCGAAAGCGCCGATGTGCTCTTCTCCGCTGCAGTCATCTATGACAGTCTGGGTAATTTCGACGCTGCCAGCGACTATTTCGAGCGCACGATGATGGCCAACGACTGCTCCGAGATGATGTGCCAGCGCTACACACAGTTCCTCTACAAGCACAAGGTGTACGACATCCTCATCCAGTTTGCCGAGGAGTCACTCGAACTGTATCCCCAGCACCCATTCTATTGCACCTATCTCGCCGCCGCCTACTTCTACACCAATCGCTACAACCGCGCCAGCCACGTGTTGCCGTATGTGAACCCCGAAGCCCTGGCCGAGCTGTGTCCCGAGATTGTGCACCATCCCCGCCTCGGGCCGTTGGTGCCCCATGGTCTCCCCGGAGAGGAGCAGTCATTTGTAATAGAATGACATCCTTGTTTTTAAAAAGCCAAAGATCGATAAGAAACCCCTGTCAAAAATACAGCCTACTATGGAGAAACATCCTACGAGAAATACTTTGCGCCCCTTGCTGCTGCTTGTGGCATTGCTCTTTGTGGCGCAACCGATGACCGTCCAGGCACAGGACGCTGCCAACATTGCTGAAGCCGTCGACACCAACCGCAGCGGTTGGGTGGCTTCGGTGCTGCATTGGTATGATGCACACATGAACTACTTGGCAGTCGGCGGCCTGATGACGCTCGAGAGCAGCTTCATCCCCTTCCCCTCCGAGGTGGTTATCCCGCCTGCCGTCTATGTGGCAGCCAACCCCGCCAGCAAGGGCGGCATGAAGATATGGCTCGTCGTGCTCTTCGGCACCCTCGGCGCACTGCTCGGCGCGCTCATCAATTACTTCCTCTCCATGTGGTTGGGACGCCCCATCGTCTATGCCTTTGCCGAGAGCAAACTGGGACACCTGCTGCAGCTCTCCAAGGAGAAGGTGCAGCGGGCTGAGGTATACTTCAACGACCACGGCGTGGTGTCCACCCTCGTGGGGCGCTTTATTCCTGTCATCCGCCAGCTTATCAGCATCCCCGCCGGCCTCTCGCGGATGAACCTCGGCGCCTTCTGCCTCTTCACCACGCTCGGCGCGCTGGCGTGGAACTGTATCCTCGCCCTGCTGGGCTACCTGGCCTACAAGGCAGCCGATCCGTCGGTCATCGAGCGCTACAGCCACCAGCTCTCCATCATCATCGTCGTACTCTTCGCCGCCGTGGTGGCCTTCTTCGTCATCCGTGCAGTCGTTAAAAAACACCGCAAATGAACCTTTCCGACATACGCTCCCAATTCCCCATCCTCGACACCGAGGTGCACGGCCACCGACTCGTCTATCTCGACAATGCCGCCACGACGCAGAAACCGCAGGCGGTCATTGACACTTTGTCGGACTACTACGCCCACCTCAACGCCAATATCCACCGTGGTGCCCACCATCTTGCCGCCGTGGCCACCGACCGCTACGAGGCGGTGCGCCGGCAGGTGCAGCAGTTCATCGGTGCACGCAGCCACGAGGAGATTGTCTTCACCCGCGGCACCACCGAGAGCATCAATCTGGTAGCCTCCAGCTTCGCCCGACGTTTCTTCCAGGGTGACGACGAGGTCATCGTCTCCGGTATGGAGCACCATTCCAATATCGTGCCGTGGCAGCTGGCTGGCGCCCGTCTGCGCCCCATCCCCTTCAGCGACGTCGGCGTGCTCGACCTCGACGCCTACAGCCGTCTCTTCAACGAGAAGACTCGTCTCGTCGCCGTGACGCACGTCTCCAACACCCTCGGCACCGTCAATCCGGTGGCCGAAATAGTCCGCATGGCTCATGCCCATAATGTTCCGGTGTTGGTCGACGGCGCTCAGGCCATATCTCACCTTAAGGTCGACGTGCAGGCCCTCGGCTGCGACTTTTACTGTTTCTCGGGTCACAAGATGTACGCCCCCATGGGCGTCGGCGTGATGTTTGGCCGTCAGGAGATGCTTGACGAGCTGCCCCCTTACCAGGGTGGGGGAGAGATGATTGAAGAGGTGACCTTCGAACGTACCACCTACAACCATCTGCCCTTCAAGTTCGAGGCTGGCACTCCGTCGGTGGGCGACGTGCTGGGACTGGGCTGCGCCATCGACTTCATGCAACAAGTGGGCATCGACACCATCGCCGCCCATGAGGCCGACCTGCTGCACTACGCCACCGCCCGTATCCGGGAAATCCCTGGCGTGCGCCTCTTCGGCACAGCTCCTGAGAAAGCCGCCGTGCTGTCGTTCCTCGTCGGCGAAGCCCATCCTTACGACGTGGGCACTCTCATCGACCAACTTGGCGTCGCCGTGCGTACTGGCCACCACTGCACCCAGCCCGTCATGGACCGTTACGACATCCCTGGAACCGTCCGTGCCTCTTTCGCCGTCTACAACACCCGCGATGAGGTCGACGCCTTCATCGCCGCGCTGGAGCGCATCTTGCCGATGCTGAATTAGGAAGTTAAGGAGACAGGAGTTAAGAAGTTAAGACAATACAAGGAGATAATATAATGACAACAAGATTTGAAGATATTATAGCTTGGCAAAAAGCACGGATATTTATTAAACATGTCTATACGATAACTCGAAAGTTCCCAGATAACGAGAAGTTTGGACTTATCTCTCAATTTAGAAGAGCTGCTGTCTCCATTGCTGCAAATATAGCAGAAGGCTATAAACGTCTTGGAAAAGATGACAAACTACGTTTTCTTAACTACTCACAAGGAAGTTTGGAAGAATGTCGATGCTATATCATTCTTTCTGTTGATATTGGCTATATCTCTGAAGAAGAGGCCTCCAAGATGATAGATGAAATAGAAGAAACAAGCAAGTTGCTTAATGGGTATAGTAATGCAATAGTAAACAGAAAAAACTGGGAATGACGGCAGAGTGATTGAGTCAAAAACAATTGTCATAACTCCTTAACTCCTGTCTCCTTAACTCCTAAATAGAATATGCTTCAAACTCTCCATATCGAAAACTACGCCCTTATCCGCGAGACTGACATCCGCTTTGGCGACGGTTTTGTGGCTATCACGGGTGAGACAGGCGCCGGCAAGAGCATCTTGCTGGGCGCCCTAGGATTGCTCCTTGGCCAGCGTGCCGACAGCGCCGTGCTGGCTGAAAAGGAACGCAAATGTGTCGTTGAGGCGCAGTTCGATATTGTTGGATTGGGCCTGAAGCCCCTCTTCGATGAGTCTGATGTCGACTACGACGACCAGCTCGTGCTGCGACGCGAGATTCTGCCGTCAGGTAAGAGCCGTGCTTTCGCCAACGACACCCCCGTGCAGCTGCCTTTCCTCAAATCACTGGGCGCTCGCATCATCGATATCCACTCGCAGCATCAGACCCTCACGCTGGCCGACAGCTCTTTCCGTCTGCACCTGCTCGACACCCTCGCCTCCGATTCCCCTGCCGTGAGATATCAGGCCGCCTACCGTGAGTATGGCTCTCTCAAGCATCAGCTCGAGGAGTTGACCACCACCGAAGCACAGAACCGCAAGGAACAGGACTACCTGCAATTCCAATGGGACGAACTCAACGAAGCACGTCTGCAAGCCGACGAGCAGGAATCCCTCGAGCAGGAATCGCAGCTGCTGGCCCATGCCGAAGCCATTCGTCAAGCCCTTGCCGAGACGGCCTCGTTGCTCGACGACGACACGGAACAGTCGGTGCTTTCACGGCTGAGACAGGGAAAGAACGCCTTGGGCCATATTGCTTCCTATCACCCCGATGTGGAGGCGTTGCTGCAGCGCCTCGAGTCCTCCCTCATTGAGCTCGACGATATCAACAGCGAACTGCAATCCACCGTCGATGCCATCGCCTACAGCCCCGACCGGCAGCAGCAGGTCGACGAGCGTCTGGCGTTAATCTATCGACTCGAGAAGAAGCATGGGGTGGAAGGAATTCCCCAACTCATCGCCCTGCGCGACGAGTTGGATGCCCGTCTGCAGTCTATCGCCACCCTCGACGACCGCATCCAGCAGCTTATGGAGCAAGTCGACAAAGCGTATACCGCCATGCAGGCAGCCGCCGAGGCACTCACCGAGAGCCGCCGTCAGGCGGGCAAGCTGCTGGCAGAACATTTGCTCCCCGCCCTCAACGAACTGGGCATGCCCGAAGCCCGCTTCAATGTCGAGCTGACGCCTGCCGCCACCTACGGCCCTCTGGGTCACGATGCCGTGCAGTTCCTCTTCAACGCCAACCGTGGCGGCGCCATGCGCGACCTGGCCAAGGTGGCGTCTGGCGGCGAGCTCTCGCGCCTGATGCTGGCCGTCAAGAGCATGCTCACTTCGCACAACCTTCTGCCTACCATCATCTTCGACGAGATAGACACCGGCGTCAGCGGCGACATCAGCGTCGCCGTAGGTCGCATGATGGAACGTATGGCCGGCCACATGCAGGTGGTGGCCATCACCCACCTTCCGCAGATTGCCGCGCGTGCCTCGCAGCACCTCAAGGTATACAAGGAGAACGAGGCCGACCGCACCGTGTCGCTCATCCGCGAACTCGTCCCGTCCGAGCGTGTCACCGAGGTGGCCACCATGCTCAGCTCCGACCCGCCCACCAAAGCGGCCCTCCAGACCGCCAAAGAACTGATGGCGAAATGAACCCAGTAAGGGCGATATGATTGGTAATGGTATGAAGTATTATTTAGTTGGATACATGTATTGTGGCAAGACCACGTTCGGCCGCAAGTTGGCCGAGGCCAAGGGGATGGACTACCTCGACCTTGACCGAGCCTTCGAGGCCCGCTACCACTACACCGTGCCCATGTTCTTCCAACGCTTCGGCGAGGCGGCTTTCCGCACCCTCGAGACGCAGATGCTGCACTCCACCGCCGACCTCGACAATGTCGTCATCGCCACCGGCGGCGGCACCCCCTGCTATGGCGACAACATGGATTTCATCCTCGCCCACGGCACGGCCGTATACCTTCAGATGCCTGTCGACGCCCTCGTCGAGCGCGCCTTGCGCAGCCGCAATCCGCGCCCCCTCATGCACGGACTCCCCGAACCCGAGATGCGTGCCCTCATCGAGCGGCAGCTGAAAGAAAGGGAGCCCATCTACCTGCGGGCTCCCCTGATTGTCGACGGGATAAATCCTTATTTGGACAGTTGAAGAAGATATCGCTTCGCTAGAAGTTAAAGTGGTTAAAGACAATAGCGCTGTCCTGCCCTGCTGTGTTGTCCAAAGTGCATTTGTCTTTAACTACTAGCGCGTAGCGCGATAACTTCTTTAACTTCTTTAACTACCCTTAAATAAAATTAGTACTCAAACGCACTCCCTCCCAGGAACTCGCGCATAATCGAGTTGTGGGGGATGAACTTGTCGTCTATGGGCAGCAGCAGCTCCGAGAAGTCGAGCAGCTGTTGTGCGATGGAATACTCCTCGCAGTCTTGGGGCACCTGTTTCAGCAACGGCTCGGCATAACGCTTCAGCACGCCCAGCTCGTAGAGCAGCGCGCTGTTGAACATCACGTTGGCGTTCTCCTGATAGGGAAAGATATGCTTGCGCTCGCCGCGCACCACTTCGGGCCAGCGGTGCAGCGTCTGGTAGGCGTCCCAGCCGCGGAAGTTGTTGTCGCGCACCAGCCGGCGCACCAGCCGGTTGTCGGTGCCGTGGATAATGTTCTGGTCGTCGATGGAGAGCTGTGTCAGGGCGCTGACATAGACCTTGAACTTCAGCGCCTCGTCAATCTCGGCCGTCAGCTTGGGGTTGAGGGCGTGGATGCCTTCCACCACCAGTATGCTGCGGGGACCCAGTTGCAGCGTCTTGCCGCTGTAGAAAGGTTCGCCTTTCTTGAAGTCGAACGTGGGTATCTTCACCTCTTCGCCGCGGAACAGGGCGTTGAGGTGCTCGTTGAGCAGCGGGATGTCGAGGGCGTCGACACTCTCGAAGTCGTACTCCCCGTTGGGCAGCTTGGGGGTACGGTCGCGATCCATGAAGTAGTCGTCGAGCGACAGCTGGTTGACATCGTAGCCCAGCACCGAGAGCTGCACGCTCAGGCGGCGGCACGACGTCGTCTTGCCCGAGCTGCTCGGACCTGCCAGCAGCACCATGCGGGCACCGCTCTGGCGCACCTGTTCGGCAATCTCGGCATACTTCTTTTCATGCAGCGCCTCGGCCAGCAGGATAAGGTCCTGCCCGCCGCCGTTGTGCACGATGCGGTTGTAGTCGGCGATGGTCGAAGTGTGCAGCAGGTCGGCCCAGTGGTAGTGCTCGCGGAAGACGGCGAACAACGTGGGAGTCT